>NZ_LHVN01000035.1:0-16450 GCF_001269815.1 Pseudomonas sp. P1.31 | reverse complement strand
CGAAAGTGGACGTATAGGGTGTGACGCCTGCCCGGTGCCGGAAGGTTAATTGATGGGGTTAGCTAACGCGAAGCTCTTGATCGAAGCCCCGGTAAACGGCGGCCGTAACTATAACGGTCCTAAGGTAGCGAAATTCCTTGTCGGGTAAGTTCCGACCTGCACGAATGGCGTAACGATGGCGGCGCTGTCTCCACCCGAGACTCAGTGAAATTGAAATCGCTGTGAAGATGCAGTGTATCCGCGGCTAGACGGAAAGACCCCGTGAACCTTTACTATAGCTTTGCACTGGACTTTGAATTTGCTTGTGTAGGATAGGTGGGAGGCTTTGAAGCGTGGACGCCAGTTCGCGTGGAGCCAACCTTGAAATACCACCCTGGCAACTTTGAGGTTCTAACTCAGGTCCGTTATCCGGATCGAGGACAGTGTATGGTGGGTAGTTTGACTGGGGCGGTCTCCTCCTAAAGAGTAACGGAGGAGTACGAAGGTGCGCTCAGACCGGTCGGAAATCGGTCGTAGAGTATAAAGGCAAAAGCGCGCTTGACTGCGAGACAGACACGTCGAGCAGGTACGAAAGTAGGTCTTAGTGATCCGGTGGTTCTGTATGGAAGGGCCATCGCTCAACGGATAAAAGGTACTCCGGGGATAACAGGCTGATACCGCCCAAGAGTTCATATCGACGGCGGTGTTTGGCACCTCGATGTCGGCTCATCACATCCTGGGGCTGAAGCCGGTCCCAAGGGTATGGCTGTTCGCCATTTAAAGTGGTACGCGAGCTGGGTTTAGAACGTCGTGAGACAGTTCGGTCCCTATCTGCCGTGGACGTTTGAGATTTGAGAGGGGCTGCTCCTAGTACGAGAGGACCGGAGTGGACGAACCTCTGGTGTTCCGGTTGTCACGCCAGTGGCATTGCCGGGTAGCTATGTTCGGAATAGATAACCGCTGAAAGCATCTAAGCGGGAAACTAGCCTCAAGATGAGATCTCACTGGAACCTTGAGTTCCCTGAAGGGCCGTCGAAGACTACGACGTTGATAGGTTGGGTGTGTAAGCGCTGTGAGGCGTTGAGCTAACCAATACTAATTGCCCGTGAGGCTTGACCATATAACACCCAAGCAATTTGACTACTCGAAAGAGCATCAGATTGCGGTGTGTGAAGACGAAACGAACCGAAAGTTCGATGTTCACAAACACCGAAAGCTGTCACATACCCAATTTGCTGAAGCGAGGCCAACTGGCCACGACTCAGTACCCGAATTTCTTGACGACCATAGAGCGTTGGAACCACCTGATCCCATCCCGAACTCAGCAGTGAAACGATGCATCGCCGATGGTAGTGTGGGGTTTCCCCATGTGAGAGTAGGTCATCGTCAAGATTAAATTCCGAAACCCCAATTGCGAAAGCAGTTGGGGTTTTGTTTTGCCCGCAGGAAAGTTTTTGCACGGTTCATCGAACAAATTTGCACAGTTATTTTCGAACCAGAACACTAGAATAGCCCCACCTTTTTTGGAGCCAGAGCCTTTATGTCAGAGTCGGTTGACGCCCCCGGGCTGTCAGATCTACCGCTGGAAGACTTGGTGGCCTGTCACGAGTGCGACCTGCTGATGCGCAAGCCAACACTTGCCCACGGCGAGAAAGCCCTCTGCCCCCGCTGCGGATACGAGTTGTACGCCCATCGCCATAACGTGGTGCAGCGCAGCCTTGCCCTGGTGATTGCGGCACTGCTGCTGTACATACCAGCGAACTTTTTGCCGATCATGCAGCTCAATCTACTCGGGCAGTCTTCGGATGATACGGTCTGGAGCGGCGTGCTCGGTCTCTTCAATACCGGCATGCAAGGCGTATCGATTGTTGTGTTCCTGTGCAGCATGGCCATTCCGCTGCTCAAGTTGCTGTGCCAATTGTTTGTGCTGCTGACGATCCGTTTCGATATCGGTCGCAGCTATGGCTTGTTGCTCTACCGCATTTACCACCACCTCAAAGACTGGGGGATGCTCGAGGTTTACCTCATGGGCGTACTGGTGGCGATCGTCAAACTGGCGGACATGGCCGCCATCACCGTCGGCATTGGCCTGGCGTGTTTTATCGGCTTGTTGCTGGTTCAGGTCTGGCTGGAAGTGGTGATGTCGCCGCACCAGATCTGGCAGGCGTTATCAGGGGAAGATGCTCATGCGGGCGATTGATGCAGGCATTCTGACGTGCACCGAATGCCACGAGTTGAACCGGCAGGAAGCGGACAACGATGAGCAAACCTGCACCCGCTGCGGTGCATTGGTTCACGCGCGCCGGCCGAACAGCCTCACCCGTACTTGGGCCCTGCTGATCACGGCGGCGATTATCTATATACCGGCCAACGTATTGCCGATCATGACTGTCAGTTCTTTGGGTCAAGGTGACCCAAGCACGATCATGTCCGGCGTGATCCAGTTGGTGCAGCACGGCATGATTCCGATTGCTGCCGTAGTGTTCATCGCCAGTATTCTGGTGCCGACTTTTAAACTGGTGGGCATCGCACTGCTGTTGTTTTCAGTACAACGCAAACAACCGTTGTCGGCTCGGCAGCGCATCTGGATGTACCGCTTCATCGAGTTCATTGGCCGCTGGTCGATGCTCGATATTTTTGTGATCGCCATTCTGGTGGCGGTCGTCAATTTCGGGCGCTTAGCCAGTGTCGAAGCCAATCTTGGCGCCATCGCCTTCGCCAGTGTGGTGATTCTGACGATGCTTGCTGCAGTAACTTTTGATCCCCGACTGATTTGGGATAACACGGAGTCGGACGACGACCATGACTGATTTGCCCGTAGCGAAAACCCGACCGGCCTCGAACTGGTCTGCCATTTGGGTACTGCCTCTGATCGCGTTGATCATCGGTGGCTGGCTCGGCTGGCGTGCCTATTCCGAAACCGGGATCGAGATCCAGATTCGCTTTGAAAGCGGCGAAGGCATCCAGGCCAACAAGACCGAGATCATGTACAAGGGCATGTCGGTCGGTAAGGTCAAAACGCTGAAGCTCGACGACGAGGGCAACTCCAAAGGCGTCATTGCCACCGTCGAGATGAACAAGGACGTCGAGCAATACCTCAAAACCAGCACGCGTTTCTGGCTGGTCAAACCGAGCGTAACTCTGGCCGGCATCACTGGTCTGGAGACGTTGGTCTCAGGTAACTACGTCGCTATCAGTCCCGGCGAAGGCGAGCCCGCGCGCAAGTTCAAGGCGCTGGCCGAAGAGCCGCCGCTGTCCGACGCCAAACCTGGTCTGCACTTGACCATCAAGGCTGATCGTCTCGGTTCGCTGAGCCGTGGCAGCCCGGTGTTCTACAAGCAAATCAAAGTCGGTCAGGTCAAAAGCTATGTGCTGTCGGAAGACCAAAGCACCGTTGAGCTCAAAGTGTTCATCGAACCGACCTACGCCAAACTGGTGCGCAAACACACACGTTTCTGGAACGCCAGCGGCATCAGCATCGACGCGAACCTGTCCGGGGTCAAAGTGCGCAGCGAATCGCTGGCCAGCATCGTCGCCGGCGGTATCGCCTTCGCCACACCGGAGAATCGCAAGGACAGTCCGCCAACCGATCCGAGCCTGCCATTCCGTCTCTACGAGGACTTCGACGCTGCCGCTGCCGGTATTCGGGTGAAGGTCAAACTCAGCGACTTCGAAGGCCTGCAGGCTGGCCGTACGCCAGTGATGTACAAAGGCATTCAGGTCGGCAACCTGAAAGCATTGAAAGTCGACGCCGATCTGAACAGTGCCACTGCAGAGTTAACCCTCGATCCGCTAGCCGAAGATTATCTGGTGGAGGGCACTCAGTTCTGGGTGGTCAAACCGTCGATCTCGCTGGCCGGCATCACGGGTCTCGAAGCGCTGGTGAAAGGTAACTACATCGCCGTGCGTCCGGGTGACAAAGGTGCCGCCCCGAAACGTGAGTTCGAAGCACGTCCGAAAGCGCCGCCGCTGGATCTGCGTTCGCCGGGTCTGCACCTGGTGCTGTTCACCGACACGCTGGGTTCGATCGATGTCGGCAGTCCGATCTTGTACAAACAGGTCAAGGTCGGTTCGGTACAGAGCTACCAGTTCTCCAAGACGCGCAAGCAGATCATCGTCGGCGTGCACATCGAGAAGGAATACGAAAACCTGGTCAACGCTTCGACGCGGTTCTGGAATGTCAGCGGTGTCACGTTGACTGGCGGTTTGACCGGCGGCATTCAGGTCAAGAGTGAATCCCTGCAAACCCTGATGGCCGGCGGTATCGCCTTCGAAACACCGCAGGCCAAGGCACCGCTGCAGAAACGCATTCCGCGTTTCCGTCTGTTTGCCAATCATGACGACGCCAGTAAAAAAGGCAGCGTAGTAACGATCAAAGTCGATCGCGCCGACGGTCTCAGCAGCGGCACGCCGGTTCGTTTCAAAGGGCTGGATGTCGGCAAGATTGAAAGCGTTGATCTGACTGACGACTTGCAATCGGTCATCCTGACCGCGCGCATCACGGAAGTGCCGGAGAAGATTGCCCGGATTGGCAGTCAGTTCTGGGTGGTCAAGCCTGAGCTCGGCCTGATCAAGACAGAGAATCTGGAAACCCTGGTGACCGGCAAGTACATCGAAGTGCAGCCAGCGGCGAAGAACCTTGGCCCGCAGAAGAACTTTGTCGCGCTGGCCAATGCGCCGGAAGTCACCAAACAAGAGGCGGGTCTGAGTCTGGTGTTGAGCGCCGCTCGCCGTGGTTCGTTGAAGCCGGGTGTGCCGGTGACTTACCGTGAAATTACCGTGGGTAAAGTCACCGGTTATGAACTGGGCCAGACCGCTGATCGCGTATTGGTACACATTCTGATCGAGCCGAAATACGCGCCGCTCGTACGCAGCGGCAGCCGCTTCTGGAACACCAGCGGTGTCGGGTTTGATATCGGTTTGTTCAACGGGCTGACGGTGCGCACCGAATCGCTGGAGACAGCGATTCAGGGCGGCATCGCATTCGCTACGCCGGATGGTGAGCGGATGGGCGGTCAGGCTCGGGCGGAGCAGACGTTCCCGTTGTTCGACAAGTTTGAAGATGAGTGGCTGACGTGGGCGCCGAAGATTTCGCTCGGTAAATAACCTGAAGTTGATGTGGCGTCTACAAAGACGCCTTCGCGAGCAGGCTCGCTCCCACATTTGGAATGCGTTTCAATGTGGGAGCGAGCTTGCTCGCGAAGAGGCCTCAAAGCCCAGCACAAATCCCAAGCCATAAAAAAGGGCCGCGATCCAAACAGATCGCGGCCCTTTTTTTGTCTTCAGTTAACGCCGATCAAACCGCATCCAGCTCCGGTTCATCCGCTTCAACATTCACCGTGGCCTTCACCACATCATGGCGACGGATGTACTTCCAGTCCGCCTCATCAATGTAGATCCCCGCTGGGCCGCTGCCGCCTTCCAGGTCGATCGCGACACTGGCGCAGACCTGCGGCTTCACGCTGGCCAGAATCGGCACAAAGCCCAGTTGCAGACTGGTTTCCAGCAGCGCGGCCTGGTTCTTCTCATCGATGTCCGCCGCCTCGTCGAGGTAGTACGGCAGACGCACGCGGCCGGCCTGATCGCGATCCATCAAGTGCAGCAACAAGTACATGTTGGTCAGCGCCTTGATGGTCATGGTCGTGCCGTTGGACGCCGCGCCGTCGATGTCGGTGTGGATCACCGGCTGACCGTTGACCTTGGTGATCTCGAACGCGAGTTCGAACAAGTCCTTGAGACCGAGCTGGTTGTGGTTTGCCGCCACCAACCGCGCCAGATATTCCTTGGCCTCTTCGTTCTTGTTGTCCTGCTCGGCGCTTTGGCTGAGGTCGAACACCGACAGGGTTTCGCCTTCTTCGTACTGACCGGCGCTGTGGATGATCTGGTCGATGTGCTTGAGGGCTTCCTTGTTCGGCGCGAGGACGATGCGGAAGCTCTGCAGGTTGGAGACCTGGCGCTTGTTGATCTCGCGGTTGAACAGCGCCAGTTGATGCTCGAGGCTGTCGTAGTCGCTGCGAATGTTGCGCAGGGTGCGGGCGATGTCGGTGACTGCTGCACGACGGGCCTTGCCCAGCGTCAGCGCTTCATCGGTACGGTGCGCGTAAGCGTTGATCAGCAGCGACAGACGGCGCTCCATGTCGTCTTCGCTGTCGAACTTGGCCACACCTTTGAGGCGCACTTGCGCGTACAGCGCTTCGATCTGACCGTCAGCACGGAGCAAGCCTTGCCAGCTGTCCTGATAGTCGTTGAGCAGCGGCAGCAGGTTGTCCATCGAATCGTCGACCGGATCCATGAACGGCGTACCGAACGGCAGATCCGCCGGCAGCAACTGACGACGGCGCAATGCATCGTCGAGCGTGCGTTGCTTGGCTTCCATATCGGCGATCTGACGGCCGACCAGTTGCAGCTTGGCCGACAGTTGCTGGACGCGTTCGGTGAAGGCATCGCTGGAACGCTTGAGTTCGTCCTGCGCGCCTTCCATCTGCGCCAGTTGCTCGAGCTTGTCGCCTTCTTCAGCGCTCAGGGTCTGCGTGCGACGGAAATCTTCCAACGCCTTTTGCGCGTCCAGCACTTGCTGGTACAGCGCTTCGGTCTGGGTCTTGCTCGCCGAGCGGTCAGCAGCAACAGCCTGCTGGGTTTTCAGTTGCTTGAGTTCTTTTTCCAGACGCTCTTTCTGATCGCGCAACGCGGCACGATCGGCCAGCGCTTGCAGGGCTGGCGGCTCGATATTGGAGATATCGATCGACAGGCCCGGCACTTCGAAACGCTCGCCTTTGAAGCCATCGAGGATCAGCTCCATCGATTTGACCCACTGGCCATCCTCGTCGAGGGCGATGCCGTGTTCGCCCAATGGCAGGCTAAACAACGCGCTGTTGAACAAACGCATCAGGCGCTCGACGTCCTGCTGCGAAAACTCTTCGCGCAGACGTGCATAGCTGTTGTTGTCGGCGTGATCGAGTTGTTGCTTCACCGACTTCAGGCGTTTTTCCAGATCGCGCAGACGCTCTTCGAGATCTTCTGCACTGAACTGACGCGATTGCGCCAAGGCGCCGGCGAGTTCGTCGTGGGCGTCTTTGGCCGCGAGCAATTGTTGCTCGAGCACTTTGACGTCATCGACCAAAGCAAAGCGATTCTTCAGTACCGACAGCTCGCCGAGCCAGCGCTGGATGCCGGAAATTTCCCGCTCCAGACGCATCAGCTCCTGAGTACCGCCGCGCTGATTGTTTTGCAGGCTGTCCTGCTCGCCACGGTAGTGGTCGGCCTGAATGGTCAGCTCTTCCTTGCGCGCACTGGCGTAATCCGACCAAGTACCGAGCAACGAATCGAGCAGCGGCGACAGCCGATGCAGCTTGCCGCGCAGCACGTCGCGCTGTTTCACGCCGTTGGCCAAGGCTTCAACCAACGGGCCGGCAGCGACCAGCGAGTTGTAGTCCTGTTCCATACGACGCACGTCGCGGAAGGCTTCTTCGCACGCGGCAATGTAATCGACACTGCCGGAACGCAGGCTGTGTTCGAAGGCATCGAGGAACAACTGCTTCAACTTGGCCGCAGTAATTTCGCGCATGTGCAGCAGGTTGATGAACAGCGCGCGGAAGGTCTTCAGGCTCTGCTCGCTGGTGGAGCGCAGCGGGATCAGGGTCAGATCCAGCGGGATCGAAGTGTGACCGCCCACCAGCAAACGACGCAGCTCATCCGGCTTGAGTTCGTAGGCTTTCAGGCCTTCTTTCTCAAGGTTGTTGAACAGCTCTTTTTGACGCAGGCAGGTGTCATTCTTCTGGTAGTGCGCCAGATCGAGCTTGCCGGCATAGGCGAAAAACTGGTGACCGAAACCACCGCCCGGGCCACGCCCGACCACACCAATGACGTGCGGGCCGTGTGGCAGATTCACTTCGACAAGGATGTAGCTGGTGTCGGAAGCGAAGTAGAAGCGCCGCGATTGTTCGAGGCTGTACTTGCCGAAACTCATGTCCGACATGCGCGCCAGAATCGGGAACTGCAAGGCGTTGATCGACGCCGATTTACCGAGGTTGTTCGCGCCGTAAACCGACAACGGTTCTTCCAGCGGGAACAGGCCGAGGCTGTAACCGGCAGTGTTCAATAGGGCAAAGCGGCGGATGCCGTAGCGTTCCTGGCTCATGCGTCGGACTCCTGTTCTTCGGCAATGGCGCGGGCCAGTGCGTCTTCTTCGCTCTCTTCATCAAATTCGCTGAGATCAAGCGGATCGTCGGTTTCGAGGAATTTGGCTTCGGCGGCTTCGTCGATCAGCACCGGCGCCGGCAGCGGCAATACGCTGTGCACGCTGGCCGCCAGATCGCGGTCCTGCTGCACCGACAGGCACACATCGAGGAAGCGGTGCATCGGCGGCAGGAAGCGGTACACACCGTTTTCTTCACCGGCGAAACCGAGTTGAGTCATGCGGCGCATGATCTTTTCTTCGAGCTCTTCAACGGTCTGCACTTCGGCCTGAATGAACAGGTCGCGGTACTTCTCCAGCAGCGACGGCAGTTCTTCGCGGCCGAGGCTGCCGCCATCGAGCACGGCGATCGGGTCGCGGCCCTGATCGGCCAGATGCTCGACGAGGATGAAGGTGAACAGCGCCAGACGCTGCGCCGTCTTGTTCACCGCCGCAGCGGCCATGTCCGGCACAAAGTAGTAGAAACCACGGGTGTCGCAGACCAGTTCAAAACCCAGCGCCTTAAACAGCGTGCGGTATTGATCCTGGAAGTTCGACAGTTGCGCGTACAGTTCCGGGTCGCGGCGGCTGACGTGGTAACCCTTGAACAGCTCGCGGAAGATCGGTGCCAGTTGGGACAGTTCGGAGAGATCAAGATGCATTGGGGATGCTCGCAGAATCCTCGGCGGCACTGTCGCGGGCCGAGAGCAGGGCGAAGGAGCGCAGGCTGACCTGGTGCTCATGAGTGTGGTAGTCGCGGCGTTCCAGACGCTCGCGGGTGAAGCGTTTTTCCCGCGACAGGCGCGAGAACCAATAGAGCAATTCGTCGGTGGCGCCGTCCGGTTCCTGCTCGAGCAGCCAGGTCATCAGATCCGGCATTGGCAGGGATTCTTCGCAACGGTCGACCATCTCGCGCACGGTGCGTGGTGCGCGTGGCGCTTCGCCTTTCTGGGTTTTGTGCGCTTTCGGGAAGCGTGCCGGTTTCGGTTCGAAACGCGCCAACGCGTACACGTAGGCTTCGACCTGACTGGCGCTGCCGAGGAAGGTGCTTTGCGGGCGAGTAAACATCGGCATCGCGGCTTGCGGCACGGCGTCGATGCCTTTGCGGCGGATCGCCGCCAGTGCGAGCGCGGCGCCACGGGTCACGGCGTTGTGCCGGCGGGCTTCTTCACGCAGCGGCAGCAACAGTTCGCGAGCATGCCGCAGAGTCAATTGCGCGCTGGTCTGCATTTCGAGGATGCGCGCGTGGGTGCGCAGCAGCATGTCATCGTCAACCAGATGGCCGAGGCGCTGTTGCTCGCTGAGCATCTTCAGCAACACGGTTTCGACCTTGCGCACGCCTTGTTCGAAGGCGCCGTCGGCGTTCACCAGATCGATCATCGGCTCGACGTATTCGTCCCACGTCGCCAGTACTTCGGCGTAACGCTGACGCAGCGGAATCTGCCGGTCACTGGTCTTGGCGCGTTCGGCCACCGCCACCAGCGCTTGTTCGTCGTTGTCGAGTTTCTTCAGAACATCGCGAACGCGCATGTCGAGCAAACGCAGCTGACGGGCGAGGTCGTGACCGTCGCGAACATCGAACGCATCCTGAATGTAACCGGCCAGGCGTTCGAGGTGACGCAAATAGGCTTCGATTTCCAGGCACAGGCCCAAACGGTGTTCACGACGCAGGTAAGCGAGGAAGTCGTGAATCTGCGCATTGAGCTCGAACCGGTTCGGGCTTTTCGCCACCGGTACCAGAATATCGAGGCGAATCCACACGTCGAGCAGGCTGGTAATGTCCTGCGGCGTGCTGTCCAGTTGTTGGGCGGCCAGTTGCGTGCGCAGTTCGTTGAGGCTCAATGTGCCTTGGTCGAAGTGCTCACACAAAGGCTCCAGAAGCGCCCAGTGTTCAGCGAGGGCGCGCAAGACGCGCTTGGGTTCGATCATCGGAATGCCCGGCTGGTTGGCAATGAAAAGCGGCGATTGTACTGCATCGCAGCCGATACGATTCAATCCAGGGACAGGCTGTTGTTTTTCTTTCGGTCAAGTGATTGATCAACAACGGGCGATCTTGGGCGAAGGGCGGTAGAATCAGCCCACTTCAGTTATCCACAAGTGGCCGACCCTTTGCTTATCGAGTCCCGCCGCCGCGCCTATTTGAACGCCATGCAGGTGGTCAATTGGCTGCCGCGCACCGAATTGCCCTTCGCCGCCCCCTCGCGCCCCGAGCTGCTGGACATGCCCGAGCCCGAGGTAGAAGCGCCGCCGGTGCCCGCGCCTCAGGCCGAAGCGCCGGTGCAGCCTGTTGCGCGCCCGAGCGAACGGCCGAAGATCGAAGTGCCGCGCCCGTCGCTGGCGAGCACGCGAACCAACGCCAAACCGGTGGAGGAGGCCGACGACACGCCAGTCGTCGCCAAGCCTGCACCCGTGCCGCCGCCGCGTTTCGCCCTACAATTATTGCGGGCCGGACGTTGCCTGCTGCTGGTCGAGTTACCCACAGGCGAGCCGTTCCAGAGCCGTGACCCTGCTTATTTATTGCTCAAAGACATGCTGCGTGCCGCCGGTCTGCCGGATGCGCCGCAAATTGTCGGCGAGCCAGTGCGTTGGCCGTGGCTCAATCGCGGCACCATGGATCAGGGCCCGGATGCGGCGCGCGACTTTGTGCAGGGTTTCCTTTCGGTACAAATGGAATCCGCACCCTGCGCCTGCCTGTGGCTGATCGGCCTGCCGGCGGTGCGTTTTGCCGGTGAGGCGGACGCTGAAGCATTCAATCGTGAATTGCAGATCGAAGGTCTGGGCTCAGCCTGGGCCATTCCCGGTCTGGAATTGTTAATGGAAGAGCCACAGCGCAAAGCCGCTGTGTGGCAAGCCATGCGTCGGCTGATGGCGCGCTGGAAAGAATCGAATGAGTGACGCTGTATCGTTCCGCCCAATGATCGAGGCGGATCTGGACGCTGTGCTGAAGATTGAATTCGCCGCGTACAGCCATCCGTGGACGCGCGGGATTTTTCTCGACGGCTTGGGCAAATACCAGATCTGGCTGATGTTCGAAGGTGAGCAACAGGTTGGGCATGGTGTGGTGCAGATCATTCTCGATGAGGCGCATCTGCTCAATATCACGGTGAAACCGGAGAGTCAGGGGCGAGGGTTGGGGCTGACGCTGCTGGAGCATCTGATGTCGCGAGCGTATGCGGCTGAGGCTCGGGAGTGTTTTCTCGAAGTGCGCGACAGTAATACGGCGGCGTTCCGGTTGTATGAGCGTTATGGCTTTAACGAGATTGGCCGGCGTCGGGATTATTATCCGGCGGTGGGCGGGCGTGAAGATGCGGTGGTCATGGCCTGCACTTTGGTTGACTGAACCCCTGACTCATTCTGCTCCTGCGGATACAACATCCCCCCTGTAGGAGCTGCCGCAGGCTGCGATCTTTTGATCTTGTTCCGGATCATGCAAAAAGATCAAAAGATCGCAGCCTTCGGCAGCTCCTACAGGGGATCGGGTCTGTCAGCGCTTGCCATCCATCGGATCACGCCGCGCCAGTTCCGCCTCATCCAGCCCGTTTCCACCGCCAATGTCATCCTCATCGACAATGCTCAAATCCCAATCCGCCTGATTGCCTTCCCCGGCCTCTTCGGCATCCCGCGCACCGTCTTCATGAATCAGCGTTTCCGGGCTCATGTCATCGTCGGTCGGCTCATGGTCGGCAACCGAGGCGCCAGTCATCCCGGCTTCACGCACGCGTTCATTGGGCATCAACTGCTCGCGTTCACGCTCGGGAATCTCATCACCGATCTTCGCGCTGGGTTCGTCTTCATCGAAATCCAGCTCATGCACCGAACCCATGCGGTCTTCGTTATCATCGATGGGCTCCGGCTGTACCGCATCGTAAGGGCGTCGTGAATCAGTCATGGCAATTCCTCATACTGTGGGCCTTACTAAGGTGGACTCACCGGGCACACGAGAATTCCAACGAAATCACTTTCGGCTCAAGCGTGACCCCGACGGGCGGTCGACTGTCATACCAGCGCATCTTTCTTGAGGCCTTACAGCATGCATGACTTACAAGACCTGATTGATAACAACGAGCGTTGGGCTGACGCGATCACCAAGGAAGACCCGGATTTCTTCGCCAAACTGGCCCGCCAGCAAACGCCGGAGTATCTGTGGATCGGCTGTTCCGACGCGCGCGTACCGGCCAACGAAATCGTCGGCATGTTGCCGGGCGATCTGTTCGTTCACCGCAACGTCGCCAACGTGGTGCTGCACACCGACCTCAATTGTCTGTCGGTGATTCAGTACGCGGTGGATGTGCTCAAGGTTAAGCACATTCTCGTTACCGGCCACTACGGTTGCGGCGGTGTGCGCGCCTCGATGCAGGATCGCCAGTTCGGCCTGATCGACGGCTGGCTGCGTTCGATTCGCGATCTGTACTACGAAAAACGCGAAGAACTGGCCAAGTTGCCGACCGAAGAAGAACAGGTCGATCGGATGTGCGAACTCAACGTAATCCAGCAAGTGGCCAACGTCGCCCACACCAGCATCATCCAGAACGCCTGGCATCGTGGGCAGAGCCTGTCGATCCACGGTTGCATCTACGGGATCAAGGATGGCCGCTGGAAAAGTCTCAACACCACCATCAGTGGTTTCGAGCAATTGCCGCCGCAATATCGTTTGCGTCCGGTCGGCGCGCCGTAATCAGCGTTTCAGCGCAGGCCCGCGTGGCGCCTGCGCTGTAAAAACTGTTGGCCTTCGCGGTTGGGTGGCTCGTCGTAACCGGTGATCCACCCACGACATTGCGACGATCCGCAATGGCAAGCGAACTGGCGCAAGAGCTTGTCTTCAGTGGCCGCGAAATCCATGGTCAGCCGTTCGCCCCTGTGGATATCTTTCAGCGCCCACAGCCACAATTCGCTCATGTCGAGAAACACGTTGGGGTTGCAGGAATGTTCCAGCAATCCGCAGAAGCGTGGGTCGTAAAGATGCAGGCCGGTTTGCAGTTGCCGGGTCTGCCGACATCGATAGGGCAACACTTGTCCCGATACGCGACACATGCGGGTGATGCGCAGAAACTCCCGATGCGCGATCACGGCATCGGTGCCATCGTCATCGTGAATGATTTCGAAGTCATCGCTGGCTGGAAAACCGAGACGCACGGGGAGGCCGGCAAACGGATAAATGCCCGGCGAATCACAAGCATGACGGGCGTGAACGGCATGACTGTTCATAACGATCCTTGTCCAACGGGTGCTGCGACTTCCGTAGGCTGACGTCCTGTCAGTCCTGCAACACGATTTATGGATCCAATCCTGCGATATATGACAAAACCGGTCTACTGTCAGATCTGACAGGCGCGATTGGCGCTTTTGCGCGTCAGCCAAAACTGACGCGCAAATACCCTACAGATGTGGGGCCGGGACGGCAGCAGCCGGCAACGGTGCCTGCAATTGCTGCAGTTCAGCCCTGATCGGCGTGGTGGTGCATTTCGCGGCGGCTTGTTCTGCGCTCAGATTGCGAATCGAGGTGTAGAAGAGCTCGCAGGTTTTGACCTTCTGCGTCACCTGCCAGGTTTGTGTGCAACGGTTGAGCAGGGGCTTCGGGTCGCTGCCCGGTTTGCGGCCCATTCCGGCCTGCCAGCAAGCGGCGCTCAAATCCTGTCCCATCACTTTCAGGCCGGCGGCATCGGCTTTGGCTTGGGCATCATCACCGGTGTAGCTTTTCGGGTCGGCGGCGTACCAGATGTAACTCGGGTGATTGGAGCCCAATACCGGCACGTTCACGCTTTTGCTCGGTGTGATGGTGGCGAGGCCCAACACGCCCACGGTCGGCCCGTATTGATCTTTGATCCAGTTTCTGACGGGCGATCCAAAAGCCACCATCGGCAGCACGCTACCGCTGGCGCTCTGGCTGAACTGTTTGACCAGCGCGGTCTGGTAGTCCTTGAAGTAACCGTAGACGCCTTCCAGATCACTGCCGGCGCTGGCGGGCGCGGCGATCGGGGCGATGTCGATGATGGTTTGAAACGCCGGTGTCTGCGCCGCAGGAATACCGTTTGCGGTCATCAACGTTGCCCAGCGATCGGTGGTGTTCGAGCGCAGATAATCCTGCGCCTGGGTCAGCGAATAATCCGGCGGGAAGTGCAGCAGTTCGATGCTTTTGCGGTTTTCCAGGGCCATGCCCAGCGGCAGGAACAGATACCAGCTGTACGCCCATTTGCCGTCGGCGTTGAGTTGGCTGGCGCCTTTGTAAGCCAGATCGCCAGCATCGAGCAGCGCCGACAACGGTTTGCCGTAACCCTTCGGCACGCCGGTTATCTCGGCGTAGAGCTGACCGTTATCAGTCTTCACCAACACCTTCGCATTGGCGTAACCGTCGCGTTGCACGCTCTGGTTCAGGTAGTGGGCGACGGTCTGCTCCAACGTCCAGTTGCGAAAGCAGATGACGCTGCAGTTGTTGGGGTAAGCGAAGAGACGGGTAACGCGTTCGCTGCTGCCGAGTTTCAGGTCGACATCGGCGTGGGCGGCGGCGCTCAGCGTGAGCGCGGCGAGGGTGAGTCCTGCGATTTTCAACATGCTCAGATCCTTTTCAGCGTGAATCCCCCTCGTTCGGGGGCGCCTCATAGTGGATCAGCCGTGATGCCCGGAGAAGTCGGACAACACGGTTTTTCAAATGTGGGAGCGGGCTTGCTCGCGAAGGCGGTGTATCAATCAGCAATGATGTTGACTGACACACCGCTTTCGCGAGCAAGCCCGCTCCCACAAGGGTTTTATGCCGACTGGACGGTCCGGTTTACGGCATCACCGGCGGCGTATACGCCAATGTCGTCCCCAGCGCCCACAGCAAAAACAGCACCAGCGGCGTGTGCACCAGCAGTTGCACGAACGAGAAGCCGATCAGATCCCGCGCCTTCAGTCCGAGCACGCCCAGCAGCGGCAGCATGTAGAACGGGTTGATCAGGTTCGGCAGCGCTTCGGCCGCGTTGTAGATCTGCACCGCCCAGCCGAGGTGGTATTGCAGATCGTTGGCGACCTGCATCACGTACGGCGCTTCGATGATCCACTTGCCGCCACCCGACGGAATGAAGAAGCCGAGAATCGCCGAGTACACGCCCATCAGCAGGGCATAGGTGTCGTGGGAGGCGATGCTGACGAAGAACGTCGAGATGTGGTGTGCCAGCGTCTGCGCATCGGCGCCTTTGACCGTGGTCATCAGTGCGGCAATCGAGCCGTACAGCGGGAACTGGATCAGCACGCCGGTGGTGGTCGGCACCGCGCGCGACACCGCATCGAGGAAGCTGCGCGGGCGCCAGTGCAGCAGCGCGCCGAGCATGATGAACAGGAAGTTGTAGGTGTTCAGCCCGGAGATCGCGGTGATCGCCGGTTTGGTCGAGAACTCGTGGAACAACCATCCCGCCGCCAGCAGTACCAGCACGATGATCAGCAGTGGGCTGTGTTCCAGCCATTCGCCCGGACGAGTGCGCGGTTGCAGCGGTGGCAGGTTGAACGCCGGGTCGATACCGCAGGCCTTGGCGTCTCGCGCAGAGTTCGGGCCGGGCGCGGTGGCGTAGGCGATGATGATCGAGATCACGATCAGCGCCAGCAGCATCACGCCGGACTGCCAGAGGAAAATCGTTTCGGTGAACGGAATCACTCCGGTGATCGACAGGATCGACGGCGGCAGGCTGCCCGGGTTGGCCTGCAACTGTGCGGCCGACGACGACAGGCCCAAGGCCCACACGGCGCCAAGCCCCAGATAGGCAGCGGCCCCGGCAGCGCGGTAATCCATTTTCAGATCGGTGCGGCGGGCGAGGGCGCGTACCAGCAAACCGCCGAACACCAGCGACAGGCCCCAGTTGAGCAGCGACGCAACCATCGAAATCAGTGCGACCCAGGCCACGGCGGAGCGACCGTTTTTCGGGATGCGCGCCAGACGATCGATCAGTTTCACGGCGGGCGGCGAGCTGGCGACGACGTAGCCGCCGATCACCACGAAGGCCATTTGCATGGTGAACGGGATCAGGCTCCAGAAGCCGTCACCGAAAGCCATCGCGGCGTCGGTGGGTTTGGCGCCCATGGCCATTGTCGCCAGCGCGACGATGATCACGGCCAGTGCGGCGAACACCCAGGAATCGGGAAACCAGCGTTCGGCGAAGTTGGAACAGCGCAAGGCGAAGCGCGCGGAGCGGCTATCTTCGATATCAGCGGCCACAGAAGTACCTCGGATTTTTTATGGTTATTTTGGGTCTGCAAAGCGATCTGTGCTTTTGGTGGGAGCGGGCTTGCTCGCGAATGCGGTGGGGCAGTCGGCACTTATTTGGCTGA
>NZ_LHVN01000034.1:0-18253 GCF_001269815.1 Pseudomonas sp. P1.31 | reverse complement strand
GCACTTATTTGGCTGACCCACCGCATTCGCGAGCAAGCCCGCTCCCACAGGTTTTTCACTAGGCTGCAGACAGGCCCCAACAGTAAATCAAGCCGAGGCGTTTTGTGAGCAGGTTTTTCCAAATCAGGACTATGGTCTAACGGGTTGTCCATCCGCCCATTTGCGTAGACCATGTGCGCCTTGGTTTTTTGCCTGTGCCAGAGTTCTTTGTCATGACTGCCAATTCCGCAGCGCAACCCGCGCCGTTCAGCCGCTCCGACTACAAGACCCTCGGCCTTGCAGCCCTCGGTGGCGCGCTGGAAATCTATGATTTCATCATTTTCGTGTTCTTCGCCCTGACCCTCAGTCAGCTGTTTTTCCCGCCGGAAATGCCCGAATGGCTGCGCCTGCTGCAAAGCTTCGGGATCTTTGTCACCGGTTACCTGGCGCGGCCGCTGGGCGGTATTTTGATGGCGCATTTCGCCGACCGCATGGGTCGCAAGAAAGTCTTCAGCCTGAGCATCCTGATGATGGCGCTGCCGTGCCTGCTGATCGGGATCATGCCGACTTACGCGCAGATCGGTTATTTCGCGCCGCTGTTGCTGCTGGCGCTGCGCATTCTCCAAGGCGCGGCGGTCGGCGGCGAAGTGCCGAGTGCCTGGGTGTTCGTCGCTGAACATGCACCTGCTGGCCATCGCGGTTATGCGCTGGGCTTCCTCCAGGCCGGGCTGACCTTCGGTTACCTGATCGGCGCGTTGACCGCGACGTTTCTGGCGCAAGTGTTCACCCCGGCAGAAATCCTCGATTACGCCTGGCGCTATCCGTTCCTGCTCGGCGGTGTATTCGGCGTGATCGGCGTCTACCTGCGTCGCTGGCTGAGCGAAACGCCGGTGTTCATGGCCATGGAAGCGCAACGTGAGGCGCGCGTCGAACTGCCGTTGCGCACGGTGTTGCGCGAACACCGACTGGCGATGCTACCGGCGATGCTGCTGACCTGCGTGCTGACCTCGGCGGTGGTGGTGTTCGTCGTCATCACGCCGACCATGATGCAGAAAACCTTCGGCATGACCGCCAGCCATACCTTCGCCCTCAGCGCATTGGGCATCGTTTTCCTCAATATCGGCTGCGTGATCGCCGGGTTGCTGGTCGACCGCATCGGCGCCTGGCGCACGGTCATGCTCTATAGCCTGTTGCTGCCGCTGGGCATTGCCGTGCTCTACGGTTGCCTGATCAGCGGCGGCGCCTGGATCGGCATCGCCTACGCCATCGCGGGTCTCGCCTGCGGCGTGGTGGGCGCGGTGCCCTCGGTGATGGTCGGTTTGTTCCCGGCGCGTATCCGCGTGTCAGGCATTTCCTTCACCTACAACATTGCCTACGCCGCGTGGGCAAGTATCACACCGCTGTTGCTGATCGGTCTGATGCCGTGGAGTCCGTGGATCTGCGTGATGTTCTGCGCGGTGATGGGCGCGGTCGGTATCGTCAGCGCGGCGTATTTCGGCGCGCGGATGCCGCGCACGGGACAATGTCAGGTAGCCGGAACTGCCTGAAAACGTACGTCCGAACTATTTTTGACTGAGGAGTCTCAAGCGCTCTTCAGAAACGCTGCGCAAGGCCGATGGTTAGGCTGCATCCCGCTCTCTAACCTGTCCATCGGTACTTTCCCATGTTCAACAAACGCTTGAAGCAAGAGCTGGCCGCTCTTCGTGAAGAACTCTCCAGCCTTGTGCAAGTAAAGGAAAGCCTGGAAAGCGAGATGCTGGTGCTGACCCTTGAGCCCGACGGCCGGGTGCAGTCGGTCAATCAGAACTTCCTCAGTGAAATGCTCTACAAGAGCCACGATCTGATTGGCCGCGCGATCGAAGACATCGTTCCGGCCCACGTGAAGTCCGATGAATTTCATCAGCGCTTCAAAAACGCCATGAACCGTGGCGAGCATTTCGCTGGCGCGATTCGTTTGCTGCGCGGCAATGGTGAAGAGGCGTGGCTGCGTTCGATTGTGCAGCCGGTGCGCTCGTCGGATGGGCGGATCAAAAATATCTCGATCTATGCCAGCGACCTGACGCGAACAATCGAAGCCTCCCGTGAACACGAAAACCTGATCGGCGCGCTGGTGCGTTCCACTGCCGTAATCGAGTTCGATCTCAACGGTAATGTACTGGCCGCCAATGATCGTTTCCTTAGCGGCATGGGTTACAGCCTGGCGCAGATCAAGGGCAAACATCACCGGATGTTTTGCGAGCCGCAGGAGTACAACAGCGCCGAGTACGCAAACTTTTGGCGTCGTTTGAACAACGGTGAATTTGTCGCTGAGCGTTTCAAACGGGTCGACAGCCATGGTCGTACAGTCTGGCTGGAAGCGTCCTACAACCCCGTGGTCGATGCCAACAACAAACTGTACAAAGTGGTGAAGTTCGCCACGGTGATCACCGATCAGGTCAATCGCGAACAAGCCGTTGCCGAAGCGGCCAACATTGCCTACAGCACTTCGCAACAAACCGACAGCACGGCGCAGCGCGGCACCACAGTGGTGACCGAGGCGGTCAATGTGATGCGCGATTTGTCGCGACATATGCAGACGGCGGGTGAGGGCATTGAAGCGCTGAACGAGCAATCGCTGGTGATCGGCACCATCGTCAAAACCATCAGCGGCATTGCTGAACAGACCAACCTGCTGGCGCTGAACGCGGCGATCGAAGCGGCGCGTGCCGGTGAACAGGGGCGCGGTTTTGCCGTGGTGGCCGATGAAGTGCGGCAACTGGCTTCGCGCACCAGTCAGGCGACGGATGAGATTGTCGGCGTGGTGCGGCAGAACCAGGAAATGGCGCGCAACGCCGTGGCCTTGATGACTGACGGCAAGCTTCAGGCTGAACAAGGACTGGCGCTGGCGGCAGAGGCGGGCACGGTGATTGTCGAGATTCAGGACGGTGCGCAGAAAGTGGTGAATGCGGTTGGCCAGTTCGCCAATCAACTTTCCAACTGAAGATCCACCCATTCCCTGTAGGAGCTGTCGAGTAAAACGAGGCTGCGATGTTTTGATCTTGATGTTGAGGGCCAAGATCAAAAGATCGCAGCGTTCCGCAGCTCCTACAGGTTTTTCACCAGCAGATATTTCGTTGCTGGCGCTACAATCGGCTCCTTTTCTCCCCGGAGCAGATCCCCATGAGCGCAGACCATCGCCGCCCGGTTCCCCTCAACAAAGCCTACCGTTTGCTCAACCATGGGCCGACCGTATTGGTCAGCGCCGCGCACAACGGCCAGCGCAATATCATGGCTGCCGCCTGGGCAATGCCGCTGGATTTCGAGCCGCCGAAAGTCGCCGTCGTACTCGATAAATCAACCTGGACGCGACAGTTGCTCGAAGCCTCGGGCACCTTCGTCCTCAACGTTCCGTGTGCGCAACAGGCCGATATCGTGCAAACCGTCGGTAACACTTCCGGTCTGGACATCGTTGGCAGTCAAAGCCGCGACAAATTCGAAGCCTATGGCCTGCAAACCTTCGCCGGGGAGCTTGTTAAGGCGCCGCTGCTCGACGGCTGCGTCGCCTGGCTTGAATGTCGTTTGTTGCCGGAGCCGCACAATCATCAGCAGTACGATCTATTCCTCGCCGAGGTGATTGCCGCGCACGCCGATGCTCGCGTGTTTAGCGAAGGGCGTTGGCATTTCGATGGCCACGATTCATTGCGCACGCTGCACCATGTGGCGGGCGGGCATTTCCTCACCATTGGCGATGCTTTGGATGGCAAAGTGCTGGAGGCCAATCCATCGAAATGAAACATAAATTAACGTTTTGCAGTAATTAATTATTGTTTTGCGATAATTTAATCGTCTATGGTTTGTCTCACATTCAATCTGTGAGGCTTTCCATGACTTCCGTTTCTCTCGCGCAATTCAGCCGCCGTATGGCCACGATCACGTTGCTGCTGATCATCCTGATGCTGGTGCTCAACGCTGCGGTCTGGCTGTTCCCTACGTTGGCCAGCAAGGATGGTTTGGGCCTGGGGTTCGCCTTGAGCGATCGCCAGCTCTCGGACATGACCAGTGCCGCCGCAGTGTTTCCGTGGTGGCAAACACTGGGCGCCATCGTGCTGTCGAGTATTCCCCTGATCGCACTGGCCTATGGTTTGAGGGCGCTACGTCGTCTGTTCCAGTGCTACGCCAGGGGTGAGTATTTTTCCGCCGAAGCCGCCGGTCATCTGGGCAAAGTCGGGCGCGCCGTGGCGCTTTGGGTGCTGCTGGATTTTCTTTGCGAGCCGATGCTCAGCTTGTGGATTACGCAGAATGCGCCGGTGGGTGAGCGAATGGTGACTTTGAGCGTCACAGCGTCCACCTTCGTCGCGTTGTTCATGGCCGGCTGTATTTCGATCATTGCGCGTATCCTGTCGCAGGCCAGCGAAGTGGATTCCGAAAACCGTACTTTTATTTGAGATCGCTATGTCTATCGTGATTCAACTGGACGTGATGCTCGCCCTGCGCAAGGTCAAATCCAAGGATCTGGCCGCCGCCATCGGCATCACCGAAGCCAATCTGTCCTTACTCAAACAGGGCAAGGTCAAAGGTTTGCGTCTGGCGACCCTGGACGCCATTTGTGAATACCTCAACTGCCAACCCGGCGACTTGCTGATCCGCGTGCCGGAGGGCGAACCGGCTGTTTAAAAGCACTGCCCAACCCATGGCAAAACGCGGCGGGATGTTGCAAGGTGTGGGCATTGTCGAATCAATCAGGCACATGCCCCATGGATATCTCTGCCGTGAGCTACCTCGCTCCACTGCTGTCGCTGGCGCTGTTGTGGACAGTCGCCGTGGTCACGCCGGGGCCGAACTTCTTCAACATCGCGCAACTGGCCGTCAGCCGTTCGCGACGCCATGGCGTCGTTGCCGCACTCGGCGTGGCCAGCGGCACGGTACTGTGGGGACTGGCCGGCGGCTTGGGCATCCAGTCATTGTTCAGCGCTGCTCCGACGCTGTACCTCAGTTTCAAGATCGCCGGTGGCTGCTACCTGATCTACCTCGGCCTCAAGCAATTCAAACGCAAGGCTGCCATCGCGCCGGGCACCGTGGACGCGTCGCAGCAAACACTGCGCGGCGCCTATGCCCGAGGCTTTCTCGGCAACATGACCAATCCGAAATCGGCACTGTTCGTCGCCACCATCTTCGCTACCGCAATGCCGGCACACATACCGCCGTTATTGCTGGCGCTGGCGGTACTGACCATGGCTACGCTGTCATTCAGTTGGTATTGCAGCGTCGCACTGTTCTTTGCCAGCCGCCGTGTGGCGAGTGTTTACGAACGCTCGCGTAAGTGGCTGGATCGACTGGCAGGTGGTTGCTATTTGCTGTTTGGCGTACATCTGGTGGCGAGTCGTTGAGCGCATTGGGTGTATCTGTCTCAGGGCAAGTCGAGAGGAAAATGCTTCGCTTCGTAGGCTTCGATCAAGGTGATCAATACCTCGAAGTAATCCCCTTCAGGCGTACCAGGTAAAGGTTCATTGTCGAAAAGTGCGGAAACGTTTTTGAGCGCCGCACGGTAGTCTTCTTCGGTGTGGATCGGACGGATGTTCATGGGGAAAACTCCATTTCAACGAACGGACTCACTCTACCTCTGCGTACAATTTTCAGGGGTAGGAAAAGGCGACGTGACATTGCCGTAGCTTCCGAGCCCGCATAAAAAAAGGCCTACCTCCCAGTAAGCCTTTTCCGTCTTGCATGTAAGCCTCAATCCCCCAACGCTTCCCCTTCACGCCGTGGATCCGCTCCACCTTCCAGCGTTGCATTGCCCTGCGCATCCTTGACCCGAACAATCGCCTGGGTGCCGCTGGTCATGTCGATTTCATTCACCGCATGCCCTTTGTCCTTCAACGCCTGAATCAGCGTCGGGCTGAATTGGCCCTGTTCCAGTTCGGTCGGGCCGTTGCGGCTGCCGAAGTTGGGCAGGCTGATGGCGCTTTGTGGGTCGAGGTTCCAGTCGAGCAGGCCAATGGTGGTTTTCGCCACGTATTCGATGATCTGCGAACCGCCCGGTGAGCCGACGCTGGCGAGGAATTCGCCGCTGTTGCGATCGAAGATCAGTGTGGGCGCCATTGACGAGCGTGGGCGTTTGCCGGGCTCGACGCGGTTGGCGACTTTTTGGCCGTTCTCTTCGGGGATAAAGGAGAAGTCGGTCATCTGGTTGTTCAGCAGAAAACCCTGAACCATCAGGTGCGAACCGAACGCTGCTTCGATGGTGGTGGTCATCGATACGGCGCCGCCGAGGTCATCCACCGCGACCACTTGTGACGTCGAGATGCGCAGTGGCGAACGATCCGGTGCGTAGGCCACTTGCACGCCCGGTGGTGTGCCGGGTTTGGCGGTGCCCATGCTGCGCTCGCCGATCAGGCTGGCGCGGCTGGCCAGATAACCCGGGTCGACCAGGCCTTTCACTGGCACCGGAACGAAGTCGGTATCGGCGACATATTGCGCACGATCGGCGTAGGCCAGACGTTCAGCTTCGGCGATCAGGTGCACCGCTTGTGGCGCGGGTTCGATGCCGGCGGGTTTGTCGGTTTTCACTGGTTTCAGCGGGGTGAGCGACAAGCGCGGATCGCGGGTTTCCAGCGCCTGCAAGGTGCCAAGTATCTGCGCCACGGCGATGCCGCCCGACGACGGTGGCGGCATGCCGCAGACTTGCCAGCGTTTGTAATCGGTGCACAGCGGCGCGCGTTCTTTGGCTTGATAGTGCTGAAGATCGTTCAGCGACAGGCTGCCCGGGTTGGCGTGGCCTTGAACCTTGGCGACGATTTCTTCGGCGATCGGGCCTTTGTACAGCGCAACGGCGCCTTCGTTGGCGATGCGTTTGAGCACGGCGGCCAACGCTGGATTCTGCAAGCGCGTGCCGACCGCTTTGACGCTGCCATCGGCATTGAGGAAATACGCGGCCATGTCCGGCGAGTTGCGGATCACCGGATCAGATTCCAGCAGCGAATGCAGGCGCGGGGAAATCGCGAAACCTTGTTCAGCGAGTTTGATCGCCGGTTCAAACAGCTTGGCCCATGGCAGGCGACCGTGTTGTTTATGCGCCATTTCCAGTGCGCGCAAAACGCCAGGAGTGCCAACGGAGCGGCCGCCAATTTGCGCCTGGGGGAACGACATCGGTTTGCCGTCAGGGCGCAAAAAGAGTTTCTCGGTAGCACCGGCCGGCGCCGTTTCGCGGCCGTCGTAGGTGCGCACCTGTTTGCCGTCCCACAGCACGATCATCGCGCCGCCACCGATCCCGGAAGATTGCGGCTCAACCAGCGTCAGCACGGCCTGCATCGCAATCGCCGCATCAATCGCCGAACCGCCCTGACGCAACATCTCGCGACCGGCCTCGGCAGCCAGTGGATTGGCAGCGGCGGCCATATGTGTGCTCGCGTGACGGGTTTGCAGATCGGTGCGGAAACCCGACGCGGCTTCCGGTGCCAAGGGCATGACCGATGAGGGCGGGGCGTTGCACGCGGTGAGGGTCAGGGCGCTGATGATCAGCGTCAGGGCAGGCAGGCGAAAGCGGCTCAAGGGCAAGGCTGAAAACACGCGGGCTCTCCGTCCGTGGATTAAAAGTCTGAGGGACTCTATCGACCGCCCGGTCGCGACGCAAACCGGTGGGCATTTTTGTCTTTCTTTTCAGAGCGGATGTTCGCTAGGGTCAACCTCAAATCATTAACCTGAAATGAGCCTTTTGTGGGAGCGAGCTTGCTCGCGAATGCGCAGTGTCAGTCGGCAGAAATGTTAAATGTAAAACCGCTTTCGCGAGCAAGCTCGCTCCCACAATTAGAAAACCAACAAGAGGCCAGGCATGCACAGCGAGTTTCCCACCGAGTCCAGTTACCGCATTCAACGCGAACAGTTTCTCGCCGCCGCCAATGCCGCCGGGGCGTCAATCACCTCCTACGCACATCCGCGCTGTGGCCCGTTTGGCGAGCCGTTGAGCACCGACGTCGCCGTGCTCGGTGACCCGCAGGCCAAAAAACGTCTGGTGGCGCTCAGCGGCACTCACGGCGTGGAAGGCTATTACGGTTCCGACTGCCAAATCGATTGGCTGAAAGCATTCGCACCCGGCTCGCTGCCCAAAGATGTCGCGGTGATCATGGTTCACCTGATCAACCCGTGGGGCACGGCGTGGTTGCGTCGAGTCAACGAAGACAACATCGACCTCAACCGCAATCACCTGGATTTCACCGAAGCGTTGCCGGATAACCGTGCTTACGCGGCACTGCACGACATCTACGCCTGCACCGACCTGAATGGCCCCGAGCGTCAACGCGCCGATACCTTGCTCGATGCGCAGATCAACGAACACGGCTGGCCGGCCGTCATGTCGATTGTCGAGGGTGGTCAGCACAGTCATCCGGATGGATTGTTCTATGGCGGTCGCGCGCCGAGTTGGTCGAATCGCACGTTGCATCAAATCATCGAAGCGCATCTGGCTGGCGCGGACACCGTGATGTGTTTCGACCTGCACACCGGCGCTGGCGAATACGGTCATCCGATGTTGCTGACCATCACCCAAACGCCGTACCCGGCACTCCCCCAGGCTCAGTCGATTTACGGGCCATGGCTTTACACGCTGCACACCGGCGCCGACACCCTGAGCGAAACCGGCGTCGCCGCGACCGCCACCGGTTACACCTCGCAGGCATTGCTCGATACCTTGCCGGACGTGCAATTGATGCCGTTCGTGATCGAGTGCGGCACCTATCCCGGCGCGGATGTGCATCGGTATTTACGTGACGACCATTGGTTGCATCTTCACGGCGATCCGCTGGATGCAACGGGTAGGGCGATCAAACTGAATCTGCTGGAACAGTTCTACCCGGCCGATCCCGACTGGCGGGCGATGGTGGGTTTGCGTACCCGACAAATCTGGGCGAAAGGATTGGCGGCACTGGCAGGCTGAAACGCTGGATGAGGGGACAAATCCCCTCACCATAAAACCGGCGCTTTTCTCGAGGCATAAAAAAACGGCCTACCTTTCGGTAAGCCGTTTTTAGTACTTGGTGGCTACACAGGGACTTGAACCCCGGACCCCAGCATTATGAATGCTATGCTCTAACCAACTGAGCTATGTAGCCAAGTGGCGCGCATTATTCCCCTGAAATGGAAAAGCGTCAAGCGTAAATTTAAAAATTTTTTCTACGCTTTCAACCGTTTATCAAAATCACTGGCTCAGCAGCGGCGAAGGGCAGCGTTGGAACCAGCGGCTGGCCTGTTCATACGCGTGCGCCAATTGCAGAACAGCGAAGTCTGCCTGGTGCTTGCCGATGATCTGCAGCCCCATCGGCAAACCCTGCGCATTGAATCCAGCCTGAACGCTCGCCACCGGGCAACCCGATAACGTGCCGGGGATCACCACTTCCATCCAGCGATGATAAGTGTCCATGCTCACGCCTTCGATCGACGTCGGCCACGGCTGGGTTTTATCGAACGGAAACACCTGAGCGCTCGGCAACAACAGGTAGTCATATTTTTCGAATAACTTCGAGATCGCCCGATACCAATCACTGCGCACCACCGAGGCGGTAAACACTTCGCTGGCGGAAAGCTGCAAACCGTTTTCCACTTCCCAGATCGCTTCCGGTTTCAACAGTGCGCGCTTTTGCGGATCGGCATAAGTCGCGCCCAACGAACCGGCGACCATCCAGTGGCGTAACGTGCGCCAACTGCTCCACAAGCGCTCAGGCGCGAAACCCGGATCCGCTGCCTCGACGTGGCAGCCAATGCTTTCGAAGTCGGCGAAGGTCTTCTCGCACAGCGACAGCACGCCGTTCTCCATCGGCAGATAACCATTGAAGTCACCCAGCCAGCCCAGCCGTGTGCCTGTGAAATCACGTTCCAGCGGCGCCGCAAACGCCTCACCGGATTCGGCGATGGACAGCGGCGCTCGCGCATCGGCGCCGGCCTGCACTGACAGCAGCAACGCCGCGTCACGCACGCTGCGCGCCATCGGGCCTTCGTAACCGAGCTGATCGATAAACAGATCGGCACTGTCATCAAACGGTACGCGACCCTGCGACGGGCGGAAGCCGAAGATGTTGTTGAACGCCGCCGGGTTGCGCAGCGAGCCCATCATGTCGCTGCCATCGGCCACGGGCACCAGATGCATCGCCAGCGCCGCGCCAGCGCCACCGCTGCTGCCGCCGGCGGTTTTGCTCGGGTCATACGCGCAACCGGTGGCGCCGAACAATGGGTTGTAGCTTTGCGAGCCGAGGCCGAATTCCGGGGTGTTGGTCTTGCCGATGATGATCGCGCCGGCGTTCTTGATCCGCTCGACCATGATGCCGTCGCGCTCGGGCACAAAATCCTTGTACAGCGGCGAACCCATGGTGGTGCGAATGCCACGGGTCAGCGACAGATCCTTGATCGCGTGCGGCAGGCCGTGCATCCAGCCATGGTATTCGCCGCGCAGCAGTTCAGCGTCGCGCTGACCGGCCTGAGCCAGCAGATCATCAGGCGCCTGCAGGCTGATCAACGCATTGACCTTGGGGTTGAAGCGTTCGATGTGCGCGAGATAGGTCTGCATCACTTCGCGGCAGGAAACCTGGCGCAGGCGAATGCGCTCGGCGAGCTCATGGGCCTGCAACAGGACCAGTTCGCTGATGTTATTAGAATTCATTGCAAGCAGCCTTCAAGACGACTGGAAAAACGCCCCGGCCTCGCGCCGGGGCGGCAGGGATCAACGCATCAGGTTGGTCCAGAGACGGTCGGCCAGACGGATCGAGCCTTCGCCGCAGGTCTTGCTGAACACCACTTTGGTGCCTTGCGGAATGTGCAGCTCCGGTGCGTCCTTGAGCGAGGCATCGAGGAACGGTTCGACGCCTTTGATCGGGCTCTGATGCTTGAGGAAGTTCTGTGTCATCGCCGCGTTTTCAGGCTGGCTGAGGAACGCAATGAACGCCTTGGCATTCGCTGGATTCTTGCTGCCGGTCGGAATGACCATGTTGTCGACCCACGCCAGCACGCCTTCCTTCGGGTACAGATATTTCAGCGTCGGTTTCATTTCGCGAGCGCGCATCGACGAGCCGCCCCAGAACATCGACATGTCGATTTCACCCGAAGCGAGGTTTTCGCGGATCGAACCGGCCTTCGAGCTGTAGGTTTTCACGTACGGCTTCTGCGCCTTGAGCAACGTCAGAATCTGCTGCATCTGCTTCGGATCTTCGGTGCACAACGGGATGTCGAGGTAGAGGCTGGCCATGTCTACCGCATCGCTGACCGCGTCGAACATGTTGATCCGGCCTTGCAGTTCGGCCGGCGGCTCATACAAGACTTTGTAGCTGTCGGCCGGGCCGCTGTAGCGCGCGGTGTCGAGCACCACGCTGGTGGTACCCCAAATGAACGGCACCGAATACGCGCCCTCGGGATCCCAGCTTGGTTTTTTCAGGTTGTCGGCAACGTTGGCGTAATACGCTTCTTTGACCGGGTCGAAGCGCTCCAGCAGTTTTTCCTGAATCAGGATCGGCACGAATTGATGCGACGGAATCGCCACGTCATAACCGGCGCCGCCCTGTTTCAGTTTCGCCAGTAGCGTCTCGTTTGAGTCATAGGAATCGACGGTGACTTCGATGCCGGTCTGCTTCTGAAACTTGGCGAGAATCTCCGGCGAAAAATAGCCGCTCCAGCTCACCACGTTGAGTTTCTCGGCGGCCTGAACACTGACGGCCATGGTCAGCGGCACAGTCAGGAACAACGAAGTGCCGACGCTTTTTATCCACTTGCTCATGTCATTTCCCCACAGTAGGTAGAAGGTTCAGGCGTTCTTTTTGCCCAACAGGTAAGAGAGGCTGACGAACAGCACCGAGACGCCCAAAATCAGCGTCGAGACGGCGTTGACGTCGGGTGTCACACCCATGCGCAGCAGGCCGAAGATGAAGATCGGCAGGGTGGTGGTGCCGGCCTGCGAGACCATCATCGAGATCACGAAGTTATCCAGCGAGACGATGAAGGCCAGCATCAACCCGGAGAAAATTCCCGGCATCAGCAGCGGCAGCGTGACCTTGCGAAAGGTGCGCCACGGGCCGGCGTAGAGATCGGCCGAGGCTTGCTCCAGCGACAGATCCATATCGTTCAGACGTGCACGAATCGGCAGGTAGGCGAAAGGAATGCAGAACACCGTGTGCGCGATGATCAGGTTGCCGTAACCCAGCGACAGGCCGATGGTCGAGAACAGCGCGAGCGTTGCCACGCCGACGACGATTTCTGGCAACACCAGCGGCAACATGATCGCGCCCATCGACAGTTGCAGGCCTTTGAACTTGGCCCCGCGCGAGGTGCCGAGCGCGGCGAGGGTGGCAATCGCTGTGGCGACCATGCTGGCGCACACCGCGATCAACAGGCTGTTGCTGGCGGCCTGGCGCAAGGCCTGATTGGCGAACGCGGCGCGGTACCAGTCGAGGCTGAAACCGGTCCACACCGTCGCCGACTGATTGGCGTTGAACGAGAACACCACCAGCACCACGATCGGCGCATAGAGGTACAGATAGAACAGAAAACTGAAACCGCCGAACCCTGGAAAGTCCTGCACGCCCAGCCCTTTGCGTTTGAATAAAGCGAGCATCACGCACCTCCTTTGGCGATGCGCTGACGCTCGGCGCGCAGGGCATACACAGTCAGCACCAACATCACTGCGGCCATCAGCACCAGCGACAGCGCCGCGCCGAATGGCCAGTTACGCGAGTCACTGAACTGGCGGAAGATCAGGTTGCCGAGCATCATTCGCGTGCCGCCGCCGAGCAGTTCCGGGGCAATCATCGCGCCCAGGCACGGTACGAAGGTGAGGATGGCGCCGGCGAGAATCCCCGGTTTGGCGATCGGCAGCACCACTTTGCGCAAGGTGCGCACGCGGCCGGCGTAGAGATCCTGCGCAGCTTCGAGCAGGCGAATGTCCATTTTTTCCAGCGTCGCGTAGATCGGCAAAACCACGAACGGCGCGTAGGTGTAAACCAGCCCCAGCAGCACCGCGCCGTCGGTGTACAGCAACTGCAACGGCTCATGGATGACGCCCATGCCCATCAGGCTGTTGTTGATTACGCCGGTGTTACGCAGCAGCAAAATCCACGCATAGGTGCGGATCAGCAGGTTGGCCCAGAACGGCACGGTGATCAGAAAAATCAGCAAGCCGCGCCGATGCGCCGGTTGCATCGCCAGCCACACGGCGACCGGAAAACCGATCAGCAGGGTGATGATCGTGGTCAGCCCGGCAATGCCGATCGAGCGCAGGGCGATGAGCAGATAGGAGTCGGTAAACGCCAGGCTGTCATCCATTTGCCGCTCGAACAGCAACGAGGTGTACGCCTCACTGCTGAAGACTTTATTGACCCCGCCGTAGGGGTTGGCTTCCATCAGCGAATAGCCGATGACAATCAGGATCGGCACCACCAGAAACAGGCAGATGGCGGTCAGCGCCGGGCTGACCCCGAGGAAACTCTGGAAGGCCTTGCGACGTTCCAGCGTGTTGGCAATCGGTAAGGCGTGCATGGCAATTTCTCCGGCTCAATCGTGCAGGACGCTGGCGCTACCACGGTCAAACAGCAGACCGGCCTGGGAGCCGACGGCAAAGCGCAGGCTCTGGTCGACGCAATTGGGCGTGCGCACGGTGAGACGCGAACCATCGCTGAGGCTGACCTGATATTGCAGGTCGGTGCCGAGGTAGATCTGCGCGTCGATCCGGCACGGCAAGGCAGCCTCGGTAGCGGCAGGCACCAGGTGCAGGCGCTCGGGGCGAACCGACAGCGATACGCTGGCGCCGACCTGCACGTCATCGCACGCTTGCGCCGGCAGCGGATGACCGGCCGGCCCGGCGAACCAAGCCTGACCGTCTTCCACACGAGTCACGGTGCCTTCGATGAAATTGGTTTCGCCGATGAAGTCAGCGACGAAGCGATTGCGCGGACGTTCGTAGATTTCTTCCGGCCGCCCGACTTGCTGCACTTCACCTTCAGAGAGCACGGCGATGCGGTCGGACATGGTCAGTGCTTCTTCCTGGTCGTGGGTGACGAAGATGAAGGTGATGCCGGTTTTCGCCTGAATGGTTTTCAGCTCTTCGCGCATCGCCTGACGCAGCTTGAGATCGAGTGCCGACAGCGGCTCATCAAGCAGCAACACTTTTGGATGCGGCGCCAAAGCACGGGCGAGGGCGACACGTTGTTGCTGGCCGCCGGACAGTTGCGCCGGTTTGCGATTGGCGAAGCGCTCCATCTGCACCAGCGCGAGCATCTCGCGGACACGTTCGCTGATTTGCGCCTTGGTGAGGACTTTGCCCATCGGGTGCGATTCGAGGCCGAAGGCCAGGTTTTCAGCGATGGTCATGTGCGGGAACAGCGCGTAATGCTGAAACACCGTGTTGACCGGCCGCTCGAAGGGCGGGCGATCGGCGATGTTTTCGCCGTAGAGAAGAATCTCGCCTTCGGTGGGAAATTCGAAACCGGCGATCATCCGCAGCAGCGTGGTTTTGCCGCAGCCGGACGGGCCGAGAAGGGTGAAGAATTCGTTGTCGCGGATATCCAGATCAATGCTTTTCAGCGCTACTGGACCGGTGTGCGGATCACCGTAAACTTTGCGCACCGAGCGGATTGAGACCGCCAGTGTTTGCAGCGAATGCAGGGCATTCATGCGTTACCTCCGATTCCCCCATCGCCTGCGGTTGGCTCTGAAAAGCGTTGCCGTCGGGCCATGGATATTATTTTTTTGGGCAGGATCGAGATTGCGTTCGGGTGTAATAACCAGCTTTTTTTTGTTCTGCTGTGGCTCGATTATCAGCCAGGGGTTGCGCAGGGCGACACTTCAATTTAAACATGGCAGCTGTTAGTTAATTTAATAGCCAAAGGTGCCAGGAATCATGCCCGACCACCGGTTGCCGCCGCTGAATGCGGTGCGTGCCTTTGATGCCGCCGCCCGTTTGGGCAGCTACGTCGAAGCCTCGAAAGCGCTGCACGTGACCCAGCCCGCGATAGGCCGGCACGTGAAATTGCTCGAAGACTGGTTGGGCATTCAATTGTTCGAGCGCACCTCGCGCGGGGTCAACCTGACCCCGGCGGGCGAGAAATACCACCGCAAGATCAGCGCCGCGTTGCAGTTGATCATCGAGGCGGGCAAAGAAGCGCAACCCAAAGACGCCGAACGCTGGCTGCGGATCATGGTGGTGCCGGGGTTCGCCAAGCGCTGGTTGATGCCGCGCATCGAAGCGATGCGGCACCTGCGGCCGGGGCTGAAATTTGCCATCGAACCCAACTCGACCTTCACCGAAGTGGACGGCAAAAGTGCCGATCTGGGCATCGTCTACGGCCTCGACGGGGAGTACGCCGATTCGCGGGAAGCGCTGATTTGCCCTCGGGTGTTTCCGATTTGCACGCCGGAGTATCTGGCGAGCATCGATCCTATCGACAGCCCGAGAGATCTGATCAAGCACGAGCTGATTCACGTCGATGACGGTGAGTGGTGGAACCTGTGGTTCGCCGCCCATGACCTCGATATCCACCTGAAATCCGACCTGCTGTACGTCAACAACGATCACGCCTTGTCCGTGGCCGAAAGCGGGCAGGGCATTGCGCTGGCCAACGAAGTGCTGGTGCGCCATGAACTGGCCAGCGGCAAACTGGTGCGCGCGATTGATGATGAGGTGAAGCTGGAAAGTTACCGGGTGCTGACCGCGTCCGCCGAACTCTCGGCGGACGCGGTGTGGTTTATCCAGTGGCTGAAAACCGAACTGGAAAAGGATTTCCCGCAAGCGGTGATCAGTTGAGGCGAAAGCGCGCCGTGTTCTCGCTCAGTGCCTGGCTGCCGAGGCGCAGGGTGTCTGCCGCGAGGTTCACCGCTCGCGCGCCTTCGAGCAAACGCACCGCCGCTTGATCGACCTGCTGGATATTGCCGCTGACTTCATCGGCGGTGCACGCCTGTTCCTCCACCGCCGTGGCTATTTGCGCGAGGGTGTCGGTGACGCTCTGCACGGCACTGGCGATTTCGCCCAACCGTTCGCCAAGCCCGGTGACTGAATCGGCATCGGTTTGCGCCTGGCCGCAGGCAGCTTCCATCAAACTCACGGCTTCGTTGACCGTTGCGCGCAGGCTGTCGACCGTTCCGGCGATCTGCGCGGTGGATGATTGCGTGCGTTGCGACAGGCTGCGCACCTCGTCCGCCACGACGGCAAAGCCGCGTCCCTGCTCGCCGGCGCGCGCCGCTTCAATCGCCGCGTTGAGCGCCAACAGGTTGGTCTGCTCGGCCACCCCGCGAATGGTGTCGACCACCAATTGAATCTGCTGGCCTTGCTCGCTGACCCGACCCAGCGCCGCAGCGGTGTCGTTCAAACGCTGATTGAGCTGTTGAATACTCGCGGTGGTGCGCTGACTGTCGCGGCTGCTGTCGGCGGCGATACGCTGGGTGTGCTGAGCGCTGCCGGAGGCTTGTTCGCAACTCTGCGCCACGCCTTGCGAGGTCGCGGCCAATTGCGTGGCCGCAGCGGCGATCTGGCTGATCTGCAACTGCTGCGCTTCGACTTCGCCGAGGGCACCGCTGGAGTGATCGTTGAGGCTGCGCACCGCGTCGCTCAGTTGCGAAGTCTCGTGATCGACTCCGAGCATGCTGCTGCGCAATTGCACCACGGCGACGTTGAGCGCGGTGCTGATCGCCGCCAGTTCATCGCGACCCTCCACCGGCACTTGCAGGCTGAGGTTGCCATCGCGCAGGGCTTCCGCGAGCAAGGTAATGCCGCTGGCGCTGCGACGAATCGAAGCTTGCAGGCAGATGAACAGGTACAGCGCGGCCAGCAGCAGGCAACCGAACACGGCGGCGACGATGATGAACTGACGGATCGCCGAACCGTGGTAGGCATCGAGTCGTTGATCCAGCGAGACCAACGATTGCTGGCGCAGGGCGGCGAGGTCGCTTAACAAGGCGTCGAGGCTGCGTTCGAAGTCTTCCGGTTTGAGATTGATGCTGCCGCCAAACACGCCGTCGTCCAGCACCTTCAGGCCGCTGTCGAGGTGTTTGAGGCTCTCGTGGTATTGGCTGGCCCAGCTCTGCTGATCTTTCGGCAGGCGTGCTTCCAGCAGCGTGGCGGTTTTCACCAGTTGCTCGCGAGCATCACCGATACGGCTGCGCAGATCGCGTAACTGCAAACGGCTTTGCAGGGTGAACTGGCCCGAGACTACTGAGGCCTGGCCGACGGCAGCGAGGCGACCGACGCGTTCAATCAAGTCCGGCGCATGTTGCGTGGAGATTTGCGTCAGCAGATAGGTTTCCAGCCACGGCGCGAGGGTCAGGCGATTGTCCATGACGATCTGCTCGCGCAACGCTTGCAGGGCGCTCAGGGCATTAGTGAAACGGTCATAACCGTCCGGCCACCAACCGACGCCGCTGAGGCTTTTTGAATCCAGTCCATTGAGTGCGGTTTGCAGCGTTTGATAGCGGCTGAGGGTTTCACCTTCCGCGCCTTCATTTTGCAGGGCATTGCCCAGATCCGTGGTGGCTTGCAGAACTGCCGGTTGCACCGCGTCGAACGCGCCCATGGCGGCGAGGGTGGCCGGTGTCGGCTGGCGATTGGTTTCGGTGGCGCGCCAACGGGCGGCGCGGTCGCGTTGGGCGGCGAGCAAGTTGTCCAGCGCATCCAGCGCGAGCAACTGGCGCACGCCGGCACGTTCGCCGGAAATCAGATTGAGCTTGTCGCGATAGTCCTGGCCGATCATCAACAGGCTGCCGGCCAACGGCAAAATGAACAGCAGAAACAACAACTGGAATTTACCCGCGAAGCCAAACCGCCCCAGCAATTTGATCCCCGGTGAAAGGAAAGCCTGCATGCCCCATGACTCCTCTGGACACCACGCACCATCGGCGTGCATCGCGGTCGTTCGACGTTGATGTTGTGCCCTGCTAAAAGGCCTCGAAAGTTCACTCTCACCCGCTCTGTAGGCAGGTTCTGTAGCGAAACTTCCCATTGTCGATCACCTTTGTAAGGCGACCGCGTTCAGGGGCAGTAGCAAGGCAAGATTCAGACCATGGCGTTGAGCTATCACCTAAATCCCATCCCCTGTAGATACTCTGTTTACGGTCAAGCTTTTGCGAGGTCTTTTGCGCTAAAAAGCTTGGCCGTATCGAAATCTTCTCCGGCTTGCATGCAAGCCCACAGGCCGGTCAGGTATTTGCGCATCACGGCGACGATGGCCTGCATCTTTCTCTTTCCTCGCCCGATCAGCGCTTCGTAATAGGCTTTCACGTTGCTGTCGCAACGAATGGCGGTCAGCGCTGGCATGTACATCGCTGAGCGTAGGTAGGC
>NZ_LHVN01000033.1:0-288400 GCF_001269815.1 Pseudomonas sp. P1.31 | reverse complement strand
GCCCTTACTTATCCGTCCAGGTTTATCGATGCTGGTACCTGATTGCGTAAGCCGCACATCGAGTCCTGCATGTCGGCTGACCTGCGCGGATTTAAGCGTCACCGGCAAAGTCGTCAATTCAGCCAGTGCCGCAAATACTGAAATTTCGCCCATCCCCGGCGCTGCGATCATGTGCCCGAACTGGGCGCTTAACGTCGGGCAATTGTCGATCAGTGCCCGGCCTGCGAGCCTGAAACGCTCGATTCGCTTGTCGAAGGCCTCAATGGCTTCTTCTTCGTCTTCAATCAACATCGTCAGGGTTGTTTGAGTAGCCTTCAGCGCATGCAGCTCGTTCTTGGCTCGGGTGCGATGACATGTCAGACGATTGATATGCCTTCCGATAGCCCGCAACTCCAGCTGTATGGCTGTAGGTGGAGTCCACAATCTTGGGCTCATGCGCTCGCCGTATTCAGCTAGCAATTGGGCATCGATTGCATCGGTTTTGCTGTTTTTCAGCATCAGCTTGGCGAAGTTATGAAAGCTCTTCGGATTGATAACCGAAACGGGCAAACCCGCCGCAGCGAGCTCCATGGCCAAATCCAGGTAATAGATGCCGGTGGCTTCCATCACCACGGATAAAGGCTTGAGTTCGAGCAACTTGTTGACCGCCGCCTTACGCCCTGCGGGTGTTTGGTCGATGTTGCAGGCGCCTGCAAAACGACCGTCGTTACGCCAACCCATGGCGGTCGTGCGAGACCCCACATCCAAACCGACATGCATGCTCATGCTTTCAACTCCGAGTGAACTGGGTTAAAAATGCTTCCTGGTTCCCCTGACCTCGAACTTCATGCCACTGCAACCTTGTAATGCGAAGTCCGACTCGTCGGCTTCTCGATACTCTTCGTGGTGGGCAATGAGGCGGGGGGACCTCTCTACAGACAAGGTCAGGAGCAAGTCCTGCCTTTAGGAGCGATCGGTCTCCCCCAGAAAAACATCTTCGTATGTCCGCACCAGTGAGCCTAGATCTCAATTGACTGGTGTGAGGGCAACATACAAGGAGCTGCCGAAGGCTGCGATCTTTTGATGTTGTTTTTTAAAGATCAAAAGATCGCAGCCTTCGGCAGCTCCTACACGATTGGGTGATTCAGGTCAGGGTGGTTAGTTAGCTGGCTAAGGGGATGGCGCTGACGCACTGAAAAATGGCACATTGACGCACCTGCCTGCGTGCACCCATCTGCTGTCCGGAATCTTCCATGGCTATCAGCAACGTTCAGACCGCCGCTGCCTCGGCGCCCGCTGCTCCCCAAAGCAGTCCATTGGTGATGCGAATTATCGGCGCGGTGGCGCTGGCGCATCTGATCAACGACCTGATCCAGTCGGTCTTGCCGTCGATCTACCCGATGCTCAAGGCCAATTACGGCCTGACCTTTACCCAGGTCGGCCTGATCACCCTGACCTTCCAACTGACCGCGTCGCTGTTGCAGCCGTGGGTCGGTTATCACACCGATCGGCATCCGAAACCGTGGCTGTTGCCGGCCGGTTCGATCTGCACATTGATCGGCATCGTGATGATGTCGATGGTCGGCAGTTTTCCGTTGATTCTGCTGGCGGCGGCGCTAATCGGCATCGGCTCCTCGACGTTCCACCCTGAGGCCTCGCGGATTGCGCGGCTAGCGTCGGGCGGACGTTTTGGTCTGGCGCAATCGACCTTCCAGGTCGGTGGTAACGCCGGTTCCGCATTTGGCCCATTGCTGGCGGCGGCGATCATCATTCCGTTCGGTCAGGCCAACGTGGCGTGGTTCGGTTTGTTCGCGGTGTTTGCGCTGTTCGTCCTGTACCGCATCAGCCGTTGGTACGCGCACCACTTGAACCTGTTCAAACTCAAGGCAGGTCAGGCCGCGACTCACGGACTGTCGAAGGGCAGGGTGACCAGTGCGCTGGTGGTATTGGGGCTGTTGGTGTTCTCCAAGTATTTCTACATGGCCAGCCTCACCAGCTACTTCACCTTCTACTTGATCGAGAAGTTTGACCTGTCGGTGGCGAGCTCGCAGTTGCACCTGTTCCTGTTTCTCGGTGCGGTAGCGGCGGGCACCTTCTTCGGCGGGCCGATTGGCGACAAGATCGGCCGTAAGGCGGTGATCTGGTTCTCGATCCTCGGCGTGGCACCGTTCACGCTGCTGATGCCCCACGTTGATCTGTTCTGGACGACCGTCCTGAGCGTGGTGATCGGCTTCATTCTGGCCTCGGCGTTCTCGGCGATTGTGGTGTACGCGCAGGAACTGGTGCCGGGCAACGTCGGGATGATTGCCGGGGTGTTCTTCGGTTTGATGTTTGGTTTCGGCGGGATAGGCGCGGCGCTGCTCGGGCATCTGGCGGATATTCACGGGATTGAGTACGTGTATTACCTGTGCTCGTTCCTGCCGCTGTTTGGCGTGTTGGCGATCTTCTTACCGCGCACCAAAAAGGCCTGACGCCACACAATCCGCAACTGTGGGAGCGAGCCTGCTCGCGAATGCGGTGTGTCATCCGCTGAGAGGTGACTGACACTCCCTCTTCGCGAGCAGGCTCGCTCCCACAGGGGGAATAGGTTCGGCAGTAAATCTCAGGCACAAAAAAGCCGCGTATCAAACGCGGCTTTTTCTTGGGCGTAACGCTTACACGTTAAAGCGGAAGTGCATCACGTCGCCGTCTTTGACGATGTAATCCTTGCCTTCCAGACGCCATTTACCGGCTTCTTTGGTACCGGCTTCGCCCTTGTACTGGATGAAGTCGTTGTAGGCGATCACTTCGGCGCGGATGAAGCCTTTCTCGAAGTCGGTGTGGATCACGCCGGCAGCCTGAGGTGCGGTGGCACCGACTTTGACGGTCCAGGCGCGGACTTCTTCAACACCGGCGGTGAAGTAGGTCTGCAGGTGCAGCATTTCGTAGCCGGCGCGGATCACGCGGTTCAGGCCAGGCTCTTCCAGGCCCAGGGCCTCGAGGAACATGTCCTTCTCTTCGCCGTCATCGAGCTCGGCGATTTCCGCTTCGATCTTGTTGCAGACCGGAACCACCATGGCGCCTTCTTCTTCGGCGATGGCGCGAACCACGTCGAGGTGCGGGTTGTTCTCGAAACCGTCTTCAGCGACGTTGGCGATGTACATGACCGGTTTGGTGGTCAGCAGGTGGAAGCCCTTGATCACTGCCTTTTCGTCAGCGTTCATGTTCTTCATCAGGCTGCGCGCGGGTTTGGCTTCGGTGAAGTGCGCGATCAGTTGCTCAAGCAGGCCTTTCTGAACCACGGCGTCCTTGTCACCACCCTTGGCGTTACGCGCGACTTTCTGCAGTTGCTTCTCGCAGCTGTCGAGGTCGGCGAAGATCAGTTCCAGGTCGATGATTTCGATGTCGCGCTTCGGGTCGACGCTGTTGGAAACGTGGATCACGTTCTCGTCTTCGAAGCAGCGCACGACGTGAGCGATCGCGTCGGTTTCGCGGATGTTGGCGAGGAACTTGTTGCCCAGGCCTTCACCTTTCGAGGCGCCGGCAACCAGGCCAGCGATGTCGACGAATTCCATGGTGGTCGGCAGGATGCGCTTTGGATTGACGATGGCCGCCAGAGCGTCCAGACGCGGATCCGGCATCGGCACGATGCCGCTGTTCGGCTCGATGGTGCAGAAGGGGAAGTTCTCGGCCGCGATACCGGATTTGGTCAGGGCGTTGAACAGGGTGGACTTGCCGACGTTAGGCAGGCCGACGATGCCGCAATTGAATCCCATGGTGTTTCCCCTCGGAGTAGAGTCAGGCCTTCTGGCTGTGCAGGTTTTTCATCGCGCGGTTCCATTCACCGGCGAGGATATCCGGCAGCACGCCGAGGGCAAAGTCGATGCTGGCATCGAGTTTTTCCTGTTCGGCGCGTGGCGCACGACCCAGGACGAAATTTGAAACCATACTGGCGACGCCCGGGTGGCCAATGCCAAGCCGCAGGCGGTAGAACGTATTCTGATTACCCAGTTGCGCAATGATGTCGCGCAACCCGTTGTGACCGCCATGGCCGCCGCCCTGCTTGAGCTTGGCAACGCCCGGAGGCAAGTCGAGTTCGTCATGCGCCACCAAAATTTCTTCAGGCTTGATGCGGAAGAAACCGGCGAGTGCCGCCACGGCCTGGCCGCTGCGGTTCATGTAGGTGGTGGGAATCAGCAGACGAACATCCTGACCCTGATGCGAGTAGCGCCCGGTCAGGCCGAAATATTTGCGATCGGCCACAAGATTCACATTCTGTGCGTGGGCGATGCGCTCAACAAAAAGGGCCCCTGCGTTATGCCGGGTCTGGTCGTATTCGGCGCCTGGATTTCCCAGGCCAACGATCAGTTTGATGGCAGTCACGATAGGGGCCCTTCCTTTGAGTGGTGAGTAACATCGCCGCGATCAGGGAAAGCGGCGAAAGTGGACGAAAAATGCTCATTTACCATGGATGTAAACTCCGCGTTCTCGCCCGCTTTCTCGCTACGTTCCAGTCCGCGATGTTACTTGCTCACTCAGGCATGACAGAGTGAATTACTCTGCTGCGCCTTCTTCAGCTTCTGGAGCAACGCGTGGAGCGTGTACGTTTGCAACAGCTTTGTCGTCGCCGTGAGCCAGTGCAACGAACTCAACGCCTTTAGGGGCTTTGAGGTCGGACAGGTGAACGATTGCGCCGATTTCCAGAGCCGACAGGTCGACTTCGATGAACTCAGGCAGATCTTTCGGCAGGCAGGAAACTTCGATTTCGTTCAGGACGTGCGAGATCTCGCCGCCTTTCTTGGTCGGAGCTTCTTCACCAACAAAGTGCACAGGCACGATAGCGGTCAGTTTCTGGCCGGCTACGACGCGTACGAAGTCAGCGTGCAGAACGTGACCCTTGGACGGGTGACGTTGCAGAGCCTTGATGATGACGTTCTGCTTTTTGCCGCCAACGTTCAGTTCGATAACGTGGCTGTAGGCAGCATCGTTTTCGAGCAGTTTGGCAACTTCTTTGGCCAGCATGCTGATGGATTCAGGGGCTTTTTCGCCACCGTAAACAACAGCTGGAACCAGAGCGGCGAGACGACGCAGGCGGCGGCTCGCACCTTTCCCCAGGTCGGAACGCAGTTCAGCATTCAGAGTAAAATCGTTCATTGTGTATCTCCAAAATAGCCATGACCGGGTTGACGTTTGCGACCAGCGCCAAACACGGTATGGGCAAAAAAGCCCCGCCCCGGCAGGAATGCCGGGGCGGGGCGCTTTTCGTCAACGAGACATTTCGAGAAGGGCAGGGCCCTTAACGGAACATCGCGCTGATCGATTCTTCATTGCTGATGCGGCGAACCGCTTCGGCAACAACCGGTGCGATATCCAGTTGACGGATACGTGCACAGGCTTGTGCTGCAGCGGACAGCGGGATGGTGTTAGTCACCACCAGCTCGTCCAGCACGGAATTTTCGATATTCTCGATGGCCCGACCCGACAGCACAGGGTGTGTGCAGTAGGCAAAGACCTTGGCTGCGCCATGCTCTTTCAGGGCCTTGGCCGCGTGGCACAGAGTGCCGGCGGTATCGACCATGTCATCAACCAGAATACAGGTACGCCCTTCGACATCACCGATGATATGCATCACTTCAGAGTGATTGGCTTTCTCACGGCGTTTGTCGATGATCCCGAGATCCACGCCCAGGGATTTGGCAACAGCACGTGCACGCACGACGCCACCAATGTCCGGGGACACAATCATCAGGTTTTCGAAGCGCTGATCTTCAATGTCATCCACCAATACCGGGGAGCCGTAGATGTTATCTACCGGAATATCGAAGAAACCCTGAATCTGGTCAGCATGCAGATCAACCGTGAGAACACGGTCGATGCCGACTACGGTAAGCATGTCAGCAACGACTTTCGCGCTGATAGCCACACGTGCGGAACGCGGACGGCGATCCTGACGGGCATAACCAAAATAAGGAATAACAGCAGTGATACGAGTAGCCGAGGAGCGGCGGAAGGCGTCAGCCATCACTACCAGTTCCATCAGGTTATCGTTGGTCGGAGCGCAAGTCGGCTGAATAATGAAAACGTCTTTACCGCGAACGTTTTCATTGATCTCGGCTGTAATTTCGCCGTCGGAAAACTTACCGACAGAGATGTCACCGAGAGGGATATGCAGCTGACGTACAACACGCCGAGCCAGATCGGGGTTAGCGTTCCCCGTAAAGACCATCATCTTGGACACGCGCAGTACCTAGAGGCTGAGGGTAACCTGGATGAGTATAGAAAATGGCAGGGGCGGCTGGATTCGAACCAACGCATGGCAGGATCAAAACCTGCTGCCTTACCGCTTGGCGACGCCCCTGTATCTGTTGCATCAAGTGCCGTGCACTTGGTTCCTTTAGAGCAGACTTTGCAGCTTGCGATGCAACATCGAAACGTTGCTTCCTTTCGCTACAAACCCTGTAAGGGTCTCTGTCAGAAGGGCCGAGACTTTATCAGCTTCAGCTTTGCTTGGGAAGCCCCCAAACACACAACTTCCAGTTCCGGTGAGCTTTGCTTCGGTAAATTTACCTAACAAATCCAATGCGTTACGTACCTCTGGATAACGCCTTGCAACCACCGGCAAGCAGTCATTTCGACTGTTTCCCTCGGGAACGGGGCGCACTTTAATGGGCGGCGTGTTACGTGTCAACAAAGGATCGGAAAAAATTTCTGCCGTACTTACAGAGACTTGCGGTACGAGCACCAGATACCACGGTTCTTCGGGATCGACCGGGGTGAGTTTCTCGCCAACGCCCTCGGCAAAAGCCGCGTGACCACGGACGAAAACCGGCACGTCGGCGCCAAGCGTCAGACCCAGTGCCGCCAGGCGATCTTCATCCCAACCCAGCTGCCACAAGTGATTCAGACCGAGCAAGGTGGTCGCTGCGTTCGAGCTGCCGCCACCGATGCCGCCGCCCATGGGCAGAATTTTGTCGATCCAGATGTCGATACCCAGCGTACAACCCGATTGTTGCTGAAGCATTTTGGCTGCGCGCACGATCAGATTGCTGTCATGCGGCACGCCGGCAAATTCGGTGTGCAGCTGAATCACGCCGTCATCGCGCACGGCAAAAGTGATTTCATCGCCGTAGTCGACAAACTGAAACAGCGTCTGCAACTCGTGATAACCGTCTTCACGGCGACCAAGAATGTGCAGCATCAGATTGAGTTTGGCCGGCGAGGGCAGGGTCAGACGTGCAGCGGTCATGCGTTATTGCCCCAACTTGCGCGGTTGCCAGGTCTTGATCACCAGCGTGACGTCGAGGTCGGTGCCGTGCAGCTTGATGCGCTCGGGCAACCAGTAACCGTTTTGTTCGGTGTACGCGGTGTACTCAACTTTCCAGCCGTCCTGTTCCAGGCTGGCCAGACGGCTGTCGGCGTCCAGGTTCAGGCGACTTTTAGTGTCCGGAGCCGGCAGGCCACGCACCCACCAGGCCAGATTCGACACCGGCAACTTCCAGCCCAGTTGCTCTTCGAGCAGGGCTTCCGGCGATTGCGATTCGTAGCGACCCTGATTGGCGACTTCCAGCGACACCTTGCCCGGACGACCGGTCAAACGCGCCGCGCCCCGACCCAACGGGCCGGACAGACGAATGTCGTAGTAATCCTGACGTTGCAGCCAGAACAGCGTGCCGCTACCGGAATCTTTCGGTGCGCGGATGCCGATCTTGCCGTCAATCTGCCAGCCGTCGAGGCCGGTCAGCTGCTGTTTGTTCGCCGCCCATTGAGCCGGACTGCCGTGGCCCTCGACCGATTCGCGAGTACCAAAACCCGAGCAACCAGCGAGGAGGGCGATGAAGCTGAAAACAATAACGTGGCGCAAAAACATGAGTTAAAGAGTCTCGGATCCGGTCAGGCGCTTGATGGTGCTGCGCAGAATGGTGCTGTCGGGCTGATCCTTGAGGAACTTGCCCCAGATTTGTTTGGCTTCACGCTGGTTGCCCTTGGCCCACAACACTTCGCCCAGATGCGCGGCGACTTCGTGATCAGGGAAACGCTCCAGCGCCTGACGCAGATATTTCTCGGCGTCGTCCAGATTGCCCAAGCGGTAATTCACCCAGCCGAGGCTGTCGAGTACGGCCGGGTCTTCCGGATTGATCTGGTGCGCCTGCTCGATCAGCGTCTTCGCTTCAGCGTAGCGGGTCGTGCGGTCGGAGAGGGTGTAACCCAGCGCATTGAGCGCCATGGCGTTGTCCGGATCACGCTTGATGATCAGGCGCAGGTCTTTTTCCATCTGCCCGAGATCATTGCGTTTTTCCGCGAGCATCGCCCGGGTGTAGAGCAGATTCAGGTCGTCCGGGTATTGCAGCAACGCTTGCTGCAAGACTTTCCAGGCCTTGTCGTCCTGTTTATTGGCCGACAGGGTTTCCGCTTCAATCAGGTACAACTGGATCGCGTAATCCGGCTCTTCGTCACGCTGCGCCGCCAGTTTGCTTTGCGCTTCAGCGGTTTTGCCGTTGTTCATCAGAATATCGGCCTGACGCAACTGCGCCGGCAGATAGTCGTTGCCCGGGCCGACCTGGGCGTACTCGATGAGCGCGCCTTGCGGATCGTTACGCTCTTCGGCGATGCGACCGAGGTTCAGGTGGGCTGAATCGACGTGGCTTTCACGGGCGATCAAGTCTTCCAGATAGCCCTTGGCCTCGTCCCAGGCCTTGGCTTCGAGGCACACCAGCGCCAGCGAGTAACGCAGTTCGTCGTCTTCCGGGTATTGCTGAACGAGGCTGGAGAATTCGACTTTGGCGTCGTCCATCCGGTCTTGCTCGACCAGCATGCGCGCGTAAGTCAGGCGCAGGCGTTTGTCGTCCGGGTATTTCTTGATGTTTTTTCGCAGCAGCGGCAGCGCTTCGTCGCCACGGTTCATCACTTGCAGCAGGCGTGCGCGCAGCAGAATCGGGGCGATCTCGCCTTCTTCCGACGGATGGTCTTCGAGCAGGGTCAGGGCCGCTTTATTGTCGCCGTCTTGTTGCAACAGCAGGGCTTTGCCGAAAATCAGCTGACTGTTGTTCGGATGGCGTTGCAATAAACGGTCAAAACTTTTCATCAGACCGTTGCGGGTCTCTTGATCAGTGTCAGCCGCCGACAGGGCGAGGAAGTCGAAATGGGTGTCGCCCTTGCCCTGCAGGACTTTCTCCATATAGACCATCGAGTCGTCGTAACGCCCGGCGCGCGCCAGTTGCACGGCAGCAGCGCGTTGCGCTTCGAGGTCGTCCGGCGCGTTTTTCGCCCAGATCAGCGCGGTATCGAGGGCCGGTTGATCGGCGCCCAGATATTCGGCGATGCGAAACGCACGCTCGGAAACGCCCGGGTCTTGCGTATTGATCGCCTGAGTCACGTAGTTATCCAGCGCAATATCGAAGCGATTGCGCTGGCCGGCGAGTTCGGCGCTCAACAGGCTGAAGACGGTTTCCTCGCTGAACGAGCTGTAAACCTTGGGCTTTTCAGGCGCGGGCGTGGTGTCTTCGACCGGCGGCGTACCGTCCGGCGACACGGGTGCCAAGGCCTGGCAGCCGCTGAGGAAGACAAAAGCGAGGAGCAACGCGGAAGATCTATTCATATAGGAAGAGGACGACTAACCTGCGGTCGGATCATCATGACACAAGCCTTCGGCCAAACATAACCGCTCAGGCAATTTACGGCTTATCGCCTGTAGGAGCTGCCGCAGGCTGCGATCTTTTGACGTTGTTTGAGACGCGGAGCGTCCCGGGCTGCATTCCCACGCCGAGCGTGGGAACGATCAATCAAAAGATCGCAGCCTGCGGCAGCTCCTACAAGGAGCCAAATTGTGCCCATTATAGGGACTGACCATTGGGACAATAGTCAGCGGTAGTTGTTCTGAATCTGACGAAGTAGGACAATTGCCGGCTTCACGTCACCACCAGCGACTTTGAATGGCCTTCCTTGCACTCGGTATCAACCACAAGACTGCTTCAGTAGACGTCCGCGAGCGCGTGGCTTTTACGCCTGAGCAACTGGTGGAGGCGTTGCAGCAGCTCTGCCGACTGACCGACAGCCGCGAAGCCGCGATCCTCTCCACCTGCAATCGCAGTGAGCTTTATATAGAACAGGATCAGCTTTCTGCCGATGTCGTCTTGCGCTGGCTGGCTGATTACCATCATTTAAGCCTCGATGAGCTGCGCGCGAGTGCTTATGTGCATGAAGATGATGCGGCAGTTCGTCACATGATGCGCGTCGCCTCCGGGCTCGACTCGCTGGTGTTGGGCGAACCGCAGATTCTCGGCCAAATGAAATCGGCCTACGCCGTGGCCCGCGAGGCCGGCACCATCGGCCCGCTGCTGGGGCGATTGTTTCAGGCGACGTTCAATGCCGCCAAGCAGGTGCGCACCGACACCGCCATCGGCGAAAACCCGGTATCGGTGGCATTTGCCGCCGTCAGTCTGGCCAAACAGATTTTCAGTGATTTGCAACGCAGCCAGGCTTTGCTGATCGGCGCCGGCGAGACCATCACGCTGGTCGCCCGCCATTTGCACGAGCTGGGCGTCAAGCGCATCGTCGTCGCCAACCGCACGCTGGAGCGCGCCAGTCTGCTCGCCGAACAATTCGGCGCCCATGCAGTGCTGCTCTCGGACATCCCGGCAGAACTGGTGCGCAGCGATATCGTGATCAGTTCGACCGCCAGTCAGTTGCCGATTCTTGGTAAGGGCGCGGTAGAAAGTGCACTGAAGCTGCGCAAGCACAAGCCGATCTTCATGGTCGACATCGCGGTTCCCCGGGATATCGAACCGGAAGTCGGCGAACTGGACGATGTTTACCTGTATAGCGTCGACGATCTCCACGAAGTGGTCGCCGAAAACCTCAAGAGCCGGCAAGGTGCAGCGCAAGCCGCCGAAGAGATGGTTTCGGTCGGCGCCGACGATTTCATGGTGCGCCTGCGCGAACTCGCGGCGGTCGATGTGCTCAAGGCCTATCGTCAACAGAGCGAACGCTTGCGCGACGAGGAGCTGCAAAAAGCCCTGCGTCTGCTGGCCAACGGCGGTAATGCCGAAGACGTGCTCGGGCAACTGGCCCGTGGCCTGACCAATAAACTGTTGCATGCGCCCAGCGTGCAACTGAAAAAGCTTTCTGCCGAAGGCCGCCTCGATGCGCTGGCCATGGCCCAGGAACTCTTTGCCCTCGAGGGCTCACCGGATAGCTTTTCGGATAAAAAACCGCAATGAAAGCGTCACTGCACAATAAGCTGGACATCCTCCAGGACCGTTTCGAGGAACTGACCGCGCTGCTCGGCGACGGCGAAGTCATTGCCGATCAGAGCAAATTCCGCGCCTATTCCAAGGAATACGCCGAAATCGAGCCGGTCGTACAAGGCTATAAAAAGCTCCTCAGCGTACAAAGCGATCTTGAAAGCGCGCAGGCGCTGCTCAAGGACAACGACCCGGACATGCGTGAAATGGCCGTGGAAGAAGTCCGCGAAGCCAAAGAATCGCTGATCACTTTGGAAGCCGACCTGCAACGCATGCTGTTGCCGAAGGATCCGAATGACGGGCGCAACGTCTTCCTCGAAATTCGCGCCGGCACCGGTGGCGACGAGGCGGCGATCTTCTCCGGCGACCTGTTCCGCATGTACTCGCGTTACGCCGAGCGTCGCGGCTGGCGCGTGGAGATCCTCTCGGAAAACGAAGGCGAACACGGCGGCTATAAAGAAGTCATCGCGCGCATCGAAGGCGACAACGTTTACGGCAAGCTGAAATTCGAATCCGGCGCGCACCGCGTTCAGCGTGTACCCGCCACCGAATCCCAGGGCCGCATTCACACCTCGGCCTGCACTGTGGCGGTATTGCCCGAGCCGGACGAGCGCGAAGCGATCGAGATCAACCCGGCGGATTTACGCGTCGACACGTTCCGCTCCTCCGGGGCCGGCGGTCAGCACGTCAACACCACCGACTCGGCGATCCGCATCACGCACATTCCGACCGGCACCGTCGTCGAGTGTCAGGAAGAGCGTTCCCAGCACAAGAACCGTGCGCGGGCGATGGCCTGGCTGTCGGCGAAACTCAACGATCAGCAAACCGCAGCGGCGGCGAATGCCATCGCCAGCGAGCGCAAATTGCTGGTCGGTTCCGGCGATCGCTCTGAACGCATTCGCACCTACAACTTTGCTCAGGGCCGGGTTACCGACCATCGCGTCAACCTGACCCTGTACTCCCTTGATGAAATTCTCGCCGGTGGCGTTGATGCGGTGATCGAGCCGTTGCTGGCCGAATACCAGGCTGATCAACTCGCAGCGATAGGTGAATAAATGACCATCATTGCCAGCCTGTTGCGCGCCGCCGAACTGCCGGACTCGCCCACTGCGCGTCTGGACGCCGAATTGCTTCTGGCCGCTGCACTGGGCAAGTCGCGCAGCTTTCTGCACACCTGGCCCGAGCGCATCGTGCCGAGTGACGCGGCGCTGACCTTTGCCGAATACCTGCAACGTCGCCGTGGCGGTGAGCCGGTGGCCTACATTCTTGGTCAGCAGGGTTTCTGGAAACTCGATCTGGAAGTCGCGCCGCACACGCTGATCCCGCGTCCGGACACTGAGTTGCTGGTAGAAGCGGCGCTGGAATTGCTGCCCGCGACGCCGGCTAAAGTGCTCGACCTCGGCACTGGCAGCGGCGCGATCGCCTTGGCCTTGGCCAGCGAACGTCCGGCGTGGAAAGTCACGGCGGTGGATCGCGTGCTCGAAGCCGTGGCACTGGCCGAACGCAATCGTCAGCGCCTGCATTTGAACAACGCCACGGTGCTGAGCAGTCATTGGTTCAGTTCGCTGGCCGGTCAGCGTTTTCAGTTGATCATTAGCAACCCGCCGTATATTGCGGCGGCCGATCCGCATCTGGTCGAAGGCGATGTGCGCTTCGAACCGGCCAGCGCCTTGGTCGCCGGTGAAGACGGCCTCGATGATCTGCGCTTGATCGTCGAACAGGCTCCGGAGTATCTCGAGGCCGGTGGCTGGCTGATGCTCGAACATGGCTATGATCAAGCCGAAGCCGTGCGCGATTTGTTGCTGACGCGCGGTTTTGAAGAAGTCCACAGCCGCACCGATCTGGGCGGTCATCAACGCATCAGTCTGGGACGCCTGCCGTGCTGAATGATCAGGAGTTGCTGCGCTACAGCCGGCAGATTCTGCTGCAACACATCGACATCGATGGCCAGTTGAAGCTCAAGGACAGTCGCGTGCTGATCGTCGGCCTCGGTGGTCTCGGCGCGCCGGTCGCCTTGTATCTGGCTGCGGCGGGTGTCGGTGAATTGCATCTGGCGGATTTCGACACGGTCGATCTGACCAACCTGCAACGCCAGATCATTCATGACACCGACAGCGTCGGCATGAGCAAGGTCGATTCGGCGCTCAAGCGTCTGAGTGCGATCAATCCGGAGATCCAGTTGATCGCCCATCGGCAGGCGCTGGACGAGGATTCTCTCGCCGCCGCCGTGACAGCGGTGGATCTGGTGCTCGACTGTTCCGATAATTTTACTACGCGCGAGGCGGTCAACGCCGCGTGTGTGGCGGCGCGCAAACCGCTGGTCAGCGGCGCGGCGATTCGCCTTGAAGGGCAGTTGTCGGTGTTCGACCCGCGTCGCGATGAGAGCCCTTGCTACCACTGCTTGTACGGCCACGGCAGCGAAGCCGAATTGACCTGCAGCGAAGCGGGTGTTGTCGGGCCGTTGGTGGGTCTGGTTGGCAGTCTTCAGGCACTTGAAGCGTTGAAAGTGCTGGTCGGTTTCGGCGAGCCGCTGGTGGGCCGTTTGTTGCTGATCGATGCGCTGGGCTCGCGATTCCGTGAGCTGCGCGTCAAGCGTGATCCGGGTTGCAGTGTCTGTGGCTCGCGCCATGCGTGAAGCGCCGATCGGCGTGTTCGATTCCGGTGTCGGCGGTCTGTCGGTACTGGCAGAAATCCAGCAGTTGTTGCCCAACGAATCGCTGCTCTATGTCGCCGATTGCGGGCACATTCCCTACGGCGAGAAAACCCCGGAATTTATCCGCCAGCGCTGCAGCGTGATGGCCGGGTTTTTCCGCGAGCAGGGCGCCAAGGCGTTGGTGTTGGCTTGCAACACGGCGACCGTCGCCGGGGTTGCCGATTTGCGTCGTGATTACCCGGACTGGCCGATTGTCGGCATGGAACCTGCGGTGAAACCGGCGGCGGCTGCGACCCGTAGCGGTGTGGTCGGCGTGCTCGCCACTACGGGCACTTTGCAGAGTGCCAAGTTCGCGGCATTACTCGATCGTTTCGCCACCGATGTGCGGGTGATTACCCAGCCTTGTCCCGGACTGGTCGAGCTGATTGAAAGCGGTGACCTGCACAGCGACACATTGCGCGCGTTGCTGAAAAGGTATGTCGATCCGTTGCTGGCCAACGGTTGCGACACGATCATTCTTGGTTGCACGCACTATCCCTTCCTCAAGCCGATGCTCAAATCGATGATCCCGGCGGACATCAGTTTGATCGACACCGGCGCCGCCGTGGCGCGGCAACTTCAACGGCTGCTGGCCGAGCGCGATCTGCTGGCTGAGGGGCCGAACCAATCGGTCAGATTCTGGACGAGCGCGGATCTGCAGTCCTTCAAAAATGTCCTGCCGTTGCTGGGGCAAATCGCGAATGATGTGCAAAACTTCGGTTTGTAAAAAAAACGTGAAATAAGCTGAAATTCGTCTGAACTTCTATTCAGGCGCAGACTTCTATAGCGTTGTGTTAACCAGAAAACCAAACGATCGTTCCGGAAAAGGAAGTTTCAAAGTGAAGCGACTATTCTGCTTGGCCGCGATTGCGGCCGCACTAATGGGGCAAAGCATTACTGCACAAGCGGCAGGTGTTGAATTTGCGGTGGGGGCCACCAGCGATTCGACCATGACCTACCGCCTGGGGATGAATTTTGATTGGGATCAGAGCTGGCTGCAGAGCGACGTCGGTCGCCTGACCGGTTATTGGAGCGGCGCCTACACCTATTGGGAAGGTGACAAGACCTCCAGCAACAACAGCCTGTCGTTCTCGCCGGTATTTGTTTACGAGTTTGCCGGCCAGTCGGTCAAACCGTACGTTGAAGCGGGGATCGGCGTTGCCGCGTTCTCCAACACCAAGTACGAATCCAACAACATTGGCGGCTCGCTCCAGTTCGAAGACCGTATCGGTTTTGGTCTGCGTTTCAATGGCGGGCATGAAGTCGGGATCCGTGCGACGCACTATTCCAACGCCGGCCTGGCCAGCAGTAACGACGGCGTAGAAAGCTACGCGCTGCACTACACAATGCCGTTGTAACCGCACCCTTGTAGGAGCCGAGCTTGCTCGCGAAGGCGCAGTGTCAGTCGATGAGAATGTTGACTGAACCATCGCGTTCGCGAGCAAGCTCTGCTCCTACAAAAAACGGGTAGATCAGCGGTACGCGGTGGTGATGCCTTGGCGTTCTTCGAGGCACTCGGGGGCGCCCATTTCGAATTCGCGGCAGATCAGCGGGCGTTTTTCGTAGATCGTGCACATCATCGTGTCGCGATCCAGCGCCGCGCACCAGCCGTCGTCCAGACGCAGCATCACTTCGCCGCCCCACTCATCGGTATCGATAAAGCGATCAGGCACGCCGGTGTCGGTGATCAGCATCACTTCGAGCTGGCAGCAGCACGCCGCGCAGGTCGAGCAGGTGACTGCAGGCTCGGTGATTTGCTGGTGGGGAATGGTTTTCATGGCGGCAGTGTAAGGCAGTCGCTGCGGTGCGTGTGAATGGTCTGACAGACGCTCAGCCCGCCAACCGCCGCGCCATGGTGTGCAAAAGCGGAAACAACAGTGCCCAGAGCAGGCCGATGCCAATCAGTGTCGGTAATTCGCCGTAGGGAAATTGCACACCGGCCAGTCGTCCACCGCCGTAATACGACAACGCGCCACCCACCGCGCCCAATCCACTCGCCAGCCACCAGGGCCGACCACTCCATTGCAGACAGTGCCGCAACGTGGTCGCAAGCAACGCCCACAGCAGCATCAGCCACAGCGGAATCAGCGGCGATTGATCCTGAAATTCAAACACGCCGACGCCGCGCAAAACGCTGTCCACCGCCGTGCCGACAATTACTACACTCAAAATCAAACGCCCTTCAGCCGCCCAACTGCTGATCCAGCGCAGATGAATCACCAGCACTGCCAACGCCAGCAACAACCACAAACTGTTGCCGCCAATTACGCAGGCCAGCCAGCCAATCTGGAACAACACGGTATTGGCAACTCGCTCAAGCATCGAAGCGGCCAAGCAATGGCGCAGTCATCGCCGCGGGTTTGGCCAGCAGCAATTGCGCGGTGCCGATGGTGCGTTCGAGGAAACCACCTTCGCAGTAGCACAGGTAAAACTCCCACAGCCGCAGGAAATAATCGTCGTAACCCAACTCGGTCAAACGACCATGGGCACGGCGGAAGTTCTCGTGCCACAGGCGCAGGGTCTTGGCGTAATGCAGGCCGAAATCTTCCATGTGCAGCAGGTTCATGTCGGTGTCGCGGCTGACCACTTCGAGCATCTTCTGCACACAGGGCAGGGCGCCGCCGGGGAAGATGTAGCGCTGAATGAAATCGACGCCGCGTTTGGCCTGTTCGTAGCGTTGCTCGCGAATGGTGATCGCCTGGATCAGCATCAAACCGTTGCTCTTGAGCAAGTGCGCGCACTGTTTGAAATAGGTCGGCAGGAAGCGATGGCCGACCGCTTCGATCATCTCGATCGACACCAGTTTGTCGTACTCGCCGGTGAGGTCGCGGTAGTCCTCCAGCAGCAGCGTCACTTGATCCTGCAAACCGAGTTGTTCGATGCGCTGGGCGGTGAAGGCGTACTGCTCTTTCGACAGCGTCGTGGTGGTCACGCGGCAACCGTAATTCTGTGCGGCATAAAGCGCCATGCTGCCCCAACCGGTGCCAATCTCGAGCAAATGGTCGCTGGGCTTGAGCGCGAGCTTCTGGCAGATGCGCTCCAGTTTGTTCAGTTGCGCCTGCTCCAGCGTGTCTTCCGGGGTAAGAAACTGCGCCGCCGAATACATCATGGTCGGGTCGAGAAACTGTTCGAACAGATCGTTGCCGAGGTCGTAATGCGCCGCGATGTTCTTCTGCGAACCCTTGCGTGTATTGCGATTGAGCCAGTGCAGACCTTGCACCAACGGCCGACTGATGCGGGCCAGTCCGCCCTCCATCGCATCGAGCACTTCAAGGTTGCTGACGAACACGCGCACCACCGCCGTCAGATCCGGCGAACTCCAGTAACCGTGGATAAACGCCTCGCCCGCACCGATCGAGCCATTACTGGCAACCATGCCCCACAGGGCCGAATCCAGCACGTGGATTTCCCCGAGCAAGGCACTGCCCGGCGTGCCAAACATCAAGCGTTCGCCATCCTCGACCACCAGCAATTGCCCGTGTTTGAGCTGACCCAATTGGCGCAATACGCCACGGCGCAGCAACGAACCGGTCAAACCGTTGGTGCTGAGCCGACTGACCGACAGGCTAGAGGATTTCATGGCGGTGCTCCTTGGGAGGCACAGTGGCGGTTTGAAAGCTGCCGTCAGCAGCCTGATGAGCAAAGATCGGTACGCGTTTAAGCAACAGCCGCAGCGCTTGCCAGTAAATGGCCAACGCGGTTTTTGCGGTCATCCACGGAAAGCGTTTCAGGTAGCGATGCAGGCTGCGACGGTCGAGGGCTTCGCGTTGCAGATTGAGCGTCGCGTCGAACAGTTTTTCCTCGCCCTGCCAGTCGGCCATGTGCACGCCGAGATTTTTCGCGGCGGGGCTGAAGCTCATGCGGTATTCGAGGTCGCGCGGCAGAAACGGCGAAACGTGAAAGGCCTTGGCCACGGCAAAATGCTGGTGGAAATCCTGCAGATTGCTCGGCGCACGGGCCGGCAACACATAGTGATAACGCTCGCGCCACGGCGTGTTGGTGACTTCGCAGACAATCGCAGCCAGTTGCCCGTCGGCTTCGTGGCAATAAAAGAAACTCACCGGATTGAACGACAAACCCCAGCTGCGCGCCTGGGTCAGCAGACAGATCGCGCCTTGCGGTTCGTGACCGATGGCGGCGCCGACCTGTTGGCGCACGGCATCAATCAAACGCACTCCGCGACTGGTGAAGGATTTGAGGTAGTCGGTCTCGCGAAAGGAGAACGGTGCAAATCGGCTGCGACCTGCCAGCGGCGATAGCGCGAGCACGGCGTCCTGCTCGCTGAGATCGAGATAGAGCAAACCGATCTTGTAGCGGAATTGATGCTTGCGCGGCGAGAAGCGCCGATGGCCGATCCAGCCGCTGTAAAGGGCGCTGTTCATAAGGTTTCCCCGAACGCCGAAGCCACGCGCAACGCGCTGACCACGCCGTCTTCATGGAAACCATTGGCCCAGTAAGCGCCGCAAAAATGCGTGTGTTGCGCGCCATCCAGTTCCGCCCAGCGATTTTGCGCCGCTACCGCCGCGAGGCTGTATTGCGGATGAGCGTAGGTGTATCTGGCGAGCACTTTGAACGGGCTGATGCCGGCGCTCTGGTTGAGGCTGACGCAGAACGTGGTGTCGCTCTGAATGCCTTGCAGAATGTTCATGTCGTAAGTGACGGCGGCGTGAGTGTGGCCGGCGCCGCTAAGCCGATAGTTCCAGCTGGCCCAAGCCAATTTGCGTGTCGGCAACAATCGCGTGTCGGTGTGCAGCACCACTTCGTTGTCGGCGTAGGGCAGGGCGCCGAGGATCTCGCGTTCGGCATCGCTCGGCTCGGCGAGCAATTGCAGGGCCTGATCGCTGTGGCAGGCAAACACCACTTTGTCGAACTGCTCGCTGCCCTCCGCACTGTGGATAACTACGCCGTGCTCATCGCGCTCAACCCGCGTTACCGGGCAATTGAGGCGGATCTTGTCTTTGAACGCGGCGGTCAGCGGCGCAATGTAAGCGCTGGAACCGCCCTCGATCACCCGCCATTGCGGACGATTGCTCACCGACAACAGTCCATGGTTCTTGAAGAAACGCACAAAAAATTGCAGCGGAAAATTGAGCATCTCGGCCATCGGCATCGACCAGATCGCCGCGCCCATCGGCACGATGTAATGCAGGATAAAACGCTCGCCGTAGTTGCCTGCTTTCAGGTAATCGTCGAGGGTCATGTCGCTGGAAATGCGCAGCTCGGAGAGGTCGCGCTGGGCTTCTTTATTGAAGCGCAGAATGTCGCGCAACATGCCCCAGAACCCCGGCGACAACAGATTGCTGCGCTGGGCGAACAGGCTGTTGAGGTTGTTGCCGTTGTACTCCAGACCGGTGTCCGGGTCGCTCACCGAAAAACTCATTTCGGTGGCTTTGAACGGCACGCCGAGCTGGCCGAGCAAGCGGATGAAATTCGGGTACGTCCAGTCGTTGAACACGATAAAACCGGTGTCCACCGCGTACTGCTGGCCGTCGACCGTCACTTCGACCGTGTGCGTGTGGCCACCAACCCAGTCGCTGGCCTCGAACACGTGCACGTCATGTCGGCGATTGAGCAGGTGGGCGCAGGTGAGCCCGGCGATCCCGCTGCCGACGATGGCGATTTTCATGCTGGATCTCGCAGCGGTGGCGATTTACGCACCATGCGTTTGCCGATTGCCAGTTGCAGGCTGGCCGGCAATTTCGACAGCGGCCACAGCGCCGCCATGAACAGCGCCGGAAAGGCGATTTCCAGTGGCCGATCCTTGAGCTTGGCGAAGATGTGCCGCGCGGCTTTATCCACAGGCCAACTGAGCGGCATCGGGAAATCGTTCTTCGCGGTCAGCGGCGTTTCGACGAAACCGGGGCTGACGATGGTGACTTCGATGCCTTCATCCGCCAGATCAATACGCAGCGATTCAAACAGATAACGCAGCCCGGCCTTCGACGCGCCATAGGCTTCGGCCCGAGGCAGCGGCAGGTAGGTCACCGAACTGGCGACGCCGATCAGATGCGGCGCGGTGCCTTTGCGCAACAGCGGCAGGGCGGCTTCGATGCAATAGCTGCTGGCGAGCAGATTGGTGCGCACCACGTGCTCGATGATCGACGCATCGAACTGCTTGGCGTCGACATATTCACAGGTGCCGGCGTTGAGAATCACCGAATCCAGCGAGCCCCAGACTTCAGCGATCTGCTCACCGATTTCGCGCACGGTCTGACTGTTGGTCAAATCCCCCGGCACCACTAAAACCTGGCCCGGATAGCGTTGCGACAAGACTTTCAGTGCCGCGACCGAGCGCGAGCTGACCGCCAGGTGCGCGCCGCTTTTCAGAATTTCTTCGGCGAGCGCCGCGCCGATGCCACTGCTGGCGCCGGTCAACCAATAGCGCCGTGGAGGTGTACGACTCATCCCATTCTCCTTTTTAGCCAGGCGATGACCCGGCCCAATACGGGTAAATGTTCATACAACAGCGCCCCGGCATCGAAGTAATCCCGGTGGCGATAAACCTTGTCGCGCCAGAGCAGATGCGAGCAGCCGCTGACGCGAATCACCTGACCACTCGCCAGGCGCGGATGGCGGTAACTCATGACCCAGCGCAGATAGCCTTCGCCGTCGCTGATCTGATCGAAGCCATGAAAATCAAACCGCAGCTCACTGACGTTGGCGTACAGCTCGCTGAAATAATCGTGCAGTTGCTTGAGCCCCTGCACTTCGTGCAACGGGTCGGTGAAATGAATGTCATCGCTGTACAGCTCGCCCAGCCGGTGCAGGTTGTCTTTGTTCAACTCGCAAAATTGTTGGGCGAAGCGGCGCAGGAATTCACTCATCACTGCCCTCCATTGCCGTGCGCGATGGCAGGCTCTTGAACGCGGCCAGTGCGCGCTCACGGGAGGCGCTGAGATTGACGATTGGCGACGGATAATCGGCGACGCCAAACAGCCCGCCAAGGTTGGCCGGGTTGTGGATTTCCTTTTTGTTCAGCCCGGCGAGTTCCGGCAGCCAGTGCTTGATGAACAGGCCTTCGTTGTCGAATTTTTCCGACTGGCTCAACGGATTGAAAATGCGGAAGTACGGCGCGGAATCGGTGCCGGTCGAGGAGCTCCATTGCCAGCCACCGTTGTTCGCCGCCAGATCGCCGTCGATCAGATGACGCATGAAAAAGCGCTCGCCTTCACGCCAATCGATCAACAGGTTTTTGGTCAGGAACATCGCCACGACCATGCGCAGACGGTTGTGCATCCAGCCGGTTTCGAGCAATTGGCGCATCGCCGCGTCGATGATCGGCAGGCCGGTGCGCGCTTCTTGCCAAGCCTTGAGTTCCTCCGGCGCATCACGCCAGGCCAAGGCCTCGGTTTCCGGGCGGAAAGCACGGTGACGGGAAACCCGTGGGTAGCCGACCAGAATGTGTTTGTAGAACTCGCGCCAGAGCAGTTCGTTGATCCAGGTGACAGCGCCGACGTTGCCGCTTTCGAATTCGCCCTGATTGCTTTGCAACGCGGCGTGCAGGCATTGGCGCGGTGAGATCACGCCAGCGGCGAGGTACGCCGAGAGCTGACTGGTGCCGGGTTTGGCCGGGAAGTCGCGTTCACTTTTGTAGTATTCGATCTGCGCGTCGGTGAAGGTGTCGAGGCGGCGGCGCGCTTCTTCTTCACCGGCCGGCCACAGGGCTTGCAGGGATTCGCTTGGGGTGGCGAAGCCTTTGACCGAGTCAGGAATCGGGTCGCTGTCGACCTTGAGTGTTGCCTGTTTGCCGGGCGCCTTGACCAGCGCCGGCATGGAGCGGTGCAGGCGTTCGTAGCAGACCTTTCTGAACTGGCTGAACACCTTGAAATAGCTGTCGGTTTTGGTCAGCACGGTGCCGGGTTTGAACAGCAGTTGATCGAGGTAGCTGTGAAACTCGATGCCTTCGGCCTGCAGGGTTTCCGCCACGGCGGCATCGCGACGGCTTTCGTGGACACCGTATTCTTCGTTGACGTGAACCGCTTCGACCTTCAGTTCGCGGCACAGCTTAAGCAGCTCCGCTGGAGCCTGATCCCAATGATTGGCAGTGCGGATCAACAAGGGGATGTTCAGCTCGCCGAGGCTGTTGCTCAGTTCTTTGAGATTGCGTAACCAGAAGTCGACCTTGCAGGCGGCATCGTCGTGCTCCAGCCACTGCTGCGGGCTCAACAGGTACACGGCCACGGTCGGGCCGCGGGCTGCGGCGGCCGCGAGGGCGGTGTTGTCGTGTTGGCGCAAGTCGCTGCGCAGCCAGATCAATTGCATGACATTAAACCCATCATTAAATCAGTCCACGCTGAACGAGTGCCTGGTGCGCTGACAGCGCATCTTCAGCCAGGTACACATCAGCGATCTCGGAAGTTCTTACGGACAACTCGGCGTGGTGGATGCATACCGTTGGTCCGACAATCATTTTTGGGCAACTGACTCCGTTCAGTAGCTTGGGCAGGTGGGCAAGGTTCATGGCCTTGCTCGAATAGAGCAGCACGCCACGGGCTTGCAGGTGTTCGACGGCCAGCGCCAGTTCGCCGGCCGGTAACGGCCAGTCAAACACTTGCACCGGGCAATCGGCGCTGGAGATCAGCCACGCGCATAGCCACAGATGCGGTTCCAGTGGCAGGTCGGAGTGGTTGATCAACAGCAGCGGTGCGGCGTGCAACTGACGATTGTTATGGTAGATGCGCGCACCGAATTTGCTGCGCAGCCAGGAAAAAAAGAACGTGCGCTCCATCTGCGCACCGAATTGGCCCTGCCAGCGTTGTTCGAGCTCAGCCAGCAGCGGCATCAACAACTGCTCACACAAGGTGCGCGGCGGGTACAGCGCCATCGCTTGGTTGACGCTGTCGTCGAGGTTGCGTTCGTTGAGCTGGGTGACGGCGGCGAGCAACGTTTGACGCAGGCGTTGCCAATCGTTTTCCACCGGTTCGCTGAAGGCTTGCGGAGTGTCTAGGAGCGGCTTGACCTGGCTGACTGCAACGCCACGGTTCAGCCAGGTCAGGATCGCCAGAATTCGTTGCACATGTTCAGCCGAATACAGTCGATGGCCCTTGGGTGTGCGTTGCGGCACGATCAGCCCGTAGCGACGTTCCCACGCGCGCAAGGTGATCGCGTTGACGCCGGTTTGCCGCGCGACTTCGCGGATCGGCAACCAGCCTTCATCAAGGGCTTTCTTGAAATCGGCGCCGAGGTCTTCCTGGGCGCTGGAGTCGAGTTTGTCGTTCATCAGATGGCGTTTCGCAGGCTGAGGTTTTCCGGGTGCGGTTGCAGGTAAACCTGTTGCGCGATGTACGGATCGGGGTGTTGGCGAAAGTGATGCTTGAGCAGCGTCAACGGCACCACCAGCGGCACGATGCCGAGGCGGTATTGATCGATGACATGAACCATTTCTTGTTTGTCTTCGGCGCTGATCACCTGTTTCAGGTAACCGCTGATGTGCAGCAGCACGTTGCAGTGCGTGCCACGCGTGGCGCATTTTTTCAGCGCGGCCATCAGTTCGCTGAAGTAGCGCGGGCCGAGTTCGGCGGGATCGGTGTGCGCCATGTTGCCCAGCAGTTTGCCCAACGCTTTGTATTGCAGCGGGTTGTGGGCCATCAGCAGGTATTTGTAGCGCGAGTGAAACTCGGTGAGGGCGCGACGGCTCAGGCCATCGGCTAGCACTTGCTGCCAAGCGCTGTAGGCGAATACACGGGTGATGAAGTTTTCCCGCAGCACCGGGTCGTTGAGACGCCCGGCTTCTTCCACGGGCAAATCCGGGTGTTGCGCGCAGAAGGCTTGGGCGTAAATGCCGCGTCCGCCGCCATTCACCGGAGCGCCGTTGGCGTGATAAACCTTGACCCGCTCCAGCCCGCAGGACGGCGATTGCTGCATAAATATGTAGCCGCAGATGTCATCGAGTTCAGCGGCCATTTTCTCGCCGTATTCGGCCAGTGGCTGGGTGACGTTGATCGCCGGATTGACTGTGCCGATGGCTTGCGGATGTTCGGGATCACCGACGAGGCGAATCGGCTCGCGCGGAATGCCGAGGCCGATAGCGACTTCCGGGCAAACCGGGGCGAATTCGAAATATTCAGTGAGGGTGCGGCTGCACAGGCGCGATTCCTTGTGGCCACCGTTGTAGCGCACCTCGGCACCCAACAGGCAGGCACTGATGGCGATCTTCGGTTTGGCGGCGGGCAGGGCAAGCATAGGCACCTCGAATCTAAACCTGTACAGAGTGCAATCTCTGTACAACATTGGGTTAGCATAGATTCAAAGGTGTACAAGTCAAATTGTTTGTATAACTTTCTATAGGAACTGCCGAAGGCTGCGATCTTTTGATGTTGTTTTTAAAAGCAAGATCAACAGATCGCAGCCTTCGGCAGCTCCTACATGAGCCAACCGATTTTCCAGTCAGTGCTGTTTTGGAGCGTCTGCCAATCGAGGCGTTCGGCGCGTTTGGTCAGCACGGCCTGCAATTCAACTTCCAGCACCGTGCCTTCCTCATCGCGGAACAATTCGGTCACCAGAAAATGCTTTTCGCGATTCTGCGGGTGGGCTGCTGTCCATTTCGACAGCAGCAACTTGCGCGGGTTGATGCGGTTCATTGCAGGTGTTCGTGCAAGCGGCGCGCAGCCTCCTGACCACTCAACCATGCACCCTCCACACGCCCCGACAGGCACCAGTCGCCGCAGGCATACAAGCCCAGATCGGCATCCGCCAACGTACCCCATTCATGCCCCGTTGCCGGGCGTGCATAGAGCCAACGATGGGCGAGGCTGAAGCTCGGCGCCGGCATCGCGCTGTGCAGCAATTCAGCGAACGCACCGTGCAGATGCTCGATCACCGCTTCCTTGGACAGGTCGATGTGTTGCCGACTCCATGCGCTGGTCGCGTGCAGCACCCAGGTGTCGAGGGTGTTGTCGCGCCCCGGTTTACTGCGGTTGCGCGCCAGCCAGTCGAGTGGGCTGTCCTGCACGAAGCAGCCTTCAATTGGCGTATCCAAAGGCGTGTCGAAGGCGAGGGCAACGGCCCACGTCGGATCCATCTTCACCCCCGCAGCGGCGCCGGCGAGTTTCGGTGCCGCGGCCAATAATGCGGTGGCTTGCGGCGCCGGCGTGGCGATCACTACATGGCTGAAGGGGCCGTGGGTGAAGCCTTCGGCGTCCTGCAAATGCCAGTGCTCTTCACCGCGAAAAACTTCGGTGATGCGGCAGGCGAAATGCACCTCCAGACCGTCGAGCAAACCACGGGTGATGGCGCTCATGCGCGGCGCGCCGACCCAGCGTGTCTGCTCGTCCGGCGACAGGTTCAGTTGCCCGCCCTGATAGGTGTAGAGCTGCGGCGTCCACTCGGCGACCCAGCCCTGGCTTTGCCAACGCTGTACTTCGGTGACGAAGCGCCGGTCGCGGGCGGTGAAATATTGCGCGCCCATGTCCAGCGAACCGGCGTCGCTGCGTTTGCTCGACATGCGCCCACCGCTGCCGCGGCTTTTATCGAACAGTTGCACGGTATGCCCGGTCTCTGTCAGAGCCTGGGCGGCGGAGAGCCCGGCGATGCCGGTGCCGATGATTGCGATAGGTACAGTCATAGGGGCCTCGTTTACCTTTCTGTACAGACTACGCCGTGATTGAAACCTGTACAATTTTGTTTTCTGGTATAACTTCTAGCGTTCTCGTTCTGACAGCTTGGCCTATGGTTAAACAATAGAGCCTGCCCGATAGAAAAGATCCCTGCTTTTAAAAATAGACTAGTGATCCGGGTTAAACGCCACGCGAGGAAGATGTCATGCACATATTGCTGACCGGCGGTACTGGTTTGATCGGCCGACAACTCTGCCGACACTGGTCCGCGCAGGGTCATCGTCTGACGGTATGGAGCCGCACGCCGGAAAAAGTCGCGAAAATTTGCGGCGCACAGGTGCGCGGCATCGCTCGTCTCGAAGACGTGGGTGATGAGCCGTTAGACGCGATCATCAACCTCGCTGGCGCGCCGATTGCCGATCGGCCGTGGACGCATCGGCGCAAGGCGTTGCTGTGGAGCAGTCGCATCACGCTGACGGAAACCTTGCTGGCGTGGCTCGAAACCCGCGCGCAGAAACCGGCGCTGTTGATTTCCGGCTCGGCGATCGGCTGGTACGGCGATGGCGGCGAACGTGAGCTGACGGAAGAATCGCCGCCGGTGATCGACGACTTCGCCAGTCAGCTGTGCATCGCCTGGGAAGAAACCGCGCAACGTGCTGAAGCGCTGGGTATTCGCGTGGTGCTGGTGCGAACCGGTCTGGTGCTGTCGGCCGAGGGCGGCTTTTTGTCGCGGCTGCTGTTTCCGTTCAAGCTTGGGCTGGGCGGGCCTTTGGGCAACGGTCGGCAATGGATGCCGTGGATTCATATCGATGATCAAATCGCCCTGATTGATTTTCTTCTGCACCGCGAGCAGGCCAGTGGTCCTTATAATGCGTGCGCGCCGCAACCTGTGCGCAATCGCGAATTTGCCAAAACCCTGGGCAGCGTATTGCACCGCCCGGCGTTTATGCCGATGCCGACCCTGGCACTGAAGGTCGGTCTCGGCGAGATGTCTTTGTTGTTGCTCGGCGGCCAAAAGGCTACGCCGGCACGCTTGCTGGAAGCGGGTTTCACTTTCCAGTTCACGGAATTACGCGCGGCTTTGGATGATCTCTCCAGCCGCCTCTGAAATAGGACGTTGCATGACCGATCACGCCTTGCTTCTGGTCAACCTGGGCTCCCCGGCCTCCACTTCGGTGGCCGATGTGCGCAGTTACCTCAATCAGTTTTTGATGGATCCGTACGTGATCGACCTGCCATGGCCGCTGCGGCGGTTGCTGGTGTCGCTGATCCTGATCAAACGCCCGGAGCAGTCAGCCCATGCCTACGCGTCGATCTGGTGGGAGGAGGGCTCGCCGCTGGTAGTGCTCAGCCAACGCCTGCAACAGCAGATGAAGGAGCAGTGGACGCAAGGGCCGGTCGAACTGGCGATGCGCTACGGCGAGCCGTCGATTGCAACCTGCTTGCTGAAGCTGGTTGCTGCTGGGCACAGGCGCATCACGCTGGCGCCGCTGTATCCGCAGTTCGCGGACAGCACCACAACCACCGTGATCGAAGAAGCCAAACGGGTGATTCGTGAGAAGAAGTTGAATGTGCAATTGTCGGTGCTGCAACCGTTCTACGATCAGCCGGAATACCTCGACGCGCTGGTTGAAAGTGCCAAGCCGCATCTGCTGCAGCATTACGATCACTTGCTGCTGAGCTTTCATGGCTTGCCGGAGCGGCACCTGACCAAGCTCGACCCGACGGGCAGTCATTGTTTCAAGAACGAAGACTGCTGCAAGAACGCTTCGCCGGCGGTATTGGCCACCTGTTATCGCGCGCAATGCCTGCGCACCGCCGCGCTGTTCGCCGAGCGCATGGGATTGGCGGACGGCAAGTGGTCGGTGTCGTTTCAGTCGCGGTTGGGCAAGGCAAAGTGGATCGAGCCGTACACCGAAGCGCGGCTGGATGAATTGGGTAAAAGCGGCGTGAAGAAGTTGCTGGTGATGTGCCCGGCGTTTGTCGCCGACTGCATCGAAACGCTGGAAGAGATTGGCGATCGCGGCAAGGAACAGTTCCGCGAAGCAGGGGGCGAGGAGTTGGTGCTGGTGCCGTGCCTGAACGACGACCCGCAATGGGCGAAGGCGTTGGCGACCCTCTGCGAACGAGCACCGCTGGCCCTTTAAAAGCCAAAAGCTTCGCGAGCAAGCCCGCTCCCACATGATCGTTCCCACGCTCCGCGTGGGAATGCAGCCCGTGACGCTCCGCGTCACTGGACGCGGAGCGTCCCTAGAGACATTCCCACGCAGAGCGTGGGAACGATCAGATCTAAAAGTTTAGATCAGCGGCTCATCCGCCTTCTTGTTCTTCCAGCCGTCATTGCCCGGCAGGATCAGGTTCAGCGCAATCGCCACCACCGCGCACAGCGCGATGCCTTTGAGGCCGAAGTCGTCCGGGCCAGTGCCAGTACCGACCAGCACACCGCCAATCCCGAACACCAACGTCACCGAGACAATCACCAGATTGCGTGCTTCGCCCAAATCGATCTTGTGACGGATCAGGGTGTTCATGCCCACCGCCGCGATCGAACCGAACAGCAGGCACAGAATCCCGCCCATCACCGGCACCGGAATGCTTTGCAGCAGCGCGCCGAACTTGCCGATGAACGCCAGGGTGATGGCGAAAACCGCCGCCCAGGTCATGATTTTCGGGTTGTAGTTCTTGGTCAGCATCACCGCGCCAGTCACTTCGGCGTAGGTGGTATTCGGCGGACCGCCAAACAGACCGGCGGCGGTGGTGGCAATGCCGTCACCTAGCAAGGTGCGATGCAGGCCCGGCTTCTTCAGATAGTCGCGACCGGTCACGCTACCCACAGCAATCACGCCGCCGATGTGTTCGATGGCCGGGGCCAAGGCCACCGGAACGATGAACAGAATCGCCTGCCAGTTGAACTCCGGCGCGGTGAAGTGCGGAATCGCAAACCATGGCGCGGCGGCAATCTTCGCGGTGTCTACCACGCCGAAATAGAACGACATGGCAAAACCGACCAGCACACCGGAAATGATCGGCACCAGGCGGAAGATGCCTTTACCGAACACCGCCACGATCAACGTGGTCAGCAGCGCAGGCATCGAGATCAGCATCGCGGTCTGGTAGTGAATCAGTTCGGAACCGTCGCCAGCCTTGCCCATCGCCATGTTCGCGGCAATCGGCGCCATGGCCAGGCCGATGGAGATGATCACCGGGCCAATCACTACCGGCGGCAGCAAACGGTCAATGAAGCCGGTGCCTTTGATCTTCACGGCCAGGCCCAGGAAGGTGTAGACGAAACCGGCCGCCATCACGCCGCCCATGGTCGCGGCGAGGCCGAACTGGCCCTTGGCGAGAATGATCGGAGTGATGAAAGCGAAGCTCGACGCCAGAAACACCGGCACCTGACGCCCGGTGACGATCTGGAACAGGATCGTCCCCAGACCCGCGGTAAACAGTGCCACGTTCGGGTCGAGGCCCGTGATCAGCGGCATCAGCACCAAAGCGCCGAAAGCCACGAACAGCATCTGGGCGCCGGACAGCACCGTGCGCCAGAGCGGATCGTTGAACTCTTGCTGCATGGTTACGCGTCCTTCTGCTTGGTGCCGAAGATCTTGTCACCGGCGTCGCCAAGCCCAGGGATGATGTAACCGTGTTCGTTCAAACGCTCATCGATGGACGCGGTGTAGATGGTCACGTCCGGGTGAGCCTTCTCGACGGCAGCAATGCCTTCCGGCGCGGCAACCAGCACCATCGCGCGGATGTCTTTGCAGCCAGCCTTTTTCAGCAGGTCGATGGTCGCAACCATCGAGCTGCCAGTGGCGAGCATCGGGTCGATGATCATCGCCAACCGTTCGTCGATTTCCGGAACCAGTTTTTCCAGATAGGTGTGCGCTTGCAGGGTTTCTTCGTTGCGGGCTACACCCACGGCGGAAACCTTGGCACCCGGGATCAGGCTCAACACGCCTTCAAGCATGCCGATGCCGGCGCGCAGGATCGGCACGACGGTGATCTTCTTGCCGGCGATCTTCTCGACCGACACGGTGCCGCACCAGCCTGCAATATCGTAGGACTCCAGCGGCAAATCTTTTGTAGCTTCATAGGTCAACAGGGCGCCGACTTCCTGAGCAAGCTCACGGAAGTTCTTGGTGCTGATATCGGCGCGGCGCATCAGGCCGAGTTTATGACGGATCAGCGGATGGCGGATCTCGAGGATGGGCATGGAAAAACTCCGGCGGCGGGCAAAAAAACCGGCCTAGATTAATCTATCCGAGGGTGATGTCCTATAGGACATACAGTACGTTAGTCCACAAATGCTTGATTCGACCTCGCGGGATGCGTACCTTTGCCCGCTTTTCCGAAATCGAACCCCCTGGAGAGCGCCATGTCCGCTGATCTCGAGCATATCCGTCAAGTCATGCGAGAGGCTGACTGCCTGTACACCGAAGCTGAAGTCGAGGCGGCCATCGCCCGTGTCGGTGCACAAATCAACGAACAACTGGCTGACAGCAACCCTGTGGTGTTCTGCGTGATGAACGGCGGCCTGATCTTTTCCGGCAAACTGCTGACGCATCTGCAATTCCCGCTTGAAGCCTCCTACCTGCACGCAACCCGTTATCGCAACGAGACCAGCGGCGGCGACCTGTTCTGGAAAGCCAAGCCGGAAGTCTCGTTCATCGACCGCGACGTGCTGATCATCGACGACATCCTCGACGAAGGTCACACCCTCGGCGCGATCATCGACTTCTGCAAACACGCCGGCGCGCGCAAAGTGCACACCGCTGTGCTGATCGACAAGGATCACGACCGCAAGGCGCGTCCTGACCTGAAAGCCGATTTCGTCGGCCTGCCGTGCATCGACCGTTATATCTTCGGTTACGGCATGGACTACAAAGGCTACTGGCGCAACGCCAACGGGATTTTTGCCGTTAAAGGGATGTAATCAATGAGTACGCCGGGCTTTCTTGATCAAACGCTGTTCGCTGAATTAGCCGAGAAAGCCGCGGCCAATCCTCGCGGCCGCCAGCACCATAACTTCCATCAGATGGAAGATGCCTGTCACCGCATGGCCGTGGGGCTGCAACCCGACACCTATGTTCAGCCGCACCGCCATTTGGGTGAGAACAAAGCTGAAACCCTGATTGTGCTCAAGGGGCGTCTGGGTCTGCTGATCTTTGACGAGAGCGGCAACGTGGTGAAAAAGCAGGTGTTGCAGCCTGGCGGTGAGTGCCTCGGTGTGGATCTGCCCACAGGTGTGTGGCACGGACTGGTGGTGCTGGAAGCTGACAGCCTGATGTTCGAATGCAAGGCTGGGCCTTACCGTCCGGTGGGGGCCGGTGAGCTCGCAGATTGGGCACCACGCGAAGGCGAGCCCGGAGTTGCCGAGTATCACGCATGGATGCGCGCGCAGTTCGACTGACCGAGCGTTGACTGAAAGGCATCGACGGTGTGCAAGCGCGGTCGGTGCCTTTTTTGCTTTGTGAGCCTGCGCAACGCCCATGCTAGAGTGCTCGGCCCCGCCCTCCGGAGCCTGTCATGAGCCTCTTGATCCGCAGCCTCGCCGCGCTTTTTCTGATCTTCAGCCTGCCTCTGTCCGCCGCGCCGATGCACAGTCAATTCCTGCCGCCGGACGATCTGACCGTGCGCGATGCCGAGCCCGAGCAACAGCAACTCATGCAGGTCACCGATTATTCCGTGGTGGTGGGCGCGCAACGTCAATCCAATCAACAACCGATTCCGGTCACGTCACCGCTGCTGATCCGCCTCAAGGGCAAATCCCTGAACAAGGGGGCGACGATCACGCAGGTGCTGGTGAATTTTGACGGCGAAAGCAAAAGCCTGAAAAAGCCGATTTACGACGACAAAAGCAAAACCCTGACGTTGTTTTATCCGCTGGCCCAGTACCGCGTGATCATTGATCTGCTGCGCAATGACACCGTGTATGTGCAGTTCCTCAGTTACGCCAACGGCCATATCTGGGCCGATTTGCACACCGGCAGTACGCGTTCGCGTTGAGCCCGGCGGCAGGGCAGGGGTAAACTGCCCGCCCCGTGTAATGTCTGCGAGCTGGAGTCGGCAATGCGTAAAGATAAGAAACAAGTGATTGGTGACGAGATCGGCGATGAGCAGATCAAGCTGTTCCTCGATTTTGAACCGGTCGACGCCACTTCGCCGTCGCTGCACAAACTGATCAAGGCCTACCGTGGCTTGCGTATCGACGACTTCGAACGCTTCCTGGGTTTCTTCGTTGAGGCCGGTTATGACGTTGATGGCAAGGACGAGCAGGGCAAGACCTTTGTTGAGCTGATCGCCGATCAGCGTAATGCCCCGGACTACATCGAACTGATCGAAAAGTCCCGCGGTTAAGGTCAAAAGATCGCAGCCTGCGGCAGCTCCTACATGGGATTTATGGTGACTGTGTAGGAGCTGCCGAAGGCTCGGGCCGCGATCGGACGATCTTTTGCTTTTCAAGGCCATAAAAAAACGCCCCGATCGGGGCGTTTTTTATGCCGCAAGATCAAGCGTAGCTTGGTGTCTCGCTGCTTTCTTCAACCAGTTCCAGCGCGATGTTGTTCTGCGTGTTGATCTTGCGATACAGCGCAGCATCGGTTTCCAGCACCTTTTCACGGGCCGGGAAGATCTCGGCCAGTTTCGCCGCCCACTCACCCTTGGCCTGATTCGGGAAGCACTTCTCGATCAGTTCCAGCATGATCGAAACGGTCACCGAAGCGCCTGGCGAAGCACCGAGCAGCGCGGCCAGCGAACCGTCCTTGGCCGACACCAGTTCGGTACCGAATTGCAGGATGCCGCCCTTTTTCGGGTCTTTCTTGATGATCTGCACCCGTTGGCCAGCCACTTCCAGACGCCAGTCTTCGGCTTTCGCTTCCGGGTAGAAACGGCGCAGGGAATCCAGACGCTGTTCCATCGATTGCATCACTTCGCTGACCAGGTACTTGGTCAGATCCATGTTGTTTTTCGCCACGGCCAGCATCGGCCCGATGTTGCCGGCGCGAACCGACAGCGGCAGGTCCATGAAGGAGCCGTGCTTGAGGAACTTGGTGGTGAAACCGGCGTATGGCCCGAACAGCAGGGATTTCTTGCCGTCGACCACGCGGGTGTCCAGGTGCGGCACCGACATCGGTGGCGAACCCACAGCGGCCTGGCTGTAAACCTTGGCCTGGTGCTGTTTGACCACTTCCGGGTTGTCGCAACGCAGCCACTGGCCGCTGATCGGGAAGCCGCCGAAGCCTTTGCTTTCTTCGATGCCCGAAGCCTGCAACAACGGCAACGCCGCGCCACCTGCACCGAGGAAGACGAATTTGGCATCGACTTCACGGGTGTTGCCGTTGTTGACGTCTTTGATGCTGACGGTCCAGCCGCTGCCGTTACGCTTGAGACCAGTCACGCGCTTGCAGTATTTGACCTGAGTGTCGGGAGCGCTGGTCAGGTGCTTGAGCAACTGATTGGTCAGCGCGCCGAAGTTGACGTCGGTGCCGTTCATCACGCGGGTGGCAGCGAGGACTTCGTCCGGCGAGCGGCCCGGCATCATCAGCGGCATCCACTCGGCCATTTTGGCCTTGTCTTCGGTGTATTCCATGTCGGCGAAGGCGTGGTGCTTGTGCAGCACGTCAAAGCGTTCTTTGAGGAACGACACGCCGGAATCACCCTGCACGAAGCTCAGGTGCGGTACCGGGCTGATGAACGATTTGCACGAGCCGAAGGTGCCTTTCTTGGTCAGGTACGACCAGAACTGCTTCGACACCTCGAACTGGGTGTTGATGTGCACGGCTTTCTTGATGTCGACGGTGCCATCGGCGGCCTGCGGCGTGTAATTCAGCTCGCAAAGACCAGCGTGACCGGTACCGGCGTTGTTCCACGGGTTGGAACTCTCCGCAGCACCGGAATCCATCAGCTCGACGACTTCCAGCTTGATCGCGGGGTCGAGCTCTTTGAGCAGTACGGCGAGGGTGGCACTCATGATGCCGGCCCCAACCAGTACTACGTCGACTGCTTCGTTATGCGCCATTTAACGCGTCTCCAAAATCTGCAGCACCAAATTGTCGGCATGGCTGCCAGGCGTTCCGGGACAGATCAATTGTGTCCAGGCTATCCGTGGTCAGGTTCGCCATGTCCGAATCTTCGCAATTTTTCGCAACTTCGACGGATGCATGCGGCCTGGCTTTCAAGAGCTCCATGAACTCATTTCAGCACGCAGCTGGCAATTCGACTTATGGTCGAGACATCCGTTTTTGTGCAACCAAATCCGTAGCGGACAGGCTTCAGGCTCCGATATTCGAGGTATACCCGGTCCTGTGTCGTTGGGCTGTTCCAGACGCTAATGGTGCATGTTCAGACGCAAAACTATTCATTTGCTCGCCACACTCTTGTGAAGTTGTGAAAACCCGTTTTTTTCACGCTCTTTTGAAGACGTGAACCTCAAAAAAGGGCTGTCTTGGCTTGGCACCTTGCCCGAGGGCAAAAACAACGCGGCGGCCGAGCGTCATGACAGCTCTGCAGATTCGCGAAAAGCGGGGTTTTTGCCGGAAGAACAGGCAAGCGCGCCAACTTCACTCGATCTGTGTGGGCGGCTCTCTGTGGGCGATTTTGATGTCGATGCGATGCGCATTGACGCTGTTGCGGGGCCCGATCAGGAGACGTCCTTATAATCGGGGGGAGATTGTATCGAAGAAATGCGGGGAGTTGGTCGTGTTTAATGACTTTTATTAGGCATCCGGTCAGATGCTCAACATCGCCTGAGCGCGTGCACGAGGCTGCGGCGCTATGACGCGGGCGCTGGCGGGCAATGGGTGGTGCAACCAGTTGAGACGAATTTCTTCGATTTCCACCCAACCGTCACCCATCGGTTGCAGGCTGCACTGCTTGAATGCCTGACAATGGCCGTTGCGGTCGAGCAGGGCAAAGCTGCGGTGCAACGGGCGTGGCGCAAACAACGAGATCAAATAACGCATGGCCGATTACCTTGCTGGAGGACTTGTTTGAAGGTTGCCAGCAGGGCGTGACGTCAACATGTACGGCAGATGACAGCGGCGTGACAGGAACCGGCCTGCCACGGCTGTGTCAGACATTTCAGTATTCAACGTGTGACGCTGGTGACCCGCAGTGGCCCACCGCTATACTGCCGGCCTGTTTGTGCCTGATTCTGGAGAGAAGAGCATGTTGCAACGCCTGTTGTTCGGTTTGATCACTGTGGCCGGTTTGACCCTGGCCGGCTGCGCCCACAGCCCGCAACAACTGAATCCGGAGCCGAAGCTGACCACGCAGTTGCCTGCGGTCGGCCGTGGTCAACCCGTTGTCGTGCGTGTGGTTGACGGTCGTCCGTCGCCAACCCTCGGCACCCGTGGCGGCCTGTACCCGGAAACCAGCGCCATCACCGTGCAGCGCGAGCAGATCCTGCCGAAGCTGCAGGCTCAGGCTGAAGCCGCCGTGCGTCTGTTGGGCTTCACCCCGACCAACAACGCGCCGAATGCGCCTCAGCTGACCGTCACCCTGGCCGAGCTGAAATACCAGTCGCCGAAAGAAGGCATGTACGTGACGGAAGCGACCATCGGCGCGACCTTCCGCTCCGACGTGCAGAACGCCAACCGCCGTTACAGCGGCCGTTACGGCGCGTCGCTGGATCAGCGTTTCGGCATGGCGCCGAACCAGGAAACCAACACCAAACTGGTCAGCGACGTGTTGAGCGATGCGCTGACGCGTCTGTTCAAGGATCCGACCGTGGGTCAGGTGCTCGCTGAGTAAGCTTTCAGCGGATGTGAAAAAGCCCGGGGCCAGTGATGACCCCGGGCTTTTTCATTCAGATCGATTCCCTGTAGGAGCTGCCGAAGGCTGCGATCTTTTGATGTTGGTTTTAAGATCAAAAGATCGCAGCCTTCGGCAGCTCTACACGGGGAGTTTTATTCAGGCAGCCTGCGAGTAGAAGTCGAGCACGCTCACCCCCGTCAACAAATCCGTCTCCGGCAAATCCGCATGCTGATGCCCGCCCAGCGCGCAATACACCAGCCAATGGCGATCCTGAACATTGAAGGCAAGGCTGCCAACGAGGCTTTGCTGTTCGTCGGTCGGGGTGATGAGGTAGAGGCGATCCTGGTTTTCGGCGTGCAACATGACGCGTTCCCTGTCGGTTTCGAGGCGCGCATCTTGGGTTATCCAGATGACGATGCCGTGACACAGGACAGCCATCGGTCGATTGTTACGTTATTTGTCGTAAAGGCTGGGGCAGGGGGCCAAGGTTTGGTTAGAATCCGCGCCGCGGTCGTCGGTCTGGCGCCTGCCACACCGGTTTAGATAGAGGTCTGTGATGTCGCTGCACTTGATGACGCTGTTTACCGCCCATCCCGCCAAATTGATCAACCTGCTGGCGCTGCTGTTGGCGTTCCCCGGCAGTTGGCTACTGCACGCAACGCGCCGCCGCGAACAGCGCGCGATGGCCAGCATCGCCGCCCAGCGCAACGCGCAGCCGAATGCCGAGCCCATTCTTGATTGGGCGACCTTGCGCATGAACCGGTTTTTCTATCGATTTGGTTTTGCTTGCCTGGGGCTGGCACTGATCGTCTCGTGGATCAGCACGCGTTACTAAAAGCAAAAGATCGCAGCCTTCGGCAACTCCTACATGAATCCACTGTAGGAGCTGCCGAAGGCTGCGATCTTTTGATCTTGCTCTGAAAATTTAAAGCGGCAACCCGGCCTTAACGCGGTATTGGTTACGCACCGGCGTCGCATATTGCAGCACCAGATACGGACGATGCTCTGCAGGGCAAGCATCCAGTCGGCTCTGCCATTCTTCCTGCGCCTTGGCCAGTTCATCCGCCGCAAACACCTCGGCAGCCTTCGGCACATTCAACTGCGGATCCGCATCAGCCCACTGCGCGTACGCCAAGTAATGCACCGGGAATAACCGGTAGCCGCCGAGAATCTGCTTGTCCATCTCGACCGCCAATTGCTTGGTGTCTTCGAACAGCTCGGTGATCGGCGCAGCAAAGTTCACGTGCACGCGGCCCTTGTAGCCGGTGATGCCCTTGGCAATGCTCACGTCATCCTCGCCCGGCGCTTTCGCGTAGGTGCCGGTGGTGGCGCGGATGTACAGCTCGCGGGCCTTGGCCTGGTCGCACGGGTCGTATTCGTAACTGATCGACACCGGGGTGACGTTCAGTGAGCGAATGACTTCGCCGAACGGCTCGTCCTTGCGGCTCATGTGGAACATCTTGAGGATCGCCGACTCGGTGCGATCATCGCCATCCTTCGCCCGACCTTCAGCCTGCGCGATCCAGATCGACGCGCAATCGTTGCGGATCGAGTGGTTGATGTACGCCGACAACAGCTGATACGCAGCCATTTTCTCGCGACGACCGGTGATCGAACGGTGAACGATAAAGCTCTTGTTCAAGCGCATCAGATCGCTGACAAACGGCTTTTGCAGCAGGTTGTCACCGATGGCGATGCGCGGCGTCGGCAGGCCGGCGTGGTACACGGCGTAGTTGACGAACGCCGGATCCATCACGATGTCACGGTGGTTGGCGATGAACAGATAAGCGCTGCCGGACTTGAATTGCTCGACACCGGTGTAGGTCACGCCGTCGGTGGCGCGCTCGATGGTGTGGTCGACGTAGGACTCGACCTTGTCCTGCAACGTCGCCACCGAGGTCACGTCGGCGAACTCACGACGCAGCCGATGGGCTATAAGTGGTTTGAGCATCCAGCCGAAAGCACCGGCAAAACGCGGGAAGCGGAAGTGGGTGAGGATATCTAGAAACGCCTTGTCGCCGAGCAGTCTTGCCAGTACCACAGGTACTTCGCTGTCGTCGTAAGGTCGGATGGCATCGAATTCGCCCATCATGCTCTCTTGTTAGAAACGGCTAGGGTAAGTAAAGGTTTTGATCGAAAACCAACGGGGCACGGTCTGAAAAGTCAGCCAGACAAAAATAGCCCTGCAAATAGACCGGCGATTATACGCACAAGTCACTTGGGAGACCGCGATGCTGGAGAGCGCACTGTACGAATGTCCGTATTGTGGTGAGCAAGTTGAAACGACGGTGGATCTGTCCGGCGGTGATCAGACCTACATTGAGGACTGTCAGGTGTGTTGCCGGCCGATCACGTTCGTCTTGCAGGTACACGGAGAGGATTGGTTTCTGGAAGTCTTCAGCGAAAACGAGTGAGGCGCGCCCATGCAGCGAATCTACGAGCCGGAAAACCTGATGGAAGGCGAAATGCTCAAGGGCATGCTCGCCAGCGAAGGCATTGAGGCGCACCTGGTTGGCCGCGATTTGCTCGGCGGCACCGGTGAGCTGCCGATCTTCGGCTTGCTCGGGCTGTCGGTCGACAACGACCAGGCCGAATACGCCCGCGAGCTGATCACCGCGTACAATGCCGCGCTGCCGCTGCCCGGCGACGAACCGGAGAGCTTCCCCGGGACGCTGGTCTGTTAGGCTGACGATCGTTTTATTTAGAGTCTTGTTGCCCCATGTGTGGACGTTATGCCCTGTTTCGCTGGAACCGCGATTTTGCGGCCCTGCCAGGTTTTCCCGCCGATCAACAGGCGCAGTGGAACATTTCCCCCAACGATTCGGTGTTGATGCTGCGTGCCGGTGACGCCGGCGAACGCACGCTGGCCCGCGCCCGCTGGGGGCTGACGCCGCCGTGGCTGACCGATCTGTCGAAAACACCGGCGCATGCCCGCGCGGAAACCGTGGCCGAACAGCCGATGTTCCGTGAGGCGCTGCGTCAGCGTCGCTGCCTGCTGCCGGCGAATGGTTTTTACGAATGGCGTGGCACCCAGCGCAAGCGTCCGTACTGGCTGACGCCGGGGGAGGGCGCCTCGCTGTTTTTCGCGGCAATCTGGGAAGCGTATCCGGTGCAGGAACAGGTCTGGTTGAGTACGGCGGTGATTACGCAGTCGGCGTCGAGTCAGCGCCGGCCGTTGATTCTGGATGAGGCGGGGCAGGCGGCGTGGCTGGATCCCGAGACGCCGTTGCATGTGTTGCAGGCGTTGCTGGCCAGTGAGCCGGCGGTGTTGCGGGAGCGGGTGTTGGCGAATCTGATCAATGATCCGAAGCTCAATGGACCGGAGTGTTTGACGCCGGGTTGAGTTGTCTGGTCTATCAAGAGCCCCTCACCCTAACCCTCTCCCAGAGGGAGAGGGGACTGATCGAGGTGTCTTGCTTCATACATCGACCTGAGAAATCGAGTCGATTATGGATTCAAAGCAGATCGTTCAGGTCGGCGAACTTCTTGAATATCCCCCAATCAGTCCCCTCTCCCTCCGGGAGAGGGTTAGGGTGAGGGGCTTTTGAACTGTGGGACATGTCTGAAAGTCACTGCAACACGTCCGTTGTATCTGGCGTCGATACAATTACCCGCCTAGGATACCCGGCAGGTTTTCAGGGAGCTTTTGAATGAACAAGACATTGGTTGTAAGTGCACTGAGCGCAGCGTTGTTGCTGGCCGGTTGTCAGTCGGTCAACACCACCAGCGGCGGCGCCGTGGGTGTGGAGCGCAAGCAGTACATGTTCAGCATGCTGTCCTCGCAAGAGGTCGACCAGATGTATGCCCAGTCGTATCAGAAGACCGTCGGCGAAGCGTCCACCAAAGGAGTGCTGGACAAGACCAGCAGCGACGCCAAACGCGTTCAGGCGATCGCCGACCGTTTGATCGCTCAGGCGCCGAACTTCCGCCCCGATGCTGCGCAATGGAAATGGGAAGTCAATCTGATCAAGAGTGACGAGCTCAACGCCAACTGTGGCCCCGGCGGCAAGATCATTTTCTACACCGGGCTGATCGACAGCCTGAAACTCACCGACGATGAAATCGCCGCGGTCATGGGCCATGAAATTGCCCACGCCTTGCGCGAGCACGGCCGTGAGGCGATGTCCAAGGCGTACGGGATTGAAATGGCCAAGCAGGGCGCGGGTGCGTTGCTCGGTCTGGGCCAAGACAGCTTGGCGCTGGCCGACACCGTGGCCAACTACGGCATGACGCTGCCGAACAGCCGCGCCAACGAAAACGAGGCCGACCTGATTGGCCTGGAACTGGCCGCCCGCGCCGGTTACAACCCGAATGCCGCGATCACCCTGTGGGACAAGATGAGCAAGGCCTCGGAAGGTTCACCACCGGAATTCATGAGCACTCACCCGGCATCGGCTAGCCGGATTGCTTCGTTGCAGGCAGCGATTCCAAAGGTCATGCCGCTATACGAACAAGCCCCGAAATCCTAAGAGTCGAAGGACACAACGATTCTTCAGGTTGGGAGGGCTGTTGTGGCGAGGGGATTTATCCCCGATGGGCTGCGAAGCAGCCCCAAAACCTGCAAATGCGTTATGTCTGACACTCTGAGGCAGCAGGTCTGGGGGCGCTTCGCGCCCCATCGGGGATAAATCCCCTCGCCACAGGTGTTGGGTAGTTCAGTAGATCGGGTTAAACCCAACCACTGCTCTGCATCGCTTTGTACACCGCGACAATTGCCAGAATCATGAACGCCGACGCCGCGAGGCGACGGATCAGGGTCAGTGGCAATTTGTCGGCGGCAAAGTTACCGGCCAATACCACCGGCACGTTGGCAATCAACATGCCCGCCGTCGTCCCGATAATCACCAGCCACAAGTCAGGGTATTGCGCGGCGAGCATCACCGTCGCGACCTGAGTCTTGTCACCCATTTCAGCCAGGAAGAACGCAATCAGCGTGGTCAGGAACGGCCCGAACTTGCGTGCCGTGCTGCTTTCATCGTCGTCCATTTTGTCCGGCACCAACGTCCACAGCGCCGTGGCCGTGAAGCTCGCGGCGAGGATCCAGTGCAGCGTCGCATTCGAGAAGAAACTGCCGAACCAGGCGCCTACCGCACCGGCTGCTGCGTGGTTGGCCAGGGTCGCGGCGACAATACCGGCAATGATCGGCCAGGGTTTGCGGAAGCGAGCGGCGAGAATCAGCGCGAGCAGTTGCGTCTTGTCGCCGATTTCGGCCAAGGCAACGATTGCGGTGGGAACGAGTAACGAGTCCAGCATCAGGATTTTCCTAAGGGGCGGGTCGACACGGCTATGACACGTACAGCCTTCCCGCCCCGGGTAAGGTGTGCGTGTCATAGGTCTTGTCAAACCCTGCGATCCGTCTGATGCGGACGCTTGGGTCGCATACGCCATGATCTGAGGATCAAGTATGTTGACGTATGCCGGACGAGCATGGCGCTCGTGGGAGACTACTCCCCTAGGACGGAGCGGATTCTGCCTAGGCAAATCCGATTGAGCAAGCCTCTTTTTTGAAAGAAGTTCTAGCCGCGCTTGGCCCGGTAAATCCGGAAGCCATTGCCTTCGGCCTTGATCGCGCACACGCCCAGATGCTCTTCGATCAGCGGCTGATACTTGAGGAAGCTGTTCGCAACCAAGCGCAGTTCGCCACCGTTTTTCAGATGTTTGGCCGCTTTTCGCAGCAAGTTTTCGGTAGCGAAATAATCGGTGTGCACGCCGACATGGAACGGCGGATTGCTCAAAATTGCGCTCAAACCCATCGGCGCCGCATCGATGCCATCGCCTGTCAGCACCTCGGCCTCAAGACCGTTAGCGGCCAATGTCAGACGACTGCTGGCAGCGGCAAACGCGTCGACATCAAGCAGCGTCACCTGATTGTGCGGATAGCGACGCTTCACCGCCGCGCCCAACACACCCGCGCCACAACCGAAGTCGAGCAGATGGCCACTCGGCAATTTGTCCAGATGTTCCAGCAGCAGGGCGCTGCCGCGATCAAGACGACCGTGGCTGAACACGCCCGGCAGGCTGATCACTTTCAGCGGGCCTTCGGCCAGCGGCAATTCATAAGTCTGCGCGAGGCTTTCCAGCGATTTCGTTTCTGGCGCGTTGGCCACGGTGACTTGCCAGAGCTGGCAGTGACGCGCGCTGTCGAGTTTGCGCGGCTTGCCGAACGGATTGAGTTGTTTCGAAGCACCTTCGATGCCGCTGCGTTTTTCCCCGACCAGAAATACTTCTCGACCGGCCAGACGCGAGGCCACGGCGTTGAGGATGTAATCGGTCAGATCCTTGGACTTGGGCAAGAACACCACAGCGCTATCAAACTCACGCTCCGGAACATTCACGCCGAAATGGCTGCGACCTTCGAAGCGAGCGTTCAGCGCCGCTTGATCGCCGGCATGCCAGCACCAGCCGAAGGCGTTGGGCAAGCGCCCGAGCAGATCATCGGCGGGCAAACCGGCCAACAACAACGAACCTTGAAACAACTCGGGCTGACGAAGCAGTACTTCACTGCGCGGATCCATAACTGCTCCTCAAAAAAAAGTGCCGCAGTTTATCAACTGACGACCCGCAGCGCCTTACCGCTGAAGAACGCCTGAGCATTTTCGGTCAATTGACCGACGATGCGCTGGCGCGCTTCAACACTGCCCCAAGCGTTATGCGGCGTGACGATCAGACGTGGAATGTCGGCGGCCAGCAGCGGATTGCCTTGAGTCGGCGGCTCGACGCTCAACACATCCGTCGCCGCGCCGCCAAGGTGGCCATTACGCAGCGCATCGGCCAACGCCTGTTCATCGATCAAACCGCCACGCGCGGTGTTGACCACGAAGGCGCCGGGTTTCATCGACGCCAGTTCGCGGGCACCGATGAAGTGGCGGGTGTGCTCGTTGAGCGGGCAGTGCAGGGTGAGGGCGTCGATTTGCGGCAGCAGTTCCTCCAGCGGCAGACGATCCGGGCGGGCAGGGCGCCCGGGGATCTGTCCGAGCAAAACGCGCATGCCGAAGGCTTCGGCCAGTCGCGCCACCGCGCCACCGAGTTCGCCGTGACCGAGCAAACCCAGGGTTTTGCCTTCCAGTTCAACAATCGGATAGTCGAGCAGGCAGAACTGTTTCGCCTGCTGCCAGCGACCTTCGCCGACGGCTTTCTGATAATCGGCCAGACGCGTGGCGAGGTTGAGCAGCAGCATGATTGTGTGTTGCGCCACCGACGGCGTGCCGTAACCCTGACAGTTGCACACGGTGATGCCGTGAGCGCGGGCGGCGGCGAGGTCGACGTTGTTGGTGCCGGTGGCGGTGATCAGGATCAGTTTCAGATCGGGGTTGGCGGCCATCGCGGCGGCGTCGATCAAAATCTTGTTGGAAATGGCCACGGTGGCGCCTTGCAGGCGTTCGCTGACTTGCTCGGGCAGGGTCTGGGCGAAGAGTTGCAGATCGCCGAAACATTCGCGCAACGGACTGAGGTCGAGGTCGCCGAGATCGAGCGACGGGTGATCAAGGAATACGGCGCGGCGCGTGTTCGTCATCAACTGTACCTTTTAGGCTTTGAGCATTGGGCGTAATCTGCCGAGCCTACCAGATGAAACAATTGGTTACTCAGACCCCGCCGCGGATACATATGTCTGTGGCGAGGGGATTTATCCCCGTTGGGTTGCGAAGCAGCCCTAAAACCATTCACCTCGGTGTATCTGCTCAATCGCGTTCGCCGGGTTTACGACTGCTGCGCAGCCGAACGGGGATAAATCCCCTCGCCACAAGTACTGCGTTTCCTACAGATCTTTATTGACCAAGCTGCCCCAGAGGAGCCCCCCATGTACTGGACCGAGTTCTTGACCGTTGCACTGATCCACCTGCTGGCCGTCGCCAGCCCCGGCCCGGACTTTGCCGTGGTGGTGCGCGAAAGCGTGACCCACGGGCGTCGCGCCGGTACCTGGACGGCACTCGGTGTCGGTACGGCGATTTTCCTCCACGTCGGTTATTCGTTGCTCGGCATCGGCCTGATCGTGTCGCAATCGATCGTGCTGTTCAACGCGTTGAAATGGGCGGCGGCGGCTTATCTGCTGTACATCGGCTTCAAGGCCTTGCGCGCGCAACCAGCGAAAACCGTCACCGACGATCTGCACAAAGAAGCCGGCGTACGCACGGCTCGCGGCGCGTTCACTTCGGGCTTCGTGACCAATGGCCTCAACCCGAAAGCCACGCTGTTCTTCCTGTCGCTGTTCACCGTGGTGATCAACCCGCACACGCCGCTGTCGGTGCAGGCCGGTTACGGGATTTATCTGGCGGTCGCGACGGCCGTGTGGTTTTGCCTGGTGGCGATGCTGTTCAGCCAACAACGTGTACGCGCCGGTTTTGCCCGCATGGGCCACTGGTTTGACCGCACCATGGGCGCGGTGCTGATTGCTCTCGGCGTGAAAATCGCGTTTACCGAGATGCATTGATTGCAGAAACACCATTCAAAACTGTGGGAGCGAGGTTGCTCGCGAAGGCGTCGGATCAGTCGATATCACAGATGACTGGAAGATTGCTTTCGCGAGCAAGCTCGCTCCCACAGGGAGATGGGGAATTCCTACACAAGCTCGCTGAGTTTGCTCAGGTTGTTGAGGTAATCACGGGGATTTTCCCCAAGCAAACGGCGAAACATCGCGCTGAACGCCCGCGCGCTGCCGTAACCCAGATCCCGCGCCACACGCTGCACGCTGTCCCCGGCGAGCAGACGTGGCAGGGCTTCCATCAGGCGCAGTTGCTGGCGCCAGGCGTTGAAACTCATCTGCAACTGTTGCTGAAACAGCCGTGCCAACGTCCGTGAGCTGGCGCCGACCTGCTGCGCCCAGTCTTCAAGGGTATTGGCATGATCGGGGGTGTGCAGCAGTGCCAGACAGATGTTTTGCAGACGCCGGTCGCTGGGCATCGGAATGTGCAGCGGCAGGTTTTCCAGACTGGCGAGTTCTTCCAGCATCAACTGCTGAATCAGCGGGTTGTCGGCGTGCGGCGGCCCTTGCACGGCACGCAGAATCAGCTCGCGCAGCAACGGTGTCACCGCCAATACGCAGCACTGTTGCAGGCTGGCGGGTGACAATTCTGGCGCTATGAACAGCGAGCGCATCTGCACATCACCGCTCATGAAAATCTCGTGCGCTACCTCGGGTGGAATCCACACCGCGCGACTCGGCGGAATCACCCACGCACCCGATTCCGTGACTACGCGCATGATGCCGCTGACCGCGTACAACAACTGCGCCTCGCGATGCAGGTGGAGCGGCTGGTGGGCGCCGTCCAGATAATCCCGGGGGTAGGCGCTCACCGGGCCGTGTTCGAAATGGCTGATCAACATGTCTGATTCGATGACTTGCTTGGCAGGAATGCGCTTTACGGCCAACCTAGCATAGACGGCACACAACAACGTAAAGCGTGCCGCCATGAATCAATCCCGCAATGTCATTCGCTACATCAACGCCGCCCATGTGATCGATCACATGTTCATGCTGATTTTTCCCGCCGCCGTGCTCGGTATGACCCAGGCTTTCGGCCTCGATTACGCCACGCTGATCGGCCTGTCGTTGGGAGGATTCATCGCCTTCGGCGCCTGTTCGCTGCCCGCCGGCTGGCTCGGCGATCACTGGAGTCGGCGGCAGATGATGCTAGTGTTTTTCTTCGGTATCGGCGCTTCGGCGATCTTCACCGGGCTGAGCAACAGCCCGAGCATGCTGGTGATTGGCCTGACCCTGATCGGTATTTTTGCGGCGATTTATCACCCGGTCGGCACAGCAATGCTGGTGGCCTACGCACAAAATCGTGGCCGCGAAATTGGCATCAACGGCATGTGGGGCAATCTGGGCGTGGCGTTTTCGGCGCTGATCACCGGCTTGCTGGTGGCGCAGTTCGGCTGGCGCTCGGCGTTTCTGATACCGGGCGCAGTGGCGATTGTGCTGGGTTTTGGCTTCGCCTTGCAGGTGCGTGAGGAACCGATTCCGAAGCGCCCGCACACGCCACTCAAAGGCGCCGCCGGTCAGCGCATCTCGATGGTGATGGTTTTCGGCGTGCTGGCGTTGGCTACGGCCACCGGCGGCGTGGTGTTCAACGCCACCACCATGACCTATCCGAAGCTGTTTCAGGAACGTTTGCATGAGCTGTTCGCCTCGCCGCAAACCCTCGGCGTGGTGGTCAGTCTGGCCTATGCCTTCGGTGCGATTGCGCAATTGAGCATTGGTCGTGTGTTGCATCGGCTCAGCCTGAAATGGCCGTTTGTTGTCCTGACGTTGTGCCAGGCACCGCTGTTGTTTGCGTTGGCCTATGCCGACGGCTGGGCGGTGATCGCCCTCGGTGCAGCGTTCATGTTTGTGGTGTTTGGTCAGGTAACAGTCAATGATGCGATGGTCGCCAACTTCGTCGCCCCGCAGTGGCAATCACGGGTGTTCGCCCTGCGTTACTGCTTATCGTTCGGCGCCAGTGCGACGGCGATTCCGCTGATTTCCTATGTTGAACCGCGCCATGGTTTTGTAGGCCTGTACTTGATTCTCGCGGGTTTCGGCGCGTTGACCTTCCTTGCAGCAGTCGTATTCCCACGGACACCTTCCGAGGAGGCTGTAGGGCAAACGGCCTGACCTGGGACGAAAGTCGGCAAATGCTGGCGCAAAGCTAGCATTTGTACGGCTCTGCAAATCATTCCTTTGGCTGATTTGGCTGGCGTATAAGGGTTCTAGAGTACAAATCTCTATGCCAACACCGTGCAGCCAGAAAAGGGATTCATATGTTGCAGACTCGCGTCATTCCCCCGGCCGATGGGGCCTACCAGTATCCATTGCTGATCAAACGGCTGCTGATGTCCGGCGCCCGTTACGAGAAAACCCGCGAGATCATCTACCGTGACCAGATTCGCTACAGCTACCCGACCCTGATCGGGCGTGTTGCGCGGCTGGCCAACGTGCTGACAGCGGCCGGTGTGAAGGCCGGTGACACCGTCGCGGTGATGGATTGGGACAGCCATCGTTACCTGGAATGCATGTTCGCGATTCCGATGATCGGCGCGGTGATCCACACGATCAACGTGCGCCTGTCGCCGGAACAGATTCTCTACACCATGAACCACGCCGAAGACCGCTTTGTGCTGGTCAACAGCGAGTTCGTCGGCCTTTATCAAGCAATCGCGCCGCACCTGACCACGGTCGAGAAGACCTTGCTGCTGACTGATCTGCCGGAAAAAACCGCCGATTTGCCGAATCTGGTCGGCGAGTACGAGCAACTGCTGGCGGCTGCGAGCCCGCAGTACGATTTCCAGGATTTCGACGAAAATTCCGTCGCGACCACGTTCTACACCACCGGCACCACCGGCAACCCGAAAGGCGTGTACTTCACCCATCGGCAATTGGTGCTGCACACCATGGGCGTGTCGACGATCATGGGTTCCATCGACAGCGTGCGCCTGCTCGGCACCAACGATGTGTACATGCCGATCACGCCGATGTTCCACGTCCACGCCTGGGGCTTGCCGTATGTGGCGACCATGCTCGGGCTGAAACAGGTTTATCCGGGGCGCTACGATCCGGAATATCTCGTGGAGTTGTGGCGCAAGGAGAAGGTCACGTTCTCCCACTGTGTGCCGACCATTCTGCAAATGCTGCTCAACGCCAAAGGCGCGCAGGGCACCGATTTTGGCGGCTGGAAGATTGTCATCGGCGGCAGTGCGCTCAATCGGTCGCTGTACGAAACCGCCAAGGCGCGCGGCATTCAACTGACGGCCGCGTACGGCATGTCGGAAACCGGTCCGCTGGTTTCCTGCGCACACCTCAATGATGAATTGATGGCCGGCAGCGAAGACGAGCGCACCACTTACCGGATCAAGGCCGGTGTGCCGGGGCCGCTGGTAGAAGCGGCGATTGTCGACGCCGAGGGCAATTTCCTTCCGGCGGACGGCGAGACGCAGGGCGAACTGGTGCTGCGCGCGCCATGGCTCACCGAAGGTTATTTCAACGAGCCACAAAAAGGCGCAGAGCTCTGGGCCGGCGGCTGGCTGCACACCGGCGACGTCGCCACGCTCGACAGCATGGGCGTGATCGACATCCGCGACCGCATCAAGGACGTGATCAAGACCGGTGGCGAATGGATTTCCTCGCTGGATCTCGAAGATTTGATCAGCCGTCACGTCGCGGTACGCGAAGTAGCAGTGGTCGGCATCGCTGATCCGCAGTGGGGCGAGCGCCCGTTTGCACTGCTGGTGATCCGCGAAGGGCACGTGATCGGGGCCCGTGAGCTCAAGGAACACCTCAAGCCGTTCGTGGAATTGGGCCACCTGAGCAAGTGGGCGATCCCGAGTCAGATCGCCCTTGTTACCGAAATTCCCAAGACCAGCGTTGGCAAGCTCGACAAGAAGCGCATCCGCCTCGACATCACCGAGTGGCAGGCCAATAACAGCACCTTCCTCTCGACACTTTGAGTGTCTTCTGGCGCGCCGAAAACGGCGCGCCAGCCCCACCAAGCAAGCGCTTGGCTTGTGAAATCAAAAAAATCAGCCATCCTTGCCGTGCCGACGCGTGTCGGACTGGCGAAAGGACTGTTCCAGAGTGGTTGCTCACTGCAAATCACACTTTAGAGGGATCAAGCAGTACCCCCTGCTGGATATAGTCCGTTCAAGGATTTTTAAGAACGGAGCACACGCACTGATTGGGGCGAGTAACTCTGGAATGATTTCGGGCAGCCTTGGCGCCCGGCCCTCCACAGCGTTTTTAAAAGTACTCACTGCCATAACAATAATGCACATGGAGTAGCGTCGATGACCTCAGTAAACCAGTTCTGGCGCCGGGCAAAACTGCCTCTGGCGGTCAGTCTTGCCTCTTCGCTCGCCGGGCCCGCATTCGGCGTCAGTTTCAACGTCGGTGAAATCGAGGGTCAGTTCGACTCGTCCCTGTCGCTCGGTGCCAGTTGGTCTACTCAGAGCCCGAACAAGAACCTCATCGGCGTCAACAACGGCGGCCACGGCCTGTCGCAGACTTCCGATGACGGTCACGCCAACTTCAAAAGCGGCGAAACCTTCTCGAAAATCTTCAAGGGCATCCATGACCTTGAACTGAAGTACGGCGACACCGGCGTGTTCGTCCGTGGCAAATACTGGTACGACTTCGAACTCAAAGACGAAAGCCGTGAGTTCAAGGACATCAGCGACAACAACCGCAAGGAAGGCGCGAAGTCCTCCGGCGGGCAGATCCTCGACGCCTTCGTCTACCACAACTACTCGATCGCCGATCAGCCGGGCTCCGTGCGTCTGGGCAAGCAGGTGGTGAGCTGGGGTGAAAGTACCTTCATCGGCGGCGGCATCAACTCGATCAACCCGATCGACGTGTCCGCGTTCCGCCGTCCGGGTGCCGAAATCAAGGAAGGCCTGATTCCGGTCAACATGTTCTACGTCTCGCAGAGCCTGACCGAGAACCTCTCGGCCGAAGCGTTCTATCAGCTGGAATGGGATCAGACCGTTGTCGACAACTGCGGCACGTTCTTCTCGCAACCCGACATCATTGCCGATGGCTGCGACAACAACCTGCGCGTACTGAACAAGCGTTCGCAGATTCCGGCGGTTGCCTTGGGGCCATTGGCCGGGGCTGGCGTTGACGTCAACGAGGAAGGCGTTCTGGTACGCCGTGGCGGCGACCGTGATGCGCGTGACAGCGGCCAGTGGGGCGCGTCCTTCAAGTACATGTATGACCCGATCGATACCGAGTTCGGCGCCTACTTCATGAACTACCACAGCCGTGCGCCGATCTTCAGCGCCACGGGTGCGCCGCAATCGGTGTACAACACCGCGGCATCGTTGCCAGGCCCGTTCGCGGCACTTGCGCCGCTGCTGGTCGCGGGCAACTCGGAGTATTTCGTTGAGTACCCGGAAGACATCCGTCTCTATGGCCTGAGCTTCTCCACCACTCTGCCTACCGGTACCGCGTGGAGCGGTGAGATCAGCTACCGTCCGAATGCACCGGTACAACTGAACTCCACCGACATCCTGTTCGCCGGTGTACGTCCGCTGGGCGGCGCACTGACCAACGCTTCTCTGCTCAACGGCGTTCCGGGTCAGGATCTGCATGGCTACCGTCGCAAGGAAGTCACCCAGTTCCAGACCACCCTGACGCACTTCTTCGATCAGGTCATGGGCGCCAGCCGTCTGACCGTCGTGGGTGAAGTCGGCGTGACTCACGTTGGCGGTCTGGAAAGCACTTCTGATGTTCGTTATGGCCGTGATCCGGTCTACGGCCCGGGTGAGCTGCCAGCGACTGGCGGCATCGACACCTGCGCCAACATCCTCAACGCCAGCACCATCAACGGTGCCGGCCCGGGTTCGCCGCAGAACAACCGCAGCCGCAACTGCACCAACGAAGGCTTCACCACTGCGACGTCGTGGGGCTATCGCGGCCGTGCCATCTGGGAATACAACGACGTGTTCGCCGGTGTGAACCTCAAGCCGAACGTGGCTTGGCAGCACGACGTCAGCGGCTACTCGCCAGGCCCTGGCGGTAACTTCGAGGAAGGTCGCAAAGCGGTCAGCCTCGGTGTCGACGCTGAATACCAGAACACCTACACCGCCAGCCTGGCTTACACCAACTTCTTTGACGGCAAGTACACCACTGTGGACGACCGCGACTTCGTTGCGCTCAGCTTCGGCGTGAACTTCTAAGCACTGCATTTTCAGGACGAACGAATTTATGAAAATAACAAAGAGTCTGTTCCACGCGGGTGTTCTGGGTCTGTCGTTGCTGGCGACCGGTGTGATGGCGGCCGTCCCGGCTGCCGAAGCCGACAAACTGGGCAAAAGCCTGACGCCGATGGGTGCGGAAATGGCCGGTAACGCTGACGGTTCGATCCCGGCGTGGAAGCCGTTGCCGAAAAATGCCGGCAGCGTCGATGCGCGCGGTTTCCTGTCCAACCCTTATGCCAGTGAGCAACCGCTGTTCACCATCACCGCCAAGGATGTCGACAAGTACAAGGACAAACTGGCGCCGGGGCAGTACGCGATGTTCAAGCGCTACCCGGACACCTTCAAGATGCCGGTGTACCCGTCCCACCGCGGCGCGACTGTGCCGGATGACGTGTTCGCCGCCATCAAGAAAAACGCCACCAACACCAATCTGGTGTCCGGCGGCAACGGTCTGGAAAACTTCGAAACCGCGGTACCGTTCCCGATCCCGAAAAGCGGTGTGGAAGTCATCTGGAACCACATCACCCGCTATCGCGGCGGCAGCGTGACCCGTCTGGTAACCCAGGCCACGCCGCAACCGAACGGCTCATACAGCCTGGTGTACTTCCAGGATCAGTTCGTGTTCCGCGACAAGATGAAGGACTACGACCCGAAAAACCCGGGCAACATCCTGTTCTACTTCAAGCAGAAAGTGACCGCGCCAGCGCGTCTGGCCGGTGGTGTGCTGTTGGTGCACGAAACCCTCGATCAGGTTAAAGAGCCACGTTCGGCGTGGGTCTACAACGCCGGTCAGCGTCGTGTGCGCCGTGCGCCACAAGTGTCCTATGACGGCCCGGGTACTGCGGCAGATGGCCTGCGTACCTCCGACAACCTCGACATGTTCAACGGTGCGCCGGATCGTTACGACTGGAAACTCGAAGGCAAGAAAGAGATGTACATCGCTTCCGACAGCTACAAGCTCGACGATCCGAAGCTGAAGTATTCCGACATCATCAAGGCTGGTCACATCAACCAGGATCTGGCGCGTTACGAGTTGCGTCGCGTCTGGCACGTGGTGGCGACCCTGAAGGAAGGTCAGCGCCACATCTACGCCAAACGTGACTTCTACATCGACGAAGACACCTGGCAAGCAGCAGTCATCGACCATTACGACGGTCGTGGCCAACTGTGGCGCGTAGCCGAGGCGCATGCCGAGGACTACTACGACAAGCAAGTGCCGTGGTACGCCCTGGAAACCCTCTACGACCTGCAGTCCGGCCGCTACCTGGCACTGGGCATGAAGAACGAAGAGAAGCAGGCGTATGACTTCGGCTTCACCGCTACTACCAGCGACTTCACTCCGGCCGCTCTGCGTCAGGATGGCGTTCGCTAAACCGCAGTAAACCCGAGGCCGCATCCTCGTAAAAACGCCCCGACTGGTTCGGGGCGTTTTTTTTTGCATTGCCTACGTGCCTTCGAACCGCCTTCGAACTGCCGTCAAACCGCTTTCGAACCGCCTTTGTAGGAGCTGCCGAAGGCTGCGATCTTTTGATCTTTTGTTTCGGCCGTGGGTTTTGGATGCATATCCGTTGCTGCGGTTGGGGCTTCTGGCGGTTTCGCTCTTACAGCGAGTCCCTTTTTCAAACGCCAAAAAGGAACCAAAAGGCTTCGCCCCCGGCGTACGGCACTTCGCTTAGGCTCAGTGTTCCCTCGCTACGGTGTTCATCCGGGGGCATCGCCTACGGTTTGCTTCGCTGCACCTCCTCTCGATGTGTGCGGCTACGCCGCACGGCGCTGCGCGCCTGCCCCGGATGAACACCTACGCTCGGCCTGCCGATGGGGGCGAAAATCTGAAGCCAAATCAAAAGCCACAGCAGATCAAAAGATCGCAGCCTTCGGCAGCTCCTACGGGCGGAAATGCAGGGGGATGGCGCATTCTGGAAAGACTTTTGTAGCCATTTGTAGCAGCAACCTTCATTACCGGTACGTTTAAGGCTAGTCTGCGGACATCTGCAACGCCGCCAATAGCCATTCAAACAAGAGCCGGCCATGACTGATCTGTCCCCACTTCCGGGTCCTGCAAGCGTTGCCGTCGCGGCACTGGACGGGCGTTTCTTCCGTCCACCGTTGCCCGACGGCTATGTTTTGCGACCACGCCTGTGCGAACGCCTGCAAGCCGGGCTCGGCGGGCGATTGTTGCTGGTCAGCGCACCGGCCGGGTTCGGCAAGAGTTCGCTGGCGGTGGAGTTCTGTCAGAGCCTGCCGGCGCACTGGCAAAGTCTGTGGCTGGGCCTGAGCCCGCGAGACAGCGACCCCGGGCGCTTTCTCGAACGTTTGCTCGAAGGCCTGCAGGACTACTTTCCCCAAGTGGGCAGCCGCGCATTAGGGCTGCTGAAAATGCGTCAGCGCCATCAGCCCTTTGCCTTTGAAGAATGGCTCGACGGCTTGCTTGATGAGTTGGCGCTGCACCTCGATACCGCGACGCCGCTGCTGCTGGTGCTCGACGATTACCATCTCGCCCAAGGCCCGGTGCTCGACCGTTGCCTGCAATTTTTCCTCAATCATTTGCCCGACGGCTTGCTGGTGATGGTCACCAGTCGCCAGCGTCCGGACTGGCATCTGGCGCGTTTGCGCCTGTCCCGTCAGTTGCTTGAACTGCATGAACAGGATCTGCGCCTGACCCACGACGAAGCCCTGACTTTGCTCGATCGCCACAGCAGCTCATTGCGCGGCGAAGCACTGGAGAGTCTGATTCAACGCAGCGAAGGCTGGGTTGCCGGGTTGCGTTTCTGGCTGCTCGCGGTGGCCGAAGCCGGCAACGATGCCGCGTTACCGCAAGCGCTGAACGGCGGGGAAGGGCTGATCCGCGATTATCTGCTCGAAGAAGTCATCGATTGCCTGCCGGCCGAAGTGCAGGCCTTTCTCTACGACACCGCGCCGCAAGAACGTTTTTGCAGCGAACTGTGCGACGCCGTGCGCGAAGCCCATGACAGCGCCGAGATTCTGCGTTTTCTGCAGGCGCATCAGGTGTTTCTGGTGCCGCTGGACGAGCACGGCCACTGGTATCGCTATCACCATTTGTTCTCCGATCTGTTGCGCAGCCGCCCGATTGCACACGCCATGGTGCCGACCGCGACGCTGCACTTGCGCGCCTGTCGCTGGTTCAATGCTCAGGGCTTGCTCGATGAAGCGGTGGAGCAGGCGTTGCGCGCCGGCCACCTCGATGTCGCGGCGAATCTGGTACAGAACCTTTCCGAAGAACAACTGCTGGCCGAGCAAAACGTCGGCATGCTGCTGCGCTGGAAAATGGACTTGCCTGACAGTCTGCTGATCAGTACGCCACGGCTGATCGTGCTGTACAGCTGGGCGTTGGGACTGGCCTGTCAGCTCGATGCTGCCGAAGAACTTTCCAGCCATTTGAGCCGCTTCCTGCCGGCACCCTCAGCCACTGCGCAAAAGTCGATGCTGGCGCAATGGCTGGCGCTGAGCGGGATCATCGCCCGTGGGCGCGGCCATCGTGAACTGACCCTGAAATATTGCAGCGAAGCGCTGGAGAGCCTGCCGGCCAAGCGCTATGGCCAGCGTCTGATGTGCTTGTCGACGCTGTCCAATCTGGCAATTGCCGACGGTGATCTGTGGCGCGCCCGTGGACTTAACCGTGAATCGCTGGAGCTGGCGCAGCGTGTCGGCAATCCGTTATTCGAAGCCTTGGCGCATTACGATCGCGCTCGCGTGTTGCAGGCGCGTGGCGAAATTCTGCGGGCACTGGATGAAGTGCATCAAGGGTTGGAGCGCTTGCGCGGTTTGTCACCGCAACGTCTGTACGCGGTGCGCGCACGGCTGACGTTATACGAAGGTTTTCTGTTAGCGATGCGCCTGCAGCCGCAAGTCGCCCGCACGCGGTTGTTGGCCGGTATCGGCGAGGCGCGCGCCTGTCGCGACATCAGCGTATTGATCGGCCATTGCGTGATAGCGCGGCTGGACGGTGCCACCGGCGAATTCGCCAAAGCCTTCGCTGAACTCTCCGAAGCCGAACGGCTGATGCACATCTGGGACGTGCCGCCGATCTACTATCTGGCGATGATCACCCTGGTCAAATGCGAGCTGTGGCTGGCGCAGGGCCGCACCGATCTCGCCGAGGCCTGGCTGGCGCGACTGGGCCAGACTTACACCGGTGAACGCGCCGCCGCGCCACCGGAGTTTCATCCACAACTGCCGTTACACGTTGAATTGCAGCAGGCATTGCTCGACATGATTCAGGGCCAGCCGATGCTCGCCGAAGGGCGCTTGAACGTGTTGCACGAGAACGGTCAGCAAACTGGTCGACAGTTGCTCAGTGTGATGGCGCTGACGCAGAAAGTGGCGTTGCTGCTGGCCGGTGGACGCGAGCCGGAAGCGCGCAAGGCGTTGAGTCAGGCGCTGGAAGCCGCGACCGGCGGCGTGCTGCAGCCTTTCGATGCATTGATCAAAGGACACACCGACTGGCTGCGCGCCCAATTGGCGCCGATCGCGTCGACCCTTGTCGGTCAGCAATTACTCGGACACATGCCGCATGTTGCTGTCCGTGCCGTGGCCGAATGCTCAGCGGCGGAACAACTCAGCAGCCGCGAACTGGCCGTGCTGCGCCTGATCGCCCAAGGCTGTTCAAATCAGGAAATCAGCGAGCAGTTATTTATCTCGCTGCACACCGTGAAAACCCACGCCAGCCACATCAACAGCAAACTGGGTGTTGAGCGGCGCACGCAAGCGGTGGCGCGGGCGAAGGAGTTGGGGTTAAGGGTCTAGCGACGGTAACATCCGGCATCGGCCGTTTTCGAGCCATTGCTCAGGATTTCCCATGACCGTTCCAGCCCCAGCGCTCATCCGCGAAACCTTCCCCGTCGGCCCTTTGCAGTGCAACTGCACGATCATCGGCGATCCGATCACCAAGAAAGCCATCGTCGTCGATCCGGGCGGCAATCCCGATCTGATCATGGCGCGCCTCGATGCGCATGGGTTGAAAGTGGTCAGCATCATCCACACCCACGCGCATCTCGATCACTTCCTCGCTTCGGGGCAGATGAAAGAGAAAACCGGCGCGACTCTGCATTTGCATAAAGAAGATCAGTTCCTTTGGGACAACCTCGAGATGCAATGCCAGATGTTCGGCGTGCCGTACACGCCGGTACCGTCGCCAGATCGCTGGTTAAGCGACGACGAAGAACTCGCCTGCGGCTGCGGCGTGGCGTTGCATACGCCGGGGCATACGCCCGGTTCCATGAGCTTTTGGTTTTCCGAGGCTAAGCTGTTGATTGCCGGCGACACTCTGTTTCGTCGTGGCGTAGGGCGCACGGATTTGTGGGGCGGCGATCAGGCGACCATCGTGCGGTCGATCAAGCAGCGGCTATACACGCTGGACGAGGACGCGACTGTCGTGACCGGGCATGGCCCGGACACGCGTCTGGGGGATGAGATGCGCGAAAACCCGTTTGTGCGGGCCTAAATATTTTGTCACGGGTCTGCTGCGGAATTTTTGTGCATTGTCATGATCCAACGCCCGCACGGGCGATTGCCAATGGCCGTTGCACCACAGAATGCAAAAGTAGGAGCTCTTCATGTTCACCACGCGTCGTTTGATTATTGTCGCTACTGCCGTGGCCTTGCTGTCCGGCTGCGCCTCGCCTAACCCGTATGACAATCAGGGCCAGGCCGACAGTGGCTCCCAAGGAATGAGCAAAACCGCCAAATACGGTGGCCTCGGTGCACTCGCCGGCGCACTGGCCGGTGCCGCCATCGGTCACGACAACCGTGGCAAGGGCGCGCTGATCGGCGCGGCCGTGGTCGGTGCTTCTGCTGCCGGTTACGGTTACTACGCTGACCAGCAAGAGAAGAAGCTGCGCGCGAGCATGGCCAACACTGGCGTTGAAGTGCAGCGTCAGGGCGATCAGATCAAACTGATCATGCCGGGCAACATCACGTTCGCCACCGATTCGGCGAACATCGCTTCCAGCTTCTATCAGCCACTGAACAACCTCGCGAACTCGCTGAAGGAATTCAGCCAGAACCAGATCGAGATCGTCGGCTACACCGACAGCACCGGCAGCCGCCAGCACAATATGGATCTGTCGCAGCGTCGTGCGCAGAGCGTGGCGACTTACCTGACCTCGCAAGGTGTCAGCGGTGCCAACCTGTCGGCGCGCGGTGCCGGCCCGGATAATCCGATTGCCAGCAACGGTGACGTCAATGGCCGTGCGCAGAACCGTCGGGTTGAAGTCAACCTGAAGGCGATTCCGGGTCAGCAGTATGGTGCGCCGCAGCAACAGCAGCCGGGCACGGTTCAGCAGTATCCGTAAGCGATTGCCTGAATGAAGAAATGCCCGATCCGGTGATCGGGCATTTTTTGCGCGCGGCCCTGTAGGAGCTGCGGCACGCTGCGATTTTTTGATCTTGAAACATGAACATCAAAAGATCGCAGCCTCGTTGCACTCGACAGCTCCTACAGGTTTTATGGTCGCTGCCACTTCCCCAGACACAAAAAAGCCCCCGAACACTTCACTGTCCGGGGGCTTTTGGTTTGCAGCGAAGACTGCTTACTTCTTCAAACCATAGTGCTCATCAAGCATGCCCGGCGCGTTCGGGGTTTTTGGTGCGTAGTCACGCGGCGGTTCTTGATTGTTGTGCGGTGGCGTCAGGCGTTCGCGTGGTGCCTGCGCCGCATCGGCGTGCAGGGCGGCCATCAGGCGCTGGCGTGTTTGCTCGTCCAGGGCCAGACGGTTGGCGCCCTCGGCGAGGTGATCCTGCACTTCCTGATAGCTCTGGGTCAGTTTCTTGACCAGCATCGCGGTGCTGTTGAAGTGGGTGACCACCTCGTTTTGATAACTGTCGAAGCGCTCCTGGATATCATCCAGTTGACGCTGCGTACGGCTCGGCGCGGCGTTCGGCGCAACGCGCGCGATCAGGAATCCAATGGCGACACCCACAACCAGGGCAAGAGTCGGTAACAACCAAACTAAGAGCGAGTGTTCCACGAGTCCTTCCTCTATAAACGGCTTTGCTTTACGTTAACGGCTCGAACCTGCGCTGTATACCGCGATTCACTCGCAATAGATTGGCACAGACAATTTGCTAGACGAGTCGACCCGATTCGAGGTCACGGAGTTCCTTCCTTGCTGATGCGTGAAACCCCTGTAGTGATTGCCGGCCCAGTCGGCCAAATCGAAGCCTTGTACCTCGATAACGAGCAGCCGCGCGGCATCGCGCTGATCTGCCACCCGAATCCGGTGCAGGGCGGCACCATGCTCAACAAAGTCGTCTCGACCTTGCAGCGCACCGCGCGCGACGCCGGCCTGATTACCTTGCGCTTCAACTATCGCGGCGTCGGCGCCAGCGAAGGTTCGCACGACATGGGCACCGGTGAAGTCGATGATGCTCAGGCGGCTGCGGCATGGCTGCGCGAAAAACATCCGAACTTGCCGCTGACCCTGTTCGGTTTCTCCTTCGGCGGATTTGTTGCAGCAAGTCTCGGCGGTCGTCTTGAAGACCAAGGCGTGCAGCTCAAGCACCTGTTCATGGTCGCCCCGGCGGTCATGCGTCTTGGCGAGCAGGATCAACTGCCGCAGCAGGGCGAACTCACCGTGATCCAGCCGGAAACCGACGAAGTCATCGATCCGCAATTGGTTTACGACTGGTCGGAACAACTCCAGCGCCCCCATGAGCTGCTGAAAGTGGCAGAATGCGGACACTTTTTTCATGGCAAGCTGACCGATCTCAAGGATCTGATCCTGCCGCGTCTCTCGAATTGATTGCAGTCTGACAAGCGATTACACATGACGAACCGTACCCGTATCCTCACCGGCATCACCACCACCGGCACGCCGCACCTGGGCAACTACGCCGGCGCCATCCGCCCGGCGATCCTTGCCAGCCGCGACAGCAATGCCGATTCGTTCTACTTCCTGGCCGACTACCACGCCCTGATCAAATGCGATGACCCGCTGCGCATCCAGCGCTCGCGTCTGGAAATCGCCGCGACCTGGCTGGCCGGTGGCCTCGATGTCGACCGCGTGACCTTCTACCGCCAGTCCGACATCCCGGAAATCCCTGAGCTGACCTGGCTGCTGACCTGCGTCGCCGCCAAGGGCCTGCTCAACCGTGCGCACGCCTACAAGGCGTCGGTGGACAAGAACGTTGAAACCGGTGAAGACCCGGACGCCGGGATCACCATGGGCCTCTACAGCTACCCGGTGCTGATGGCGGCGGACATCCTGATGTTCAACGCGCACAAGGTGCCGGTCGGTCGTGACCAGATCCAGCACGTTGAGATGGCCCGCGACATCGGCCAGCGTTTCAACCACTTGTTCGGTCAGGGCAAAGAATTCTTCACCATGCCCGAAGCGCTGATCGAAGAAAGCGTGGCGACGTTGCCGGGCCTCGACGGTCGCAAGATGTCGAAAAGCTACGACAACACCATCCCGTTGTTCTCCAGCGCCAAAGAGATGAAGGACGCGATTTCGCGGATCGTCACTGACTCGAAGGCGCCAGGCGAAGCGAAAGATCCGGACAACTCGCATTTGTTCACCCTGTTCCAGGCCTTCGCCACGCCAGCACAGGCTGACGAATTCCGCAGCGAACTGCTCGGTGGTCTGGGTTGGGGCGAGGCGAAGAGCCGTTTGTTCCAGTTGCTCGACAACGATCTCGGCGAAGCGCGCGACAAGTATCACCAGTTGATTGAACGTCCGGCGGATCTGGAAGATATCCTGCAGATCGGTGCGAAAAAGGCCCGTGCCGTGGCGACGCCGTTCCTCAACGAACTGCGCGAAGCCGTTGGCCTGCGTTCGTTCGTCAATCAAGTTCAGGTTGCCGCAACCACGAAGAAGAAAGCCGCGAAAGCCGCGCGTTTCGTCAGCTTCCGTGAAGACGACGGCAGCTTCCGTTTCCGTCTGCTGGCGGCCGATGGCGAGCAATTGCTGCTGTCGCGCAACTTCGCCGACGGCAAAGCCGCTGGTCAGGTGACCAAGCAACTGCAATCGGGTCAGGCGCTGGACGTACGCAGCGAAGACCTGAGCTTCAGCGTCTGGCTCGAAGGCGAGTGCGTGGGCGACAGCCCGGCGTTCGCCGATGCTGCGGCTCGCGATGCGGCCATCGAGGCGTTGCGCGTCGCGCTGACCCCGGTTCAAGACTAATCGGCGGCACGGCCCGACCAAGGGCCGATTGCCATTCCCCCGGGCCATCGCTACAGTGACGGCCCGTTTTTGTTGCCTTGCTAACGAATTATGACGCCCCTAGAACGATACCAAGCTGATCTGAAACGCCCGGACTTCTTCCATGATGCCGCGCAGGAAACTGCTGTGCGTCATTTGCAGCGTCTGTACGACGATCTGATCGCGGCTGATCAGAACAAGCCAGGCCTGCTGAGCAAACTGTTTGGCAAAAAGGATCAGACGCCGGTCAAGGGCCTGTATTTCTGGGGCGGCGTGGGTCGCGGCAAAACTTACCTGGTCGACACTTTCTTCGAAGCGCTGCCGTTCAAGGAAAAGACCCGCACCCACTTCCACCGCTTCATGAAGCGCGTGCACGAAGAGATGAAAACCCTCGGCGGCGAGAAAAACCCGCTGACCATCATTGCCAAGCGTTTCTCCGACGAGTCGCGAGTGATCTGCTTCGATGAATTCTTCGTTTCCGACATCACCGACGCGATGATCCTCGGCACATTGATGGAAGAGCTGTTCAAGAACGGCGTGACCCTGGTCGCGACGTCGAACATCGTCCCGGACGGTCTGTACAAGGACGGTCTGCAACGCGCGCGCTTCCTGCCAGCCATTGCGCTGATCAAGCAGAACACCGAGATCGTCAACGTCGACAGCGGCGTCGACTATCGCCTGCGTCACCTCGAACAAGCGGAGCTGTTCCACTTCCCGCTCGACGAAGCGTCCCACGAAAGCCTGCGCAAGAGCTTCCGCGCGCTGACGCCGGAGTGCACGGCAGCGGTCGAGAACGACGTGCTGATGATCGAGAACCGCGAGATCCGCGCACTGCGTACTTGCGACGACGTGGCCTGGTTCGATTTCCGCGAACTGTGCGACGGCCCGCGTAGCCAGAACGACTACATCGAACTGGGCAAGATCTTCCACGCCGTGCTGCTCAGCGGTGTCGAGCAGATGAGCGTCACCACCGACGACATCGCTCGCCGCTTCATCAACATGGTCGACGAGTTCTACGACCGTAACGTCAAGCTGATCATTTCCGCTGAAGTCGAGCTGAAGGATCTGTACACCGGCGGCCGTTTGAATTTCGAATTCCAGCGCACGCTGAGCCGTCTGCTGGAAATGCAATCGCACGAATTCCTGTCGCGGGCGCACAAGCCTTAAGCGGATTTCGGCAAATAAAAAGGGCCTGCAATTGCAGGCCCTTTTTTATGCGCTGAAGATCAAAAGATCGCATGCTTCGCCAGCTCCTACAGGTATACGCCATTCTGTAGGAGCTGCCGCAGGCTGCGATCTTGATCGTTCCCACGCAGAGCGTGGGAACGATCATCGGGGGGGGAGGGTTAGGCAGCTTGCTGAAACTGCTGCCGATACTGGTTCGGCGACAGCTCGGTGTGCTGACGGAACAACCGCGCAAAGAAGCTCGCGTCGTCGTAACCGACCTCATAACTGATGGTCTTGATGCTCTTGCGGCTGCCCGACAACAAGCCCTTCGCCGTCTCGATGCGCAGCCGCTGCAGGTAATGCAGCGGCTTGTCGCCAGTCGCAGTCTGGAAGCGGCGCATGAAATTGCGAATGCTCATGCCATGCTCGCGCGCCACATCTTCGAAGCGGAATTTGTCGGCGAAGTGCTCTTCAAGCCAATGCTGAATCTGCAGGATGATCACGTCCTGATGCAGCTTCTGCCCGCCAAAACCAATGCGCCCCGGCGAATAGTTACGCTGCACTTCGTAAAGAATATCGCGGGCCACAGCCTGCGCGACGTTGGCGCCGCAGAAACGCTCGATCAAGTAGATGTAAAGGTCGCAGGCCGACGTGGTGCCGCCAGCGCAATACAGGTTGTCGGCGTCGGTCAGGTGCTTGTCCTGATTCAGGTGCACCTTGGGGAAGCGTTCGGTGAAGGCGTTGAAGAAGCGCCAGTACGTGGTCGCCTCCTTGCCATTCAGCAGCCCGGCTTCGGCCAGCCAGAACACCCCGGTGGCTTCGCCGCAGAGCACAGCGCCGCGAGCGTGTTGCTCACGCAGCCACGGCATGATTTGCGGGTAACGGGTGCACAGGGTTTCGAAGTCGTCCCAGAACGCCGGGAGGATGATGATATCGGTGTTTTCCAGACCACCGTCGACGGGGATCACCACATCGCTGAAGCTTGTTACCGGTTTGCCGTCGGGGCTGACGATGCGCGTTTCAAACGCGGGTGTCAGGCCGTGGCCCAGTTGTTTGCCGTAGCGCAGGCTCGCCACATGGAAAAAATCCTTGGCTTGCATGAGGGTGAAGGCGAAAACCCGGTCGATAGCCAGGATGCTGACGCGCCGCAAGGGCGTGGAGACTTGCTTGGACATAATTCAACTTTTGTTTTGTTTTTATAAGGGAAAGTGGTCACCAGACGGCTGGATCGTCTTATTTTTTGTCGGATGTGTCCAGTGTCCTGTGTCGGAGGGGAGGCTTAGTCTCTGAGGGTCATCTCCCTCCAACAAGAAAGAAAGGTGCCGCATGATCCCCAGAACCTTGTTCAGCTCCGAGCACGAATTATTCCGCGACAGCGTACGAACCTTCCTCGAAAAAGAGGCCGTGCCGTTCCATGCGCAGTGGGAGAAACAAGGCCACATTGACCGCAAGCTGTGGAACAAGGCCGGGGAGGCGGGGATGCTCTGCTCGCACCTGCCGGAAGAATACGGCGGGCTGGGGGCGGATTTTCTCTACAGCGCTGTAGTGATCGAGGAGGTCGGCCGGCTGGGCCTGACCGGCATCGGCTTCTCGCTGCATTCGGACATTGTCGCGCCCTACATCCTGCATTACGGCAGTGAAGCGCTGAAACACAAATACCTGCCGAAACTGGTCTCCGGCGAGATGGTCACTGCCATCGCCATGACCGAACCTGGCGCGGGTTCCGACCTGCAAGGCGTGAAAACCACCGCTGTGCTCGACGGCGATGAATACGTGATCAATGGCTCGAAAACCTTCATCACCAACGGCTTCCTCGCGGATCTGGTGATCGTCGTTGCCAAGACCGATCCCAAGGCCGGCGCCAAGGGCACCAGCCTGTTTCTGGTCGAAGTGAATACGCCGGGCTTCGAGAAGGGCAAACGCCTCGAGAAGGTCGGGATGAAGGCGCAGGACACGTCGGAATTGTTCTTCCAGGACGTACGCGTGCCGAAAGAAAATCTGCTGGGGCAGGCCGGGGCAGGGTTTGCTTATCTGATGCAGGAGTTGCCGCAAGAGCGTCTGACCGTAGCGATTGGCGGTCTGGCCTCGGCCGAAGCAGCGTTGCAATGGACGCTGGATTACACCCGTGATCGCAAGGCGTTCGGCAAGGCGATTGCCGATTTCCAGAACACTCGCTTCAAACTGGCAGAGATGGCCACTGAAATTCAGATCGGCCGAGTGTTTGTCGACAAATGTCTGGAACTGCATCTGCAAGGCAAACTCGATGTACCGACGGCGGCGATGGCCAAATACTGGGGCACCGACCTGCAATGCAAGGTGCTCGACGAATGCGTGCAACTGCATGGCGGCTACGGCTTTATGTGGGAATACCCGGTGGCCCGGGCGTGGGCGGATGCGCGCGTGCAGCGGATCTATGCCGGCACCAATGAAATCATGAAAGAGATTATTGCGCGGTCGCTCTGATGATCGTTCCCACGCTCTGCGTGGGAATGCCGCCGGGGACGCTCCGCGTTCCGCTGTGGATGCGACGCGGAGCGTCGCGGGATGCATTCCCACGCGGAGCGTGGGAACGATCAGACTGGCCTCTTCGCGAGCAGGCTCGCTCCCACAGGTGATCACCGTACCTGTGGGAGCGAGCCTGCTCGCGAAACTTTTAGCGGCTGATCAGGGTGCGGGATTCGGATGATCCTTGTGAATCGCCTCAATCCCTTCCAGCACTTCATCGGAAAGCTTCAGATCAAAACTGGCGATGTTGCTGTCCAGTTGTTCAAGCGTCGTCGCACCAATGATGTTGCTGGTGACGAACGGTTGCTGGGTAACGAACGCCAGCGCCATCTGCGCCGGATCCAGACCGTGCTCACGGGCGAGGGCGACGTAACGGCTGCACGCTGCTTCCGATTGCGCATTGAAATAGCGGCTGAAGCGGCTATAGAGGCTCAGACGGCCTTTCGGCGGACGTGCGCCACCTTCGTACTTGCCCGACAGGAAACCAAACGCCAGCGGCGAATAGGCGAGCAGGCCGCACTGTTCGCGGATGGCGATTTCTGCCAGACCCACTTCGAAGCTGCGGTTGAGCAGGTTGTACGGGTTCTGGATCGACACCGCACGCGGCCAGCCACGGGCTTCGGCCAGTGCGAGAAAGCGCATGGTGCCCCACGGCGTTTCGTTGGACAGACCGATGTGGCGAATCTTGCCGGCCTTCACTTGCTCGTCGAGCGCTTCGAGAGTGTCTTCCAGTGGCGTCAGATTGGCTTCGATCTTGTGCTTGTAGCCCAGTTGTCCGAAAAAGTTGGTGCTGCGCTCCGGCCAGTGCAATTGGTACAGATCGATGTAATCGGTCTGCAGGCGCTCGAGGCTGGCATCCACCGCGGCGGTGATGTGTTGGCGGTTGTGGCGCAGGTTTTTATCGCGAATGTAGTCGATGGTGTTGCCCGGGCCGGCGATCTTGCTGGCGAGGATCCAGTCGGCACGATCGCCGCGACTTTTGAAATAATTGCCGATGTAACGCTCGGTGGTGGCGTAGGTTTCGGCTTTCGGTGGCACCGGGTACATCTCGGCGGTGTCAATGAAATTGATCCCGGCTTCCTTGGCGCGTTCGATCTGGGCGAAGGCTTCAGCTTCAGTGTTTTGCTCGCCCCAGGTCATGGTGCCGAGGCAGATTGCGCTCACGTTCAGGTCGGTACGGCCTAGCTGGCGATAGTCCATCGGGTACTCCTTGGGCAAAACAATCATAAAAGCAGGTTGAATTATTTTTCGCAATCTGCATAATTGCCGACCTCTTTCTGCAGTGGAAGTGATGCGCCGCCGCCGAAGAATCTTGCCGTTGAACGGACGCGCCGACCCGAGCCCCCGAAAGCGTCTGTATCCGGCTGCCTTTGACTTGTCAAAGTACGCACTATTCAGTAAGATCCGCCGTCTAATTTACAGGGCGGCCCCTGAGGCTATAAAGAATGAAAACTTTTACTGCTAAACCAGAAACAGTAAAGCGCGACTGGTTTGTCGTCGACGCTGCTGGTCAGACCCTGGGTCGTCTGGCCACCGAAATCGCGAGCCGTCTGCGTGGCAAGCACAAGCCTGAGTACACTCCTCACGTTGACACCGGCGACTACATCGTCGTAATCAACGCTGAGCAGATTCGTGTTACCGGTGCTAAAACCACTGACAAAATCTACTACTCCCACTCCGGTTTCCCGGGCGGCATCAAGTCGATCAACTTTGAAAAGCTGATCGCTAAAGCCCCTGAGCGCGTGATCGAGACCGCGGTTAAAGGCATGCTGCCTAAAAACCCACTGGGTCGCGACATGTACCGTAAGCTGAAAGTCTATGCGGGCGCTGCACACCCACATACTGCTCAGCAGCCCCAAGAACTGAAGTTTTAACGGAATAGTACATTATGTCGGCGACTCAAAATTACGGCACTGGCCGTCGCAAGACCGCAACCGCACGCGTTTTCCTGCGTCCGGGTACTGGTAACATCTCCATCAACAACCGTTCGCTGGAAAACTTCTTCGGCCGCGAAACTGCCCGCATGGTAGTTCGTCAGCCGCTGGAGCTGACTGAGACTGTCGAGAAGTTCGACATCTACGTCACCGTGATCGGCGGTGGTGTAAGTGGTCAAGCTGGCGCAATCCGCCACGGTATCACTCGCGCTCTGATGGACTACGACGAAACCCTGCGTGGCGCTCTGCGCAAAGCTGGCTTCGTTACTCGCGACGCCCGTGAAGTTGAACGTAAGAAAGTTGGTCTGCGTAAAGCGCGTAAGCGTCCGCAGTACTCGAAGCGTTAATTCCGCTTCCACGTTCAAAAAGAACGCCCGCCTCCTCACGGAAGCGGGCGTTTTTTTATGCCTGTGATTTATCAAAGAATTGCGCTGCGACAACTTGCCACTTCCGTAGACCCCCTATACTGCAAGGCTTGAGGGTAAGAGCTCCGGGTAATTCCCTTGTCAGAATTGGGGCTTTTCATTACCATTCGGCAAAATTTTTATAAGTAACATTGATTTATTTAGTAGATGCCTGATTTAACAGGCCACAAAAGCTGATGGGAGAGGACTGAATGAGCAATGACGGCGTGAATGCAGGCCGGCGTCGCTTCTTGGTAGCAGCCACATCCGTGGTGGGTGCTGCAGGAGCGGTGGGGGCTGCGGTCCCGTTCGTGGGGTCATGGTTTCCCAGTGCCAAGGCGAAAGCCGCCGGTGCACCGGTGAAAGTGAATGTCAGCAAAGTCGAGCCAGGACAGCAGATGATTGCTGAATGGCGTGGCCAGCCGGTGTTCATTGTCCGCCGTACCAAGGAAATCCTGGATAATCTGAAAAAGATCGAGGGCCAGCTCTCCGATCCTGAATCCAAAAACTCCACGCAACCCACCTATGTCGACCCTGAAGTGCGATCGATCAAGCCGGAAATTCTGCTGCTGATCGGGATCTGCACACACCTGGGTTGCTCACCGACCTTCCGTCCCGAAGTGGCACCTGCGGATCTGGGTAAAGACTGGGTAGGCGGTTATTTCTGCCCTTGCCACGGTTCCCACTACGATCTGGCTGGCCGCGTCTACAAGTCGCAACCTGCGCCTTTGAACCTGCCAGTTCCCCCGCATTCCTATGAGACCGATGACCTGATTGTCATTGGCGTCGATACGGAGAAAGCGTGATGAGCAAGTTCATGGATTGGGTTGATGCGCGCTTTCCCGCGACGAAAATGTGGGAAGACCATCTCAGCAAGTATTACGCGCCAAAAAACTTTAACTTCTTCTATTTCTTCGGCTCTCTGGCACTGCTGGTTCTGGTCAATCAGATCGTCACCGGTGTCTGGCTGACGATGAGCTACACGCCGTCGGCAGAAGAAGCGTTCGCTTCCGTTGAATACATCATGCGCGACGTCGAGTACGGCTCGATTTTGCGTCTGTTGCACTCGACCGGCGCTTCGGCGTTTTTCATCGTGGTCTATCTGCACATGTTCCGTGGCTTGCTTTACGGTTCGTACCAGAAACCGCGTGAACTGGTCTGGGTGTTCGGCATGCTGATCTACCTGGCGCTGATGGCCGAAGCCTTCATGGGTTATCTGCTGCCATGGGGTCAGATGTCCTACTGGGGTGCCCAGGTGATCATCTCGCTGTTCGGTGCGATACCGGTGATCGGTAACGACCTGACCCAGTGGATTCGTGGTGACTACCTGATCTCCGGCATCACCCTGAACCGCTTCTTCGCCTTGCACGTAGTTGCGCTGCCGATCGTGATTCTCGGTCTGGTGGTGTTGCACATTCTGGCGCTGCACGAAGTGGGTTCGAACAACCCTGACGGCGTCGACATCAAGAAGCACAAAGACGAAAACGGCATCCCGCTGGACGGCATCGCCTTCCACCCGTACTACACCGTGAAAGACATTGTCGGTGTCGTGGTGTTCCTGTTTATCTTCTGCTTCATTGTGTTCTTCTTCCCGGAAATGGGCGGCTACTTCCTCGAAAAACCAAACTTCGAGCAAGCTAACCCATTCAAGACACCAGAGCATATTGCGCCGGTTTGGTACTTCACACCGTTCTACGCAATCTTGCGGGCAATCCCGGACAAGCTCATGGGCGTTATCGCCATGGGCGCGGCGATTGCGGTGCTGTTCGTGCTGCCGTGGCTGGATCGAAGCCCGGTCAAATCGATGCGCTATAAAGGCTGGATGAGCAAAATCTGGCTGGTGGTGTTCTGCATTTCGTTCGTGATTCTCGGCATTCTCGGTGTGCTTGCGCCGACGCCGGAGCGAACCTTGCTGTCGCAGGTCTGCACCTTCCTGTACTTCGCCTACTTCATTCTGATGCCGTTCTACACCAGGCTCGAGAAGACCAAACCGGTTCCGGAAAGGGTGACTGGCTGATGAAAAAGTTATTTTTTGCTCTGATTTTTGCTGCGTTGCCTGTCTTGTCGTTCGCTGCTGAACACGGTGCGGAGCTGGAAAAAGTCGACATCGATGTCGCCGATAAAGCTGCTTTGCAGGACGGTGCGCGCACTTTCGCCAACTACTGCATGGGTTGCCACAGCGCCAAGTTCCAGCGTTACGAGCGCGTTGCCGATGACCTCGGCGTGCCGCACGAACTGATGCTGGAGAAACTGGTGTTCACCGGTGCCAAGATCGGTGATCACATGACCATCGGCATGCAGCCGGCGGACGCCAAAACCTGGTTCGGCGCAGCACCACCGGATCTGACGTTGGTGGCTCGCGTGCGTGGCACCGACTGGCTCTACGGTTACCTGAAGTCGTTCTACGAAGATCCGGCACGCCCATGGGGTGTGAACAACAAGGTCTTCCCGAACGTCGGCATGCCTAACGTACTGGTCGGCCTGCAAGGTCGTCAGGTGGTGGGCTGCAAACAGGTGCAGATCGTCGAAGACGGCAAGAAGCAATATGATCCGTTGACCGGTACGCCGCTGACCCATGAAGCGTGCGATCAATTGACCATCGTGCCGAAATCCGGTGCTCTGAACGAAGAGCAGTTCGATGAGAAGGTCAAGAATCTGGTAACCTTCCTGGCTTACTCGGCTAACCCGGTTAAGCTGCAACATCAGCGCATCGGTACCTACGTCTTGCTGTACCTGGCGTTCTTCTTTGTGTTCGCCTACCTGCTCAAGCGTGAATACTGGAAAGACGTGCACTGATACGCTTCAAAGCATTGCTGTTAATCGCGCGCGCCCAAGGGCGCCTCCGATAACGCAACGTCTGGTTCGCCGGATATTGCGGGAGGCGCCCTCTGGGCGCGCGCGTTTTTCCGGTTCCAATCATTTCAACAAGCGAGGAGGATCGCCATGGGCGTGACCAATCGGTTGGCCTGTTACTCCGACCCCGCCGACCACTATTCCCACCGAGTGCGCATCGTGCTTGCAGAGAAGGGTGTCAGCGCCGAAATCATTTATGTGGAAGCTGGACGTCAGCCGCCTAAACTGATTGAGGTGAACCCTTACGGAAGTCTGCCTACGCTGGTCGATCGTGACCTTGCGCTGTGGGAGTCGACTGTGGTGATGGAATATCTGGATGAGCGTTACCCGCACCCGCCGTTGTTGCCGGTTTATCCAGTGGCGCGTGCCAATAGCCGACTGCTGATTCATCGTATTCAGCGCGACTGGTGTGGTCTGGTGGATCTGATTCTTGATCCAAAGTCCAAAGAGGCCGCGCGTGTCGTGGCGCGCAAGGAGTTGCGTGAAAGCCTGACGGGCGTGTCGCCGCTGTTTGCCGACAAGCCGTTTTTCCTCAGTGAGGAACAAAGTCTGGTGGATTGCTGCCTATTGCCAATACTCTGGCGTTTGCCGATTTTGGGTATTGAACTGCCGCGGCCAGCCAAGCCGCTGCTTGATTACATGGAGCGCTCGTTTGCGCGTGAGGCTTTCCAGGCGAGTCTGTCTGGTGTCGAACGCGATATGCGCTAAGGCTTAAGGAGCCGCTATGAACTCCAGTCGACCTTATTTGGTTCGCGCGCTCTATGAGTGGATTGTGGATAACGATTGCACCCCGCACATGCTGGTCAATTCCGAGTACCCGGCGGTGCAAGTGCCGCAGGGTTTCGCCAGTGACGGGCAGATTGTCCTGAACATCTCGCCAAGTGCCGTACGGCATTTGCACATGGACAACGACGTGGTGACCTTTGAAGGTCGCTTCGGTGGCGTTCCGCACAGCTTGTACGTGCCGATTGGCGCCATCCTGGGGATCTACGCCCGGGAGAACGGTCAAGGCATGGTGTTTGATCTCGAGTCGCCGATGGATGACGAGGAAGAGATCGAGTCGGATGACGACTTGCCACCACCGGACAGCGAACCGCCGCGCCCAACAGGCCGGCCAAGTTTGAAAGTGGTGAAATAAAAAAAGGCGATCCGGATGGATCGCCTTTTTCATGCGCATCTCAAAACTGCATACGCATCTCAAACTGCATACACATCTCAAAACTGTAGGAGCTGCCGAAGGCTGCGATCTTTTGATCCTGATCTTTTAAAGCAAGATCAAAAGATCGTCCGATCGCGGCCCGAGCCTTCGGCAGCTCCTACACGAAGAGGCGTATCAGTCGATGTATTCGAACAGCTTCACAATCTTCTGTACGCCGGAAACGCCCTGCACCAGGTTAGTTGCCTGAGTGGCTTCCTGTTTGGTCAGCAGGCCCAGCAGGTAGACGATACCGTTCTCGGTCACGACCTTGATGCGCGAGCCGGGAATGCTGGCATCGGTGAGCATCTGCGTCTTGATCTTGGAGGTCAGCCAAGTGTCGTTCTGGCGAGCCAGGAAACCGGACGGCGGAATAACCTGCAGCTCGTTATGCACGGTTTTTACCCGTTGAACAGCGGCTGCGGCCTGTTCGGCCTTGGCTTTCAGGTCGGCACGAGGCGTTTGGCCGGCGAGCAGAACAACGCCGTTGAAACTGGTCACGACGATGTGTGAATCGTTGTCCAGCGCCGGGTCGGCCTTCGCCACGTTCACACCCACTTTGGTTTCAATCAACGAGTCGTCGATCTTGCTGCCGAAGGTGCGCGTGCCACGGTCGTCATCGATCGGTGCTTCACGGCTGGCGTTCACCACCGAGGTGCAGCCGCTGATGCCGAGGCACAGGGTCAAGGCCAGAAGGCCAAGGCGATTAGGGGTCATTCTTCACTCCCGAACAGTTGGCTGTCGATCAGATCGCAGAGGCAATGGATCGCCAGCAAGTGGACTTCTTGAATACGTGCAGTGACATTGGCCGGAACGCGAATCTCGACGTCCTCGGGCAGCAACAGCGAGGCCATGCCGCCGCCATCGCGTCCGGTCAAAGCTACGACAATCATTTCGCGATCATGTGCGGCCTGGATCGCTTGAATAATGTTCGCCGAGTTACCGCTGGTCGAAATCGCCAGCAGGACATCGCCTGGCTGACCGAGCGCACGGATCTGTTTGGAGAACACTTCGTTGTAGCTGTAGTCGTTGGCGATCGAGGTGATCGTCGACGTGTCGGTGGTCAGGGCAATGGCCGGCAGGCTTGGGCGCTCGCGCTCGAAGCGGTTGAGCAGCTCCGAAGAGAAGTGCTGGGCGTCACCGGCCGAGCCGCCGTTGCCGCACGAAAGCATTTTGCCTTCGTTGAGCAGGGCGTTGACCATGATCTGGCTGGCTTGCTCGATGTGCGGTGCAAGTACGTCCATCGCCTGTTGCTTGGTGTCGATACTGGCCTGGAAAAGCTGGCGAATTCGGGATTGCATGTCCATCTGTGTGACCTTAAGTAGCGCGGCTATTCGGCACATGAAAGTGCAGCCCGCAAAGCAAAGAGCAAAATTTGTCGGTGGGATTGTCCGGATTGCAGCGCCGACGATCAACTGTCGAAAGCATTCTGCAACCAGTTCAGCTGACTCGGATGGCTGTCGATGGCCACCACGTCGAAGCGGCAGGGGGAATTGGCCCAACGCGACTCGCGCTGAAGAAAATACTGTGCGGCAAAAATCAGTTTCTGCTGCTTGCGCCCATCGATGCTAGCGAGCGCGCCACCCCATTGAGTGTTTTTTCTGTAGCGAACTTCAACGAATACTACTGTATCGCCATCAAGCATGACCAGATCAAGCTCGCCGCGTTTACAAAACCAGTTCTGCGCCAACAGGCGCAGACCTTGTTGTTGCAGATGCTCGAGCGCCTGGCGCTCGGCATCCTTACCGCTTTGCGAGCGTGACCTGTCGGGCATTAGCGCGGGGTGTCCGGCAGGCGCTGCACCTGACCGCTGACGAACTGTGCCCAAGGCAACTGACGCACAACGCGCTGAGTCTGGGTCATGCCGAGGCTGCCCGACTCACCGTCGATGCGGCTGTCCGGCAATGCCTTGAGCTGATCCAGACGCGGTGCCAGGCGATAGGCGTCAACACCCATCGCGTACAGGCGGCCGAGGCTGCCGGCAGCTTGCGGCCACTGTGCAACCACTTGCTGACGCAGTGGGTCGCTGTTGTCCAGCAACCATGGGGTTTCGCAGAAGCGAATGCCGTTCATGTCGTTGTACTGGTTGACGTCGCCGCTGGCGCTGTAAACGTGCGAGGTGGCGTAAACCGGAACATCACCAGCGTACTGGAAGTTAAGGGTTGGCTTGATCTGCTGCGCCTGTTGCGGCGTGGCGGCGAGGAAGATGAACTCGATGTCCTGACGACGCGAAGGCTGTGCGGCGACGTTAGTGCCGGCAGCGTTTTGCAGGCTCTTGGCGCGCGCTTCGCTCTGACGCAGTTGGAACATGTCGGCGATTTGCTGAGCCAGTTGCACCGGCTGATCAACGCGCTCGGTGGCAACGATGGTGCCGCCGTTAGCCTGCCAGTCCTGGCTGAACGCGCGCATGACGCGGTCGCCCCATTCGCCTTTCGGCACCATGATCGCGGCGCGGTGCAGGCCATCAGCACGGGCGCGGCGCGACACTTCGCGGGCTTCGTCTTCAGCAGCCAGACCAAACTGGAACAGTTGCGCCGGGCCTTGATCGCCTTCGCTGTAGTTTAGCGCGAGGGTGGTGATCGGCAATTGCGGGCGAGTGCTCAGCTGTTTGACCAGTGGTTTTTCCAGCGGCCCGACGACCAGTTGCACGCCGTCAGCCTGAGCCTTGCGGTAGAACTCGTCCATCGAGGTCAGTTTCGAGCTGTCGTAGAACTCGATCGCGGGTGGCTTCTGCCCGGCCTGTTGCGCCTGATAGTGCGCCGCCATGAAACCTTCACGCAGTGCTTTGCCGACGGCAGCCAGTTGGCCATCTTGTGGCAGCAGCAGGGCGATTTTGCTCAGGGGCTGGCTGGCCAGTTCCTTGAGTTTGGTCAGCGGCTGCGGCAGGTTGATCGCAGCAGGGTGCTTTGGATTCTGCGCGCGCCAGGTGTCGATCGCAGCTTGCTGCTGTTCCAGCGTACCGGCGGATTTCACCGCCAGTGCCAGGCCCATCCAGCCGCCGAGGTCGTCGGTGGTGTTGGCTTGCAGTTGATCGGTCGGCAGCGAGGCAATCAGTGTCCAGATCGCTTCGTGGTTTTTGCTGGCGGCTTCCCCCTTCAGCATCGGCGCGATAAAGACGCGCTCGCGAGCGGCAGCCAGGGTCTGACCATCGGCTTCAAGGGCACGGGCGTGAACGGTGCCGGTGCGCACTTGCTGCTCTTCAGGCATTTCGCCCAGATGCTGCAGGCTTGGATGGCTCAGAGCGGTCAGCGCGGCTTTCGGCTGATTGCGCGTCATCGCCAGTTCCGCGTTCAGCGTGCTGGCGAAAATCTGCTGGCCGGGCTTCAGTTGCTCCATCGGCACTTGTTGCAGGATTTGCGCGGAGCGTCCGGCATCGCCCTGGTGGTAAGCCAGATCTGCCGCGCTCAGGCGCAACAGGGCAGCTTTTTCCGGGGTACTCGCCTGGCTGGCCTGCGCGAGCAGTTGCTCGATGCTGGCGTCCGGAGTCCGTGGAAGTTCGCCAAGGCTGGAGGAAGGGGAGCTGGCGCAGGCCGCCAATAAGGCAGCGAGGCAGAGGGCAGTGAACAGCCGCAGGCAAGCGATCATGTAAGTGTTCCTGATACTCGATCAAATTAGCGTGGAATTGTACCCAAGCACTGGCCGGGGCGCGATGTTAGTGGCGTGAAACGGTCAATTTAGCTGGAGTAAATGTTGCGGCGCTGCGTTACAGCGTGCAAAACCGTGCTCGGGCAGAGCGCAACGCAAGCCTCGTGACGCGCTACAATGGCCGCTTTTACCGATCATGAGGTGTGCGCTTTGACTGCTCCAGGTTCCCCGAATTCCGCTGCTGGCTCGCTTTATGTGGTGGCGACGCCCATCGGCAACCTGGACGACATCAGCGCCCGGGCACTGAAAATCCTGCGTGAAGTGGCGTTGATCGCTGCCGAAGACACCCGCCACTCGGCGCGCCTGATGCAGCACTTCGGTATTTCCACGCCGCTGGCCGCTTGTCACGAACACAATGAACGAGATGAAGGTAGCCGCTTTATTACCCGTCTGCTGGCGGGCGACAACGTTGCGCTGATTTCCGATGCGGGCACGCCGCTGATTTCCGATCCGGGTTATCACCTGGTGCGCCAGGCCCGTGCCGCCGGGATCGCGGTGGTACCGGTGCCGGGGGCGTGCGCGTTGATCGCCGCGTTGTCGGCGGCGGGGCTGCCATCCGATCGCTTTATCTTCGAAGGTTTCTTGCCGGCCAAGTCGGTCGGGCGCAAGGCGCGACTGCAAGCGGTCAAAGAAGAGCCGCGCACGCTGATCTTCTACGAAGCTCCGCACCGCATTCTTGAATGTTTGCAGGATATGGAAGAAGTGTTCGGTGGTGAGCGTCAGGCACTGTTGGCTCGCGAAATCACCAAGACCTTCGAGACGCTTAAAGGCTTGCCGCTCACGGAACTGCGCGAGTTTGTTGAATCCGACAGCAATCAGCAGCGTGGCGAATGCGTGGTGCTGGTGGCGGGCTGGACGGCGCCGGAGTCTGAAGATGCGGTCAGCAGCGAGGCGATGCGCGTGCTGAATCTGCTGCTCGAAGAGATGCCACTCAAGCGTGCCGCCGCTCTCGCCGCGCAAATCACCGGCGAGCGCAAAAACGTGCTGTATCAGGTCGCGCTGGAGAAACAGAAGGGCGAGTAACCCGTCGCGCAGACAGGTTTTGCGGCTATTAGCGCTTGTTCTTCGGGCGCTCTGCCGTTAACCTTCGCGGCGGAGAGTCGATCGGACAGTCGCTGCCCTCTATGAAAATTAGGGGGGGGAGGAAAGTCCGGGCTCCATAGGGCGAAGTGCCAGGTAATGCCTGGGAGGCGTGAGCCTACGGAAAGTGCCACAGAAAATAACCGCCTAAGCGCTTCGGCGCCGGTAAGGGTGAAAAGGTGCGGTAAGAGCGCACCGCACGTCTGGCAACAGTTCGTGGCTAGGTAAACCCCACTTGGAGCAAGACCAAATAGGGTCCCAAGGCGTGGCCCGCGCTGGGACCGGGTAGGTTGCTAAAGATGTCCAGTGATGGCCATCGTAGACGAATGACTGTTCAAGACAGAACCCGGCTTACAGATCGACTCTCCACCTTTTTCTTTCCCTGCTTGAATCAATAGCAACAGGGCTGTGTAATATCAGCAGACCTGCTCTGAAAGTCCGGCAGCGGCAAACGCAGTAATAGCCATTTCCCACCGTGCTTCAATCAACAGCAGAAGCGCTTTTGTAATACCGAAAAAATCTTACTCTTAACAAATTACTTTAACTTCCGAGCGCAGCTTCCAGTGCTGCATCAAGTTATTGGTCAAAACTATCCGCCAATTTGTCGTTACCCCTCCTTTTATGTTCCTAAATCTCCGTTCTGTAAGGGTTTTCCTTTACTCCGCGCCTTGACGGTGTGGTGGGCGCATTCCTATAGTGTGCGCAAGTGGCGGAAAGTGGCATGAAGTGGGTTTTTTGAGCTCAAAACGATAAAAATTGGAGAAACGCTGACGTGTTTCGCGGAGCTAACGCTATCAGTCTCGATGCAAAGGGCCGTCTCGCTATGCCGAGCCGGTACCGCGACGAGCTCGTTTCGCGTAGTTCCGGCCAATTGATCGTGACCATTGATGCCGTTGATCCATGCCTGTGTGTCTATCCGCTCGATGAGTGGGAAATTATTGAAACCAAGTTGCGCGCACTTCCTTCGCTTCGCGAAGAGAACCGTCGGCTGCAACGTTTATTGATTGGTAATGCCGTCGATCTCGAACTCGATGGCAGTGGTCGTTTTCTGGTTCCACCGCGTCTGCGCGAATACGCCAAGCTCGATAAGCGCGCGATGCTGGTAGGCCAACTGAACAAGTTCCAATTGTGGGACGAGGATGCATGGGACGCGGTATCTGCCGCTGACCTTGCTGCTATTCAACAACCGGGCGCCATGCCTGATGAACTGCGTGATTTGATCCTGTGACTATTGATAGCGGCTTTAACCACATCACCGTACTGCTCGACGAAGCCGTGGAGGCTCTCGCCGTACGTCCTGATGGATGCTATCTGGACGGTACGTTCGGTCGCGGCGGACACAGCCGGCTGATCCTCAGCCAGCTCGGAACAAATGGTCGTCTCATCGGATTCGACAAAGATCCACAAGCGATTGCCACCGGGCAAACGCTAGCGGCCGAAGACGGCCGCTTTGTCGTTGTGCAGCGCAGCTTTGCCGAGCTCGGTTCGGTGGTTGCCGAGCAGGGTCTGAGCGGCAAGGTCAGCGGCATTCTGCTCGACCTCGGCGTCTCTTCGCCGCAGCTCGACGACGCTGAACGCGGCTTCAGTTTCCTCAACGACGGTCCGCTGGACATGCGCATGGATCCGTCCCGAGGCATCAGCGCTGCCGAATTCGTCAACACCGCGCCGGCTGAAGAAATCGCCCGGGTGTTCAAGGAATACGGCGAAGAACGTTTCTCCGGTCGCATGGCTCGTGCCGTTGCCGAACGTCGCGATATCACGCCGTTCGAGCGCACCGCCGATCTGGCCGAAGTGCTCAAGGTCGCCAACCCGGCGTGGGAAAAGGGCAAGAACCCGGCCACCCGTGCGTTCCAGGGTTTGCGCATTCACGTCAACAACGAACTGGGCGATCTGGAAGCCGGCCTCGAAGCCGCGCTGGACGCACTGGAAATCGGTGGTCGTCTGGTGGTGATCAGCTTCCACTCGCTGGAAGACCGCATCGTCAAACTGTTCATGCGCAAATTGGTGAAAGGCGAAGCCGACAACCTGCCGCGCAACCTGCCGGTTCGTCACGTAGCGTTCGAACCGAAAATCAAAGTCCATGGCAAAGCGCAGACGGCCTCCGACGCCGAACTCAAAGCCAACCCACGTTCCCGTAGCGCCGTCATGCGCGTCGCGGAGAAGTTGCGGTGAGCAAGCTTTTCGCCAAGCCATTGCCCGGCGGCAGCTTTTTGATGCTGCTGCTGTTTATCGGCGTGCTCGTGTCGGCCATCGGCGTGTCTTACAGCGCGCACTGGAACCGCCAGTTGCTCAACAATCTTTATAACGAACTCAGCGTGCGCGACAAGGCACAGGCCGAGTGGGGCCGTTTGATTCTTGAACAAAGCACCTGGACCGCGCACAGCCGGATCGAAGTGCTGGCCAGCGAACAGTTGAAAATGCACATTCCGGGCGCGGCTGACGTGAAGATGGTGGCGCCATGATGAAACTCGAAGGCGCACTCTTCCCGTGGCGCTTCCGCCTGATGGTGGCGCTGCTCGGCGTGATGGTCGCAGCAATCTGCTGGCGCATCATCGACCTGCAAGTGGTTGACCGTGACTTCCTCAAAGGTCAGGGCGACGCACGCAGTCTGCGTCACATCCCGATTCCGGCTCACCGTGGTCTCATCACCGACCGTAACGGCGAGCCTTTGGCCGTCAGTACCCCGGTGACCACCCTGTGGGCCAACGCCAAGGAAATGCAGTCGGCCAAAGAGAAATGGCCGGCGCTGGCGGCAGCCCTGGGTCAGGATCCGAAAGCCCTGACCGAGCGTCTCGAAGCTCAGGCCAACAAAGAATTCATTTACCTGGTGCGCGGGCTGACCCCCGAGCAGGGTCAGGCTGTGCTTGATCTGAAAGTGCCGGGCGTTTACGGCATCGAAGAATTCCGCCGCTTCTATCCGGCCGGTGAAGTCACTGCGCACATGGTCGGGTTTACCGACATCGATGACCACGGTCGTGAAGGCGTCGAACTCGCCTACGACGAGTGGCTCGCCGGTGTGCCGGGCAAACGGCAGGTCATCAAGGATCGGCGCGGTCGGCTGATCAAGGATGTCCAGGTCACCAAAAACGCCAAGGCCGGCAAGCCCTTGGCGTTGTCCATTGACCTGCGTCTGCAATACCTGGCCAACCGCGAGTTGCGTAACGCAATCATCGAAAACGGCGCCAAGGCCGGCAGTCTGGTGATCATGGACGTGAAGACCGGCGAGATCCTCGCCATGGTCAACCAGCCGACCTACAACCCGAACAACCGTCGCAACCTGCAACCGGCAATGATGCGTAACCGCGCGATGATCGACGTGTTCGAGCCGGGTTCGACCATGAAAGCCATCTCGATGAGCGCCGCGATCGAATCCGGCCGCTGGAAACCGACCGACACCGTCGAGGTGTATCCGGGTACTTTGCAGATTGGCAAGTACACCATCAAAGACGTTTCGAGAACCGAAGGTCCGGTGCTGGACATGACCGGCATCCTGATCAATTCCAGTAACGTCGGCATGAGTAAGGTCGCGTTCGACATCGGCGGCGAAACCATTTATCGCCTCGCACAGAAAGTCGGCCTCGGCCAGGACACCGGCCTCGGCTTCCCGGGCGAGCGCGTCGGCAACCTGCCGAACTACCGCGAGTGGCGCAAGGCTGAAACCGCAACCCTGTCTTACGGCTACGGTATTTCCGTGACCGCGATTCAGCTGGTGCACGCGTTCTCGGCGCTGGCCAACAATGGTCGTCTCGCGCCGCTGACCCTGATCAAAACCGACAAGCCGCCGCAGACTACGCAAGTGCTGCCGGAAGCCGTCGCGAAAACCATGCAAGGCATGCTCACCCAAGTGATCGAAGCACCGCGCGGTGTATTCCGTGCGCAGGTGCCGGCGTATCACGTGGCCGGCAAGTCGGGTACTGCACGTAAAACATCGGTGGGCACCAAGGGCTACGCCGAAAACTCCTATCGCTCGCTGTTCGCCGGTTTCGGCCCGATGAGCGGTCCGCGTTACGCCATCGTTGTGGTGATCGACGAACCAAGCAAGGCCGGCTACTTCGGTGGTCTGGTATCGGCGCCAGTGTTCAGCCGCGTGATGTCCGGCACCCTGCGTCTGATGAACGTGACCCCGGACAATCTGCCGGCGACACAACAGGCCAACGCCACCCCGGTCATACCGCTGAAAGCCAATGGAGGGCGCGGCTGATGTCATTAAGTCTGAACAAGATATTCCCCCACGCCGGCCACGATCTGTTGATCCGTGAATTGGCGCTGGACAGCCGTAACGTACGCGCTGGCGATCTGTTCCTCGCCGTGCCGGGCGGCAAATTCGATGGCCGTGCGCACATCGCTGATGCACTGCAACGCGGTGCTGCCGCTGTAGCTTATGAAGTCGAAGGCGCCACTGTGCTGCCGATCACCGACGTGCCGCTGATCCCGGTCAAGGGCCTCGCTGCGCAACTGTCGGACATCGCCGGGCGTTTTTACGGTGAGCCAAGTCATCACCTGAACCTGGTGGGCGTGACCGGCACCAACGGTAAAACCAGCGTGACCCAACTGGTTGCGCAGGCGCTGGATCTGCTCGGTCAACATTGCGGCATCGTCGGCACGCTGGGTTCCGGCTTCTATGGCGCACTGGAAAGCGGTCTGCACACCACGCCGAACCCGATTGCCGTACAAGCGACATTGGGCGACCTGAAAAAGGCCGGCGCCAAAGCCGTGGCCATGGAAGTCTCGTCCCATGGTCTGGATCAGGGCCGCGTCACTGCACTGGCGTTCGACGTCGCGGTGATGACCAACCTGTCCCGCGATCATCTGGATTATCACGGCACCATGCAGGCTTACGCCGAGGCCAAGGCCAAGCTGTTCGCCTGGAATGATCTGAAGTGCCGCGTGGTCAACCTCGACGATGATTTTGGCCGGCAACTGGCTGCTGAAAAACGTGAGTCGCGTTTGATCACCTATAGCCTGCTCGACAGCAGCGCCTATTTGTATTGCCGCGAAGCGCAGTTCGACGACCACGGTGTGCGCGCCACATTGGTCACGCCGCAGGGCGAACATCATCTGCGCAGCACGCTGCTCGGTCGCTTCAACCTGAGCAACGTGCTGGCTGCGGTCGGCGCATTGCTCGGTCTGGATTACGCGCTCGACGAAATTCTCAAAGTGCTGCCGAAACTCGAAGGCCCGGCCGGACGCATGCAGCGTCTTGGCGGTGGCACGCAACCGTTGGTGGTGGTCGATTACGCCCACACCCCGGACGCACTGGAAAAAGTACTGACCGCGTTGCGCCCGCACGTCAAAGGTCAACTGCTGTGCCTGTTCGGCTGCGGCGGTGATCGTGATCGCGGCAAGCGTCCGTTGATGGCCGAAGTGGTTGAGCGTCTGGCTGATCAGGTTGTGGTCACCGACGACAACCCGCGCACTGAAGAACCAGCGGTGATTTTCGACGACATCCGCGCCGGTTTCACGGCTGTGGATAAAGTCACCTTCGTCGCCGGCCGTGGTCAGGCGATTGCACAACTGATTGCCGGCGCGTCGGCCGATGACGTGATCGTCCTGGCCGGTAAAGGTCACGAGGACTATCAGGAAATCAACGGCGAGCGCCACGCTTTCTCCGACTTGGTCGAGGCTGATCATGCCCTGACCGCTTGGGAGGTGGCCCATGCTTAAGGCCCTGAAACTCAGCGAACTGACTAACGCCCTCGATGCCCGTTTGATCGCTGGCGATGCCAGCTTCGACGGCGTCAGCATCGACAGCCGTGCGATCCAGCCAGGCCAACTGTTTATTGCGCTGACCGGCCCGCGTTTCGACGGTCATGACTATTTGAATGACGTCGCCGCCAAAGGCGCGGTGGCTGCGCTGGTCGAGCGTGAAGTCGCCGACAGCACCTTGCCGCAATTGCTGGTCAAGGACACCCGTCAGGCCCTCGGCCAGTTGGGCGCCTTGAATCGCGCCGCGTTCACTCAGCCTTTAGCGGCGGTGACCGGTTCCAGCGGCAAAACCACGGTCAAGGAAATGCTCGCGAGCATCCTGCGCACGCGCGGCCCGGTGCTGGCGACCCGTGGCAACCTGAACAATGACCTCGGCGTACCGCTGACCCTGATCGAACTGGCCGCGGAACACACCTCGGCCGTGATCGAACTGGGCGCCTCGCGTCTGGGTGAAATCGCCTACACCGTCGGCCTGACCAAGCCGCACGTAGCGATTCTGAACAATGCCGGCACCGCTCACGTCGGTGAGTTCGGCGGCCCGGAAAAAATCGTCGAAGCCAAAGGCGAAATCATCGAAGGGCTGGCGGCCGATGGCATCGCCGTGCTCAACCTCGATGACAAGGCTTTCGGTATCTGGAAGACCCGCGCTGCCGGTCGCAAGGTGTTGACCTTTGCCCTGAGCAACACGCAGGCGGACTTTTACGCCAGCGACCTGACCACTGATGCGCGTGGTTGCCCGGCCTTCAATCTGCACACACCTGAAGGTGTCGAGCGCGTTCAACTGAACCTGCTCGGCACCCATAACGTCGCCAATTCCATGGCCGCCGCCGCTGCCGCGCACGCCTTGGGCGTGTCGCTGTTCGGCATCGCCACCGGCCTTGGCGCGGTGCAACCGGTCAAGGGTCGCACCGTCGCGCAACTGGCGAAAAACGGCATGCGCGTGATCGATGACACTTACAACGCAAACCCCACCTCGATGTGCGCGGCCGTTGATATACTCGCCGGCTTTTCCGGCCGCACCGTCCTGGTGCTCGGGGATATCGGCGAGTTGGGCGATTGGGCGGAGCAGGGGCACCGCGACGTGGGCGAGTACGCCCGGGGCAAGGTTTCCGCGCTTTACGCCGTCGGGCCAAACATGGTTCACGCCGTCAACGCATTCGGTGAACAGGCGCATCACTTCGGCACGCAAGCCGAGCTGATCCAGGCCCTCGACGCCGAGCAGGACACAAACACCACTATTTTGATCAAGGGTTCGCGCAGTGCAGCGATGGAAAACATCGTTGCGGCTCTGTGCGGATCCAGTCTGGAGAAACATTAATGCTGCTGCTGCTAGCGGAGTATCTGCAACAGTTCTACAAAGGCTTCGCGGTCTTTCAGTACCTGACCCTGCGCGGGATTCTCGGTGTGCTGACCGCGCTGGTTTTGTCGCTGTGCTATGGCCCGTGGATGATCCGCACCCTGCAGAACCGTCAGATCGGTCAATCCGTGCGTAACGATGGCCCGCAATCGCACCTGTCCAAGTCGGGCACCCCGACCATGGGCGGCGCGCTGATTCTGTCTTCGATCGGCGTCAGCACTTTGCTTTGGGCTGACTTGAGCAACCGCTACGTCTGGACTGTGTTGCTGGTGACCCTGCTGTTCGGCGCCATCGGCTGGGTCGACGATTACCGCAAAGTCATCGAGAAGAACTCCCGTGGCTTGCCGAGCCGCTGGAAGTATTTCTGGCAGTCGGTGTTCGGCCTCGGCGCGGCGATCTTCCTTTATATGACCGCGTCCACCCCGGTGGAAACCACGCTGATCCTGCCGATGCTCAAGGACTACAGCATTCCGCTGGGCCTCGGTTTCATCGTGCTGACCTACTTTGTGATCGTCGGTTCGAGCAACGCGGTCAACCTGACTGACGGTCTCGACGGTCTGGCGATCATGCCCACCGTGATGGTTGGCGGTGGCCTGGGCATCTTCTGCTACCTGTCGGGTAACGTGAAATTCGCTGAATACTTGCTGATCCCTTATGTGCCGGGCGCGGGCGAACTGATCGTGTTCTGCGGCGCGCTGATCGGTGCCGGCCTGGGCTTCCTCTGGTTCAACACCTATCCAGCGCAAGTGTTCATGGGCGACGTCGGTGCCCTGGCACTTGGCGCGGCACTGGGCACCATCGCGGTGATCGTCCGTCAGGAAATCGTCCTGTTCATCATGGGCGGCGTGTTCGTGATGGAAACCCTGTCAGTCGTCATTCAGGTTGCGTCCTTTAAGCTGACCGGTCGCCGTGTGTTCCGCATGGCACCGATCCACCACCATTTTGAACTCAAGGGCTGGCCCGAGCCGCGCGTGATTGTCCGTTTCTGGATCATCACCGTGATTCTCGTGTTGGTTGGCCTTGCCACCCTGAAGCTGAGGTAGAACGAGTGTCTCTGATCGCTTCTGACCACTTCCGCATCGTTGTCGGCCTCGGCAAGAGCGGCATGTCCCTGGTTCGCTTCCTGGCGAACCGGGGCACGTCGTTTGCCGTGGCGGACACGCGGGAAAATCCACCGGAACTGGCCACGCTCAAGCGTGACTATCCGCACGTGGAAGTGCGTTGTGGCGAGCTGGACGTCGAATTCCTCTGCCGTGCCGACGAGCTCTACGTGAGCCCCGGCCTGGCACTGGCGACCCCGGCCCTGCAAGCCGCTGCGGCCCGTGGCGTGAAACTGTCCGGCGACATCGAGCTGTTCGCGCGTAACGCGCAGGCGCCGATCGTGGCCATCAGCGGTTCCAACGCGAAAAGCACCGTCACCACCCTGGTCGGCGAGATGGCGGTTGCGGCGGGCAAACGCGTCGCCGTCGGCGGCAACCTCGGCACCCCGGCGCTGGACTTGCTCAGCGACGACATCGAGCTGTACGTGATGGAGCTGTCGAGCTTCCAGCTGGAAACCACTGACCAGCTCAACGCTGAAGTGGCGACCGTGCTGAACATCAGCGAAGACCACATGGATCGCTACAGCGGCCTGCCGGCTTACCACTTGGCCAAGCACCGGATCTTCCGGGGTGCCAAGCAGTTCGTGGTCAACCGTCAGGATGCACTGAGCCGTCCGCTGATGGGCGAAGGCCAGCCATGCTGGACGTTCGGCCTGACCAAACCTGATTTCAAAGCCTTCGGTATCCGCGAAGAAGACGGCGAGAAGTATCTGGCCTTCGAATTCCAAAACCTGATGCCAGTGTGCGAATTGAAGATTCGTGGCGCGCATAACCAGTCCAACGCCCTCGCGGCGCTGGCACTCGGTCATGCGGTCGGCCTGCCGTTCGATGCGATGCTCGCGGCGCTGCGCAACTTCGCCGGTCTCGAACATCGTTGCCAGTGGGTGCGTGATCTCGACGGCGTGGCTTACTACAACGATTCCAAAGCCACCAACGTCGGCGCCGCACTGGCTGCCATCGAAGGCCTGGGCGCGGACATCGATGGCAAGGTCATCCTGATCGCCGGTGGCGATGGCAAGGGTGCCGAATTCAACGATCTGCGTGATCCGGTTAGGGCCAACTGCCGCGCCGTGATCCTCATGGGCCGCGACTCCGACAAGATCGGCGCCGCCATCGGTGATGCCGTGCCACTGATCCGCGCGACCTCGCTGGTCGATGCTGTCGCGCAATGCCGCGCCGCTGCCCAGCCGGGTGACGTGGTGCTGCTGTCGCCAGCCTGCGCCAGTTTCGACATGTTCAAGAATTATGAAGACCGTGGTCACCAGTTCGTCCGCGCTGTGGAGGAATTGGCATGAGCCTGCGCAATATCATCAAACCGTATCCGTCGCCGATCATCACCGGGCGCGGTATCGACCTCGATTTCCCGATGCTCGCCGGTTGCCTGGCGCTGCTCGGTCTCGGTTTGATCATGATCGCCTCGGCGTCCACCGAAGTGGCGGCCGCGCAGTCGGGCAGTCCGCTGTATTACATGATTCGCCACCTTATATATGTGGTGCTGGGTTTGGGCGCGTGTGTCATCACCATGATGATTCCAATTGCTACCTGGCAGCGCCTCGGCTGGTTGATGCTGCTCGGCGCGTTCGGTTTGCTGGTGATGGTGATCGTCCCCGGCATCGGCCGAGAAGTGAATGGTTCGATGCGCTGGATCGGTTTCAGCTTCTTCAACGTGCAGCCGTCCGAAATCGCCAAAGTATTCGTGGTGATCTACCTCGCCGGTTATCTGGTGCGGCGTCAGAAAGAAGTGCGCGAGAGCTGGATGGGCTTCTTCAAGCCGTTCATCGTGCTGCTGCCGATGGCCGGTCTGTTGCTGATGGAGCCGGACTTCGGTGCCACCGTCGTGATGATGGGCGCTGCGGCGGCAATGCTATTCCTTGGCGGGGTCGGGCTGTTCCGTTTCTCGCTGATGGTGGTGTTGGCGGTCGGGGCGGTGGTCTTGCTGATTCAGATGCAGCCGTATCGTATGGCGCGTCTGACCAACTTCGCTGACCCTTGGGCTGACCAGTTCGGCGCCGGTTATCAACTGTCGCAAGCGTTGATCGCCTTCGGTCGCGGTGAATGGCTCGGCGTGGGCCTGGGCAACAGCGTGCAGAAGCAGTTCTACCTGCCGGAAGCGCACACCGACTTCGTGTTCTCGGTTCTCGCTGAAGAGCTGGGCGCGGTCGGTTCGCTGTGCACCGTGGCCCTGTTCGTGTTCGTGTGTATTCGCGGCATGTACATCGGCTTGTGGGCGGAGAAAGCCAAACAGTATTTCGCAGCTTATGTGGCCTACGGCTTGTCGTTCCTGTGGATTGGTCAGTTCCTGATCAACATCGGGGTGAACGTCGGCCTGCTGCCAACCAAGGGTCTGACCTTGCCGTTCCTCAGTTACGGCGGCAGTTCGTTGGTGATCTGCTGTGCCTGCCTCGGCTTGTTATTGAGGATCGAGTGGGAGAGTCGAACCCACTTGGGCAGTGAAGAAATGGAATTCCATGAGAGCGACTTCGCTGAGGAGCCGAATCATGGGCGCTAACGTGTTGATCATGGCCGGCGGAACCGGCGGCCACGTGTTCCCGGCGCTAGCCTGTGCCCGCGAGTTTCAGGCGCGCGGCTACACCGTGCACTGGCTCGGCACGCCACGCGGAATTGAAAACGAATTGGTACCGGCTGCAGGTCTTCAACTTCACCGCATCAACGCCAGCGGTCTGCGCGGCAAGGGCAAGCTGTCGCTGCTCAAGGCGCCGTTCATGCTGCTGAAATCGGTGTGGCAGGCGCGGGCGATCATTCGCCAGTTGAAACCAGTGTGTGTGGTCGGCTTTGGTGGTTATGTGACTGGTCCCGGCGGGCTTGCCGCGAAACTGGCCGGCGTGCCGGTGATCGTTCACGAGCAGAACGCTGTGGCCGGCACCGCCAATCGGTTGCTGGTGCCGTTCGCCGCCCGGGTGTGTGAAGCGTTCCCCGACACCTTTACTCTGTCGGACACCCGCCGTACCACCGGAAACCCGGTGCGCAGCGAGCTGTTCCTCGAAACATCGCGCCCGGCTCTGGCTGGTCGCAAAGCGCGTTTGCTGATCCTTGGCGGAAGCCTTGGCGCAGAACCGTTGAATAAATTGCTGCCTGAAGCCCTGGCCCAAGTCGCTGCCGATTTGCGCCCGGAAGTGTTTCATCAGGCCGGTAAAAACCACGATGAAGTGACTGCGGAGCGCTACCGCGCCGCCGGCGTCGAAGCGCAGGTGCAGCCGTTCATCAAAGACATGGCCCAAGCCTATGGCTGGGCCGACCTGGTGGTGTGCCGCGCAGGCGCGTTGACCATCAGTGAGCTGGCTGCCGCCGGTCTGCCCTCGATGCTGGTGCCTTTGCCCCACGCGATCGACGATCACCAGACCCGCAACGCCGATTATTTGGCCCGTGAAGGCGCAGCCTTCCTGATGCCGCAAAGAACGACTGGTGCCGCGGATCTTGCCGCGCGCCTGACAGAGGTCTTGATGCAACCGCAACGACTCGAAGATATGGCCCAAGCGGCCCGCCGTCTGGCGAAACCCGATGCCACCCGTAGCGTGGTCGATACCTGTCTGGAGGTGGCCCATGGTTGAGAATCAGAAAGCCATGCCGCAACCGGAAATGCGCCGCATCCGTCGCATCCACTTCGTCGGTATCGGCGGCGTGGGCATGTGCGGTATTGCCGAAGTGTTGTTGAACCTGGGCTACGAAGTGTCCGGTTCCGACCTGAAAGCTTCGCCGGTCACTGAGCGTCTGGAATCGTTCGGCGCGCAGATCTTCATCGGCCACCGTGCCGAGAACGCCGCGACCGCCGATGTATTGGTAGTGTCGAGCGCTGTGAACACCTCTAACCCGGAAGTCGCGACCGCCCTTGAGCGTCGTATTCCAGTAGTGCCGCGGGCCGAAATGCTCGCCGAGCTGATGCGCTATCGCCACGGCATCGCCGTCGCCGGTACGCACGGCAAAACCACCACCACCAGCCTGATCGCTTCGGTGTTCGCCGCCGGTGGTCTGGATCCGACCTTCGTCATCGGTGGTCGTCTGAATGCTGCGGGCACCAATGCCCAGCTCGGCACCAGCCGTTACCTGATCGCCGAAGCCGATGAAAGCGACGCGAGCTTCCTGCACCTGCAACCGCTGGTGGCCGTGGTCACCAACATCGACGCCGACCACATGGCGACCTACGACGGTGACTTCAACAAACTGAAGAAAACCTTCGTCGAGTTCCTGCACAACCTGCCGTTCTACGGTTTGGCCGTGATGTGCCTGGACGACCCGGTCGTGCGCGAAATCCTGCCGCTGGTGAAACGTCCGACCGTGACTTACGGCTTCAGCGAAGACGCTGACGTCCGCGCGATCAATGTGCGTCAGCAAGGCATGCAAACCTTCTTCACCGTGCTGCGCCCTGACCGCGAGCCGCTGGACGTTTCCGTGAACATGCCGGGCAATCACAACGTGCTCAACTCGCTGGCGACCATCTGCATTGCGTCCGATGAGGGCGTCAGCGATGAAGCCATCGTTCAGGGCCTGTCGGGTTTCCAGGGTGTCGGTCGACGCTTCCAGGTCTACGGCGAACTGCCGGTGGACGGTGGCCACGTGATGTTGGTCGACGACTACGGTCACCACCCGACCGAAGTCGCGGCCGTGATCAAAGCCGTACGCGGTGGCTGGCCGGAACGCCGTCTGGTGATGGTGTATCAACCGCACCGTTATAGCCGCACCCGCGACCTGTACGACGATTTCGTCAATGTACTGGCCGACGCCAACGTGCTGCTGCTGATGGAAGTTTATCCGGCCGGCGAAGAGCCGATCCCGGGCGCCGACAGCCGCAAGCTGTGCAACAGCATCCGCCAGCGCGGTCAGCTCGACCCGATCTACATCGAGCGTGGCGTTGATCTGGCACCGCTGGTCAAGCCGCTGTTGCGTGCCGGCGACATCCTGCTGTGCCAGGGCGCGGGTGATATCGGCGGTCTCGCGCCGAAGCTGTTGAAAAGTGAATTGTTCGCTGGCGCCGTGGCGGCGTCGGTCGAGGGGAAGTTGAAATGACTGCTGCCTACGCCAAGCTGTTCTCCACCATCGCGCCGAAAGACTTCGGCCGCGTCGCCGTGCTCTTCGGCGGCTTGAGTGCCGAGCGTGAGGTTTCGCTGAAATCCGGTAACGCCGTTCTCGATGCGCTGCAGAGCGCTGGTGTGGACGCGTTCGGTATCGACGTTGGCGCCGACATTCTGCAACGTCTGCTGAGTGAAAAAATCGACCGCGCCTTCATCATTCTTCACGGCCGTGGCGGTGAAGACGGCTCCATGCAGGGCCTGCTCGAAGTGGCCGGCATTCCCTACACCGGCAGCGGCATTCTGGCCTCGGCACTGGCGATGGACAAACTGCGCACCAAGCAGGTCTGGCACAGCCTCGGGATTCCGACGCCGCGTCACGCCGTGCTGTGCAGCGAAGCCGATTGTATTTCTGCGGCGACGGAACTGGGCTTCCCTTTGATCGTCAAACCGGCCCATGAAGGTTCAAGTATCGGGATGGCCAAAGTGAGTTCTGCGTCCGAGTTGATCGACGCATGGAAAGCGGCCAGTACCTACGATTCGCAAGTGTTGGTTGAGCAATGGATTCAAGGTCCGGAGTTCACCATCGCCACCCTGCGTGACCAGGTGTTGCCTCCAATCGCCCTGGGTACACCGCACACGTTTTACGACTACGACGCCAAGTACATCGCCAACGATACCCAGTACCGCATTCCGTGCGGGCTGGATGCCGCCAAGGAAAAGGAACTCATGGATCTCACGGCCAAGGCCAGTGAGGCGCTGGGGATTGCCGGTTGGGGCAGGGCGGACGTGATGCAGGACGCCGACGGGCAGTTCTGGTTCCTGGAAGTGAACACCGCACCGGGCATGACCGATCACAGTCTGGTGCCGATGGCGGCCCGTGCTGCCGGTCTGGATTTCCAGCAACTGGTACTGGCCATTCTGGCCGCCAGTGTTGAAGGCGCAGTCACTCAAGAGGCGCGAGGTTAAGACCATGCAAGGCGCTCAGCTCAGACATCAGCCACCCGCACCCGGCCGCAAGCCGGTACCGCGGGGTGCCAGCCGAATGGTGGCGAAAGAGCCGATGTCCGCGCGCCTGCCGAAAGCCAATTTCGGTTTTCTGAAAAGCCTGTTCTGGCCGGTGCTGCTGGTTGTGCTGGGCTTTGGTACCTACGAAGGGGCAACGCGTTTGCTGCCGTACGCCGACCGGCCGATCACCAAGATCGCCGTGCAGGGCGACCTGAGCTACATCAGCCAGCAAGCAGTGCAGCAGCGCATCGCCCCGTATGTGGCGTCGAGCTTCTTCACCATCGACCTGGCCGGGATGCGCACCGAGCTTGAGCAGATGCCCTGGATCGCCCATGCCGAAGTACGTCGGGTGTGGCCGGATCAAGTGGTGATCCGCCTCGAAGAGCAATTACCGGTAGCGCGTTGGGGCGACGAGTCGTTGCTGAACAACCAGGGCCAGGCGTTTACGCCAAAGGAACTGGCGAACTACGAACACCTGCCACAGCTGTTCGGCCCACAACGGGCCCAGCAGCAAGTGATGCAGCAGTATCAGGTGCTGAGCCAGATGCTGCGGCCGTTGGGCTTCTCGATTGCACGCCTGGAATTGCGTGAACGCGGGAGCTGGTTCCTGACCACCGGTGCCGGCAGTTCCGGCCCCGGCATCGAGCTGCTGCTGGGACGCGGCAATTTGGTGGAAAAGATGCGCCGCTTTATCGCCATCTATGACAAGACGCTTAAAGACCAGATTACGAACATTGCGCGCATCGATCTGCGCTACGCCAACGGCCTTGCTGTTGGCTGGCGGGAACCTGTAGCGCCGACGACAGCCCAACCCGCTGTCGCAAAGAATTAAGAAGAGGCAGGATCCATGGCAAACGTGCAAAGCGGCAAAATGATCGTCGGTCTCGATATCGGCACCTCCAAGGTGGTGGCGCTGGTCGGCGAGGTCTCCGACGACGGCACGCTGGAAATCGTCGGGATCGGTACCCATCCGTCCCGTGGCCTGAAGAAGGGCGTGGTGGTGAACATCGAGTCCACCGTGCAATCGATCCAGCGTGCGATCGAAGAAGCCCAACTGATGGCGGGCTGCCGCATTCACTCGGCGTTCGTCGGCGTGGCGGGCAATCACATCCGCAGCCTGAACTCCCACGGCATCGTCGCGATCCGTGATCGCGAAGTCAGCTCGGCCGACCTTGAGCGCGTACTCGACGCTGCTCAGGCTGTGGCGATCCCGGCTGACCAGCGCGTGCTGCACACCCTGCCGCAGGATTACGTGATCGATAACCAGGAAGGCGTTCGTGAACCACTGGGCATGTCCGGCGTGCGTCTGGAAGCCAAGGTTCACGTGGTCACCTGCGCCGTCAACGCTGCACAGAACATTGAAAAATGCGTGCGTCGCTGCGGTCTGGAAATCGACGACATCATTCTCGAGCAACTGGCCTCGGCCTACTCGGTACTGACCGACGACGAGAAAGAGCTGGGCGTGTGCCTGGTCGACATCGGCGGCGGTACTACCGACATCGCGATCTTCACCGAAGGCGCAATTCGTCACACCGCGGTGATCCCGATTGCCGGTGATCAGGTGACCAACGACATCGCCATGGCGTTGCGCACTCCGACTCAGTACGCCGAAGAAATCAAAATCCGCTACGCCTGCGCCCTGGCGAAACTGGCCGGTGCCGGTGAAACCATCAAGGTGCCAAGCGTCGGCGACCGTCCACCGCGCGAACTGTCGCGTCAGGCCCTGGCCGAAGTGGTCGAACCGCGTTACGACGAACTGTTCACGCTGATCCAGGCCGAACTACGTCGCAGCGGCTACGAAGACCTGATCCCGGCCGGCATCGTGCTGACTGGCGGTACTTCGAAGATGGAAGGCGCGACTGAACTGGCCGAAGAAATCTTCCACATGCCGGTTCGTCTGGGCGTGCCGCACGGCGTCAAAGGTCTGGATGACGTGGTACGCAACCCGATTTATTCCACTGGCGTTGGCTTGTTGATGTACGGCCTGCAAAAGCAGTCCGACGGGATCTCGTTCTCGGGCATCGGCAGCCGCGACAGCTACAGCAACGAAGAGCCACAGGCGCCGTTGCTGGACCGATTGAAGAAGTGGGTTCAAGGCAACTTCTAAAGCTTTACCGCAACACCGCAACAAACATGCAGTAGGCGAAAAAAACTAGAGAATGTAAGGAGAGGGAAAATGTTCGAACTCGTAGACAACATCCCCGCAAGCCCGGTAATCAAAGTTATCGGTGTCGGCGGTGGCGGCGGCAACGCTGTCAACCACATGGTCAAGAGCAACATCGAAGGCGTTGAATTCATCTGCGCCAACACCGATGCTCAAGCGCTGAAAAACATCGGCGCGCGTACCATCCTGCAACTGGGCACTGGCGTGACCAAAGGCCTCGGCGCCGGCGCGAACCCGGAAGTCGGCCGTCAGGCTGCTCTGGAAGACCGTGAGCGTATTGCCGAAGTGCTGCAGGGCACCAACATGGTGTTCATCACCACTGGCATGGGCGGCGGTACCGGTACCGGTGCTGCACCGATCATCGCCGAAGTGGCCAAGGAAATGGGCATTCTGACCGTTGCGGTCGTGACTCGTCCGTTCCCGTTCGAAGGCCGCAAGCGTATGCAGATCGCCGATGAAGGCATCCGCATGCTGTCCGAAAGCGTCGACTCGTTGATCACCATTCCTAACGAGAAGCTGCTGACCATCCTCGGTAAAGACGCCAGCCTGCTGTCGGCTTTCGCCAAGGCTGACGATGTACTGGCCGGTGCCGTTCGCGGTATCTCCGACATCATCAAGCGGCCGGGCATGATCAACGTCGACTTCGCCGACGTGCGTACCGTGATGAGCGAAATGGGCATGGCAATGATGGGCACTGGCTGCGCCAGCGGTCCGAACCGTGCACGTGAAGCCACCGAAGCGGCAATCCGTAACCCGCTGCTGGAAGACGTGAACCTGCAAGGCGCACGCGGCATTCTGGTGAACATCACCGCCGGCCCTGACCTGTCCCTGGGTGAGTACTCCGACGTGGGTAGCATCATCGAAGCCTTCGCTTCCGAGCACGCCATGGTCAAGGTCGGTACCGTTATCGATCCGGACATGCGCGACGAGCTGCACGTGACTGTGGTTGCTACCGGTCTGGGCGCGAAAATCGAGAAGCCTGTGAAGGTCATCGACAATACCGTTCATACCTCGATGTCGACCGCTCAGGTACAACAACCGGCTCCGACCCGTCAGGAAGCGCCAGCGGTAAATTACCGTGATCTGGATCGTCCGACCGTCATGCGCAACCAGGCTCAGGCCGGTGCTGCGGCTGCCGCGAAGATGAATCCGCAAGATGACCTGGACTACCTGGACATCCCGGCATTCCTGCGTCGTCAGGCCGATTGATGGAATGTATCAGGGCTATGAAGGTGATTGGTGTTCAGCAAAGGCTCGGTCTGCTATTATCGCCAGCCTTTGTTGATACCAGTTCGCAATTTGCGCTGAAGCGGCCCAAGCCATGATTAAACAACGCACACTGAAAAATATTATCCGTGCCACAGGTGTAGGCCTGCACTCCGGTGAGAAGGTCTATCTGACCCTCAAGCCTGCGCCTGTCGACACTGGCATTGTGTTTTGTCGCGCTGACCTCGACCCTGTGGTGCAGATCCCTGCCCGCGCGGAAAACGTCGGTGAAACCACTATGTCGACGACGCTGATCAATGGCGACGTCAAAGTGGACACGGTAGAGCACTTGCTCTCGGCCATGGCTGGCCTGGGCATCGATAACGCCTACGTCGAGCTCTCCGCGTCCGAAGTCCCGATCATGGATGGCAGCGCTGGACCCTTCGTATTCCTGATTCAATCGGCAGGCCTGGAAGAACAGGACGCCGCCAAGAAATTCATCCGCATCCTGCGTGAAGTGACAGTGGAAGACGGCGACAAGCGCGCCACTTTCGTCCCTTTCGAAGGGTTCAAGGTGAGCTTCGAGATCGATTTCGATCACCCGGTTTTCCGGGACCGCACCCAAAGTGCAAGCGTGGATTTTTCCAGCACTTCGTTCGTAAAAGAAGTCAGCCGCGCCCGTACCTTTGGTTTCATGAGTGATATCGAGTACCTGCGCAAGCACAACCTCGCACTCGGCGGCAGCGTTGAAAACGCAATCGTGGTCGATGCCGATGGCGTACTGAACGAAGACGGCCTTCGCTATGAAGACGAATTCGTGAAGCACAAGATCCTCGATGCCATTGGCGACCTGTACCTTTTGGGTAACAGCCTGATTGGTGAGTTCAAAGGCTTCAAGTCCGGTCATGCACTGAACAACCAGCTGTTGCGCAAGTTGATTGAGCAAACAGATGCTTGGGAAGTGGTGACGTTCGATGACGCCAGCACCGCACCAATCTCTTACATGCGCCCGGTTGCGGCGGTGTAAGTAAAAAACCTCTCTAGTTTTTTGAAGGCCATCCTCGGATGGCCTTTTTTTATTCTCTTTAAAAAGCCAAAGATCGCAGCCTTCGGCAGCCCCTACACTGGAATGCGATCACCTGTAGGAGCTGCCGAAGGCTGCGATCTTTTGATCTTCAGGCAGCCACCACCACCCGATTACGCCCACCTTCCTTAGCCTGATACAACGCCTTGTCCGCCACAAACAGCAACTGCTCCAGCGTCATCTCACTCGCCGCCGTCCACGTCGCAATGCCGATACTCACCGTCATCGGTCGATCAGCCCCTGCAACCCATGGCAACTGCTCCACCGCCTCGCGAATATGCTCGGCAATCTGCTGCGCGCCCTGGCTATCGGTCTCGGCCAGAATCACCGAAAACTCCTCGCCGCCATACCGCGCCACTAGATCCGCCGGTCGCCGCACATTGTCCGTAATCACCTTGGCCAACGCCTTCAACGCCTGATCCCCAGCCTGATGACCATGCTGGTCGTTGAAGGCTTTGAAGTGGTCGGCATCGATCATCATCACCGACATCGGCTTGCCCGAACGCTGCGCGCGGAACCACTCGTGACGCAGCGATTGATCAAGCATCCGACGATTGGCGACACCGGTCAGCGCATCGGTGGCGGCCAGTTGCGCCAGTTCACGTTCAGCGCGCTGACGTCGGCGCAGTTCGCGGGCGAGCAGCCAGGTCAGCCAGAGCAATCCCACGCAGAGCGCACCAGTGGCGCCACTGATCAACATCGCCGTACGCCGCCACGTCGCAAACACCTCATCGCTGGACAGCGCGACCATCACCGTCAGCGGTAAATTGCCCACCCGCGAATAGGTGTAGAGGCGTTGCTGATGATCCATGCTCGACGTACTGCTGAAACTGCCTTTGCCATCCTTGTCGCGCAAAATCCGGATGACATTGGGCCGGTTGCCGAAGCTTTTGCCGATCGAGTCGCTTTGCAGATAGGGCTTCTGCGCCAGCAGCACACCGTCATCGTCGATGATGTTCAGCGTGCTGCCTTTGCCGATGTCGAGGCTTTTGAACAGTTGATCGAAATAGTCGAGCTTCATCGACGCCACCGCCACCCCGACGAATTCGCCGGTGTCCGAGGAAATGCGTCGGCTGAAACTGATACGCCATTGATTGGCTTCGTCGCAGTCGCAACGGGTCTTGAACGGTCGGCTGATGAACATGCCGACATCGCGGTTGAAGGCGTGGGCGAGGAAGTAATCGCGGTCGGCGAAGTTGCCCGGTTTCGGCTCGACTCTTGAGGAGTCAGCAAGAACATCGCCGTGCTTGTCGAGCAGCAGAATATCGCCCTTGAAGCGCGCAGTGGTGGAACGGTCGAACAGCGCCAGATGGCGGATCTCGGGCGAAACATTTTGCAGGTCATCGCGCTGGGCGGCGGCAATCAAACCTTGCAGGGACAGGTCGTAGAGTTCGACGGTACGCAGCACGTCGGCGTCGATCAACTGGGCGATGGTGGTCGCACTGCGGGTGGCGGATTGCCGAGCGTTAGCGTGCTCGCGGATCAGCAGAAAAGTGACGATGGCTAAAATCGCGATCACGCTGAGCAAACTGCCGCAGATCAGCAGCAGCTCGGGGCGTCCGGTCTTGCCCGAAACGGGAGGGGTACGGCTCGCGATCATGATCGGATTATCGGTTGAGGGGATCTTCTAAGCGTAGGAGCTGCCGAAGGCTGCGATCTTTTGATCTTGTTTTTAAAAATCAGGATCAAAAGATCGCAGCCTGCGGCAGCTCCTACAGGTTCAGTGTTAACTGATCTTAGAAGACGTTGATCGGGTAGTCGATGATCACGCGGTATTCGTCGGTGTCGGTATCAATCGCGCCGTAACCATTGCCACCGCGGTTGGTCGCCCATTGCAGGCGTACCGCGAGGTCTTTGGCCTGGCCACTTTGCACCACGTACTTCAAATCGATATCGCGTTCCCAATGCTTGGCGTTGCGACCCTCGGCGCTGTACCAGTTCGAGTAACCCTGGCTATCCGGATCAACCTTGGTCAAATCCACCGTCCCGCGCGAGTACGACACCGCTGACGTCAGCCCCGGATAACCCACTCCGGCAAAGTCATAGGCGTACTTGAGCTTCCACGAGCGTTCGTTCGGGCCATTGAAGTCCGAGTACTGCTGCGAGTTGTCCAGATAAACGCTGTCGCCCTGGCTGATGTAGTCGAACGGCGTATTACCGTTGACCCGCTGATACGCCGCCGTAACGCTGTGGCTGCCAATACCGACGGTGAAATGCAGGCTGTAGGTGTTGTTGTCGATGTCGCCGAGCAGCGCATCGCCGGTGTCTTGCGTGTGATAAAAGTGCAGGCCCGGGTTGAGGCTGACCAGATCGTTCAACTGCCAAGTGTAATCCAGGTCGTAGTAGTACTGGTTCCAGATGTCCTTGAGTTCGGACGCGTACAGGCTGCTGGTCAAACCCTCGACACCGCTCCACGCCACGCCAGCCCAGTTCAGGTGCTGGCTTTCGTCGCCCTCGGCCAACGTCCCGTAAGAGGTGCCGATGCGTGTGTGACCACTCTGGTTGTACGGCTTGGTGAAACTCGCCTGACCGCCCTCGATCAACCAGCCGTCGAAGCTGTGGTTGCTCAGACTGACACCGCGAAACGTCTGCGGCAGCATGCGCGTGTCACCGCCCGCGATCACCGGGTTGGTGAGGAACAGATCACCAGCCTTCAACTCGGTATCGAACGCACGCATTTTCAACGTACCGCCCGCTGTTGAGAACGAGCCCGGCGCTTTGCCGTTGCCATCGCTGATCGGCAGGATGCTTGAGCCGTCCGTGCCGCCACCGCCGTCGAGTTTCAGGCCGAGCATGGCGTGGGCATCAATGCCGAAACCGACCGTGCCTTCGGTGTAACCCGACTGGAAGATCCCGAGAAACCCCTGGCCCCACTCAATGTTGTCGTCCGCCTGCTGCAAGCGGTTGCGATTCATGTAGTAGTTGCGGGCGTTGAGGTTGAGGCTCGAACCTTCGATGAAACCTTCTTTCGCAGGCTCGTCGGCGTGAACGGCGGGGGCAATCGTTGCGGCAATTGCAATGAACAACGGAGTGAAACGGACTGGGTAACGCACGTGCAATGGAGCTCCTTGGGTCAACTGGCGCCTCTATATTTTGAGGCGCTCGATGTTTCTTGTTGTTACAGACGAACCAAACGGCTTTCAGACCACAACGAAAAAAGGCCGCTGAGAGGCAGCGGCCTGGAATGACGACGGTTGAACGGGAAGAGCCAAACAACCGCGTCGAGGGAAACGGTGCGGTGCGCGACTCAGCTGTCTTTTTCCAGCGATTGAGCCTGGGAAGTTGCAGCCTGAGGGGCCTGCGTGGCGTCTTTGGCCTTGGCCATCATTTCTGCCTGATGCTGGTCATACGCTTGAGCGCGGGCAGAATTCTGCGCCACGAACGCGTGGGATTCTTCAGCCATCGCCATCGGCGACAGGATCAATGAGGACAAAACGAAAGCGCTGGCAATACCCATACTGTTGGACATCTTGAAAACCTTCTCGCTTGGCGAGTGTGCTGTTTGGTGCGGGCAAAGATAGTGTTGCCAAGCGATGGGAAACAGCGCGATTTTCATAAATGACTGTTACAGCAAAAGCAAAGATCACCCCCTTCGGCAGGGTGATCACCGGTTGATCGTTCCCACGCTCTGCGTGGGAATGCCGCCAGGGACGCTCCGCGTCCCTGTGACGCAGAGCGTCACTGGATACATTCCCACGCAGAGCGTGGGAACGATCGTCACTTGTAGGAGCTGCCGAAGGCTGCGATCTTTTGATCCGCTTTAAACCGGCAAATAAATCCCGAAAGTATTCATCCCCCGATCACTGCGCACAAACACATCCCCACCATGCATCAGCGCAATCGCTTTGACGATCGCCAGCCCCAACCCATGGTTATTGCCACTGTTACTACGCGACGCATCCACCCGATAAAACCGCTCGAACAACCGCGGCAAATGCTCACTGGCAATCGGCGATCCCGGATTGGCCACACCAATACTCACCTGATGTTCTTCAACCTCAATCCGCACCTCAATCACCTGACCCGCCTCGGTATGCTGCACCGCATTACTCAGCAAATTGATCAACGCCCGCCGCAAATGCGCGACTTCAATCTGCACCAGCGCATCGCCACTGACCTGCACCTGAACCTGCGCATCTTCCAGAATGAAATCCAGATATTCGAGCGTCGTCGCCACCTCATCAGCCAGCGAAGTCGAGGTGAGTTTGGTCGCCTTATTACCCTGATCCGCACTGGCCAGAAACAACATGTCGTTAATGATCGACCGCAACCGTTCCAGCTCTTCCAGATTGGATTGCAGCACCTCGAAATAATGTTCCGCAGAACGCCCACGGGTCAGCGCCACTTGAGTCTGGCCGATCAGATTGGTCAGCGGCGAACGCAACTCATGAGCGACGTCAGCGTTGAACGACTCCAAGCGCGAATAGGCCAGTTCGACCCGCTCCAGCGTCGAGTTGAAGGAGTCGACAAACTGCTCCAGTTCCGGCGGCAGCGGCGACAGACGCAAGCGCCCAGCCCTGAGCGGCGGTGCCAGTCGCTGTGCTTCGTGAGAGAGTTTGATCAACGGCTTCAAACCAATCCGCGCCACCCAATAACCCAGCGCCGAAGCCATCAACACACCGACAATCGCCAGCCCGATCAGCGCGATCAGCAGGTTGTGCTGAGTCTCATGAAAAGTATCGGTGTCGATGCCGATCATAAAGCGCAGCGGCGGGCGCTGATCCTTGGCCGGGAATTCACTCACCAGCACTTTCAGTGGATAAGGCTGCCCCGGCAATTGCAGATCGCGCGTGCCCAAAGGGCCATTGGTGATCTCGCGGATCTGCGGCGTGAGGTTGCCGTATTCGTATTGCGGATCGCCGCTGCTGATCCAGAAACTGATGCGCTTGTCTTCTTCACCGAGCAGCTTGAGTTTGTTGTTGATCTTCACCCAGTGCTCGGGCGTGCCGAAGCGGCCGACCGTGGATTCGAGCACGCTGTAACGCGCGTCCAGCTCGGCTTCCGGCAGCAAGCCCAAACCTTTATCGACCTGCTGATACAACGCGCCGCCGATCAACAGAAACACCAGCAACGCCACCAGCGTGAACATGCCGCTGAGGCGCAGGGCAATCGAATTACTGGACACCACGGCTCTCCAGCACATAACCCATGCCGCGAATGGTGTGCAGCAGTTTCTCGTCGAACGGCCCGTCGAGCTTGGCGCGCAGGCGCTTGATTGCGACTTCGACGACGTTGGCATCGCTGTCAAAATTGATGTCCCAGACCATCTCGGCAATCGCAGTTTTCGAGAGGATTTCACCTTGTCGGCGAGCCAATACGCTCAGCAGCGAAAATTCCTTGGCGGTCAGATCCAGTCGCGTACCGGCGCGGGTCGCCTTGCGGCTGATCAAATCTATCCACAGGTCGGCAATGCTCACTTGCACCGGTTCATGGCCGCCACTGCGCCGGGTCAGCGCTTGCAAGCGAGCGACCAGTTCGAGGAAGGAAAACGGTTTGCCGAGGTAATCGTCGGCACCGTCGCGCAAGCCTCGGATGCGATCTTCGACGCGCTCGCGGGCGGTGAGCATGATCACCGGGGTTTGCTTGCGCGCACGCAATGCGCGCAGCACGCCGAAGCCATCGAGGCCCGGTAGCATGACGTCGAGGACGATCACCGCGTAGTCGCTTTCCAGCGCCAGGTGCAGACCCTCGATGCCGTCGCGGGCCAGATCCACGGTGTAACCCTGTTCCGTCAGACCGCGGTGCAGATAATCCGCGGTTTTTTCCTCGTCTTCGATAATCAGAACGCGCATGACCCTGCCTCAGTCTGTGGTCGCCAACGCCGGCTGGGGCGCAGGTTTGGGTCTATGGAAAAGTCGCTCGAGCCACAAGTATATGACCGGAGTGGTAAACAACGTCAGCATCTGGCTGACCAGCAAACCGCCGACTACGGCGATGCCTAACGGCTGGCGCAATTCGGCGCCGGTGCCGTAACCGAGCATCAGCGGCAGCGCGCCGAGCAGGGCGGCGAGGGTGGTCATGATGATCGGCCGGAACCGCGTGATGCATGCTTCGAAAATCGCATCCTGCGGCGACAGGCCTCGGTGTCGCTGGGCTTCGAGTGCGAAGTCGATCATCAGGATGCCGTTCTTCTTGACGATCCCGATCAGCAACACCAGCCCGATCAAGGCCATGATCGAAAAGTCCTGGCCGCAGATCCACAGCATGATCACCGCGCCCAAACCTGCCGCCGGCAGCGTCGAAATGATCGTCAGCGGGTGTACGAAGCTTTCATAAAGCACGCCGAGAATGATGTACACCGCCACCAGCGCCGCGAGAATCAGCCACGGCTGACTGGCCAGCGAACTCTGGAACGCCTGCGCCGCACCCTGAAAATTGCCGCTGATGGCGGTGGGCATGCCGATCTCGGCTTTGGCCTGATTGAGCAGAATCACCGCATCACCCAAGGCCACGCCGGGCGCGAGGTTGAACGACAGGTTGGCGGCGGGGAACATGCCGTCGTGGGCAATCGACAACGGGCCAATGGTCGGCGCATCGAATTTGGCCAGCGCCGATAGCGGCACCATCTCGCCACTCAGCGGTGAGCGCAGGTAGAAATAGTTGAGGCTTTCGGCCTTGCCGCGCTGCTTGGTGTCCAGCTCCAGAATCACGTTGTACTGGTTGACCTGGGTCTGGAATTCGTTGATCTGACGTTGACCGAAGGCGTCGTACAGCGCCTCGTCGACGTCGCTGGCGGTCAGGCCGAAACGCGCGGCGGCGCTGCGGTCGATGCTGATGTGGGTGATGCTGCCGCCCAGTTGCAAATCGTTGGAAATGTCGCGGAACGCAGGGTTGCTGCGCAGTTTTTCCGTGAGGCGTTGCGTCCATGTCGCGAGCGTCGCGCCGTCGTTACTCTTCAGCACGTACTGATACTGCGCACGGCTCGGGCCAGAGCTGAGGTTGATGTCCTGGCCTGCGCGCAGGTACAGCACGATGCCGGGGACTTTCATCAGTTGCGGGCGGATGCGGTCGATGAACTGGCTGGCGCTGACGTCGCGGTCGCCGCGTTTTTTCAGGGCGATCCAGAAGCGGCCGTTGGCGATGGTCTGGTTGCTGCCGGAGACACCGACCGAATGGGAAAACGCCTGCACGGCCGGATCGGCGGCGACGATTTCGGCCATCGCCAGGTGTTTTTTCACCATGTCGCCGTAGGAAATATCCGCCGCAGCTTCGGTGGTGCCGAGGACGAAACCGGTGTCCTGCACCGGGAAGAAACCTTTCGGGATAAAGATGTAACCGCCGATGGCCAGCGCCAGCGACAAACCGAACACGCCGATCATCAATTTCTGATGGGCGAGGGCGCGGCGCAGGCCTCGTTCGTACCAGCCGAGCAGGCGTTCGCTGAAGCCCGGTTTGGCGTGGGCGTGATGCACCGGTTTGCGCATGAACAGTGCGGCCAGCGTCGGCGCCAAAGTCAGCGACACCACCACGGAAATCATGATGGTGGAGGTTGCGGTCAGGGCGAATTCCTTGAACAGTCGCCCGACCACACCGCCCATGAACAGCAGCGGAATAAACGCCGCCACCAGCGAGAAACTGATCGAGACCACGGTGAAACCGATCTCGCCGGCGCCCTTGATCGCCGCTTCGCGCATATCGTCGCCGGCCTCAAGGTGCCGGTGGATGTTTTCCACCACCACAATCGCGTCGTCGACCACAAACCCAACGGCCACCACGATCGCCACCAGCGTCAGGTTGTTCAGGCTGAAGCCGAGGATGTACATCAAGGCGAAACTGGCGATCAACGAAACGCCAAGCACCGCCGACACGATCAGGGTTGCCGACAACTGGCGCAGGAACAGCGCCATCACCGCGACCACCAGCATGATCGCGATCAACAGGGTGATTTCGACTTCATGCAGCGAGGCGCGAATGGTCTGGGTGCGGTCGATCAGGGTTTTCACTTGCACCGAGGCCGGCAGCATCGCTTCGAGACCGGGCAGGGCGGCTTGAATGCGGTCGACGGTTTCAACGATGTTGGCGCCGGGTTGGCGCGAGATCACCAGGTTCACCCCGGGTTGGTCACCGGCCCACGCTTGCACGTAGGCATCTTCCGAACCGTTGACGACTTTGGCGACATCGCGCAGGTGAACCGGGGCGCCATCCTTGTAGGAAACGATGAGTTGGCTGTAGTCCTCGGGGTGGAACAACTGGTCGTTGGTCGACAGCGTCGAGATGCTCGACTCGCCGTACAGCGCACCTTTGGCGAGGTTGAGGCTGGTCTGCTGGATCGCCAGACGAATGTCGGCGAGGGTCAGGCCAATCGCCGCGAGTTTGTCTGCCGAGGCTTGCACACGAATCGCCGGACGTTGCTGACCGGTGATGTTGATTTGTCCTACGCCGTCGATCTGACTGATCTGACGCGAGAGCAGGGTTTCCACCAGATCGCTGAGTTCGGTGCCGGGCATCTGCGTCGAGCTGACGCTGAGGATCAACACCGGGCTGTCGGCCGGGTTGACCTTCTTCCACGTTGGCAGCGTCGGCATGTCCTTGGGCAGTTTGCCGGCGGCGGTGTTGATCGCCGCTTGGACTTCTTGCGCAGCGGTGTCGATGCTTTTATCGAGGGTGAATTGCAGGGTCAGCAGGCTTGAGCCCAGCGCACTGCTGGAGGTCATCTGGGTCATGCCGGGGATGGCACTGAATTGCACCTCCAGCGGCGTGGCCACGGACGAGGCCATGGTGTCGGGGCTGGCGCCGGGCAACTGCGCGGAAACCTGAATCGTAGGAAATTCCGCTTCCGGCAGTGGGGCGATGGGCAGGCGCGGGAAGGCAATCAAACCGACCAGCACCAAAGCGATGGTCAGCAGGATTGTGGCGACTGGGTGATCGATGCACCACGTGGAGACGCCTTTGTGCGCCTTCATGGTTTCGGCTCCGCTTGCACCACCTGCGCCGGCTCGGTCATGACTTGCACGGTCGAGCCGGGCTTGAGCCGCGACTGGCCGTCGGTGACCAGCACATCACCGGCCTTCACGCCTTTGATGATGTCCTGGCCGCTGCCCTGATAAACCATCTGCACTTGCACGGCTTCAACCTTGTCGCCGTTCACGCGGTAAACGAAGTGTTGGTCGAGACCGCGTTGTACGACGGTGGGTGGGACGACCAGCGCATCTTTGTCGAGGGCCGTCTGAATTTTTACCGTGACCAGCAGGCCGGGCCAGAGCTTTTGGCTGGCGTTGGCGAATTCGGCTTTGGCGCGGATGGTGCCGGTGTTGGCGTTGATCTGGTTGTCGATCAGGGTCAGGTGACCTTCGCCGAGCAGGTTGCCGGTTTCACCATCGGTGTCGGCGCCGATGTAGGCCTTGACCTGGGCGCGTTGCGGATCGTTGATCAGGCCTTGCAGGGTCGGCAGCATTTGCTGGGGCAGGGAGAACTCAACGGCGATCGGGTCGATCTGGGTGACGGTGAACAGGCCGGCGGTGTCGGTCATGCGCAGGAAGTTGCCTTCATCGACTGTACGAATACCGACGCGGCCGGTGACCGGGGAGCGGATTTGCGTGTAGGAAAGTTGTACCTGCGCGGAATCGATGGAGGCCTGGTTGCCTTGAGCGGTGGCCTTCAATTGGTTGACCAGGGCTTGTTGTTGGTCGTAGGTCTGTTTCGAGATGCCGTCGTCGACGGTGAGCAATTTGTAGCGTTTGAGGTTGACCAGGGCGACTTGCAGTTGTGCCTGGCTTTCGCCCAGTTGGGCGCGGGCCTGGTCGAGGCTGGCGCGGATGGATCGGTCGTCGATGGTGGCCAGGAGGTCGCCTGTTTTGACGAGTTGGCCTTCTTTGACGAGGATTTTGGTGAGGATGCCGTCGATTTGTGGGCGCACGACCACGCTGTGTAATGAGAGTACGGAGCCGATACCGCTGGTGTAGCGGGGGACGTCTTTTTCGCTGACCGCTATGACTCGCACGGGGATTGCTGTGGGGGTGGCGAGTTTGGTCGGGGCGGGTTTCAGGGCGTACCACAGACCTGCGCCTGCGAGGACGATCAATAGGGTAGCGAGCAGGGCTTTGTTCTTTTGGATTCGCATGCGGGTCGGGCGCCGGACGGATTTTGGGCAGGGTTAGGGTCTTTATAAACTTGTTTGGGGGTCAGGAGGGTGACGGCTAGCTGTCGGCGCTGTCAGTTTCGTTGGGTGCATATCCGTTGTTGCGGGTGTTGCTGATTACGGTTCCGCCCTTACGGCGGGTCACTTTTGACAAACGCCTCAAAAGTAACCAAAAACGCTTGCTCCTACGTGCGGCCCGCTCGCTGGGGCTCGGGGTTCCTTCGCTCCGGGATCGATCCGGGGGGCAGCGCCTACGGTTTGCTTCGCTGCACCTCCTCTCGCTGTGTTTGGCTGCGCCAAACGGTCGCTGCGCTCCCACCCCCGGATCAATCCCTCCACTCAGCCTTCCGACGTCGCCCGTGGATCAAGATCAAGAGCTGCACCCGAGCTTGCGCTCATCGTGTTGAGTGGTGAGAAGCAGAAGCGGTGTGCGTTCTGCTTTTGCTCTCCGTAGGAGCAGAGCTTGCTCGCGATGGCGCCCAACCGGCCAATCCATTTAATACAGACTGCACACAATCTCTGTGGGAGCGGGCTTGCCAGCGATGGCGGCCCGCCAGCCGACCATTTTCTTCAGTTGGCGGCAATCTCATGTAGGAGCTGCCGCAGGCTGCGATCTTTTGATCTTGCCTCTGACGTCGAACATCAAAAGATCGCAGCCTGCGGCAGCTCCTACATCGGCAGTGGGTGTTTAAAAGCGTTTCGAAATGGGTGAACCTTCCCACAAGGTTTTCAGGTTGTCCGTCGGACGCGCGCTCTCTAGTCTTGGCTTGTCGCCGAAAACTCGGCGATCGGGTGTGAGAACCCGGGCTAAGTATTATTCCACCTGCAGTATCGTCATAATTGCCGCCAGTTCATTGCTGCCTGCATTTCTATGGCGGCTGTGTGCGGGCGAACTTCGGTTCGGCCGGAAGTGGTGGTTCTTACCCGGTTTCTCACCCTGCACATAGCTGCCACCCAATACGTCGCGTGAGAAACGGCAATTGGTTGGCTCCGATCAGTGAGAACCGATTCCATGACTAAGCCCGTACCCGATCCCCCGCTCGAAACAACAACCCCCCTCGAAGACGCCATCCGCGCCGACGACCAGATCAAAAACCGCGAAGCCATCAAACGCGCCCTCGATTTTTACCTCAGCCCCGACCCGATAAAACCGCGCCTGCCGAGCACGATGTTCCTCGTCCACCCGAACATTGACACTGAAAGCCTGCTCGCCCACGCCTGCGAATCCCTGGCATCGGCCAACGTGATGGCCGGCGATTTCGCCGATCAGCTCAGCCGCCCGCAACGCAGCACGGCGTTGGCCATCCAGCAGATCGTCATGCTTGCCGAATTGGCGGTAAACCGGGCACTGGATCGGGTTGATCCCCAGCCCTGAAACCCCGTAGGAGCTGTCGAGTGCAACGAGGCTGCGATCTTTTGATTTCGTTTTTTTACAAAGCCAAGTCCGGAGCAAAAGATCGCAGCCTTCGGCAGCTCCTACAGTGCCGGTGTAGGCCTCGGGTTTTTCAGTTTCCATCGATAAGTTGATAAGTCCCAAAAAGAGACCTATCGTTCCCTTTTTGGGACTCTTCGGCGGCCGCAATGGAAAGCATCTCTCTAAGCGAAGCGCTGTTCACTAATACTCAGCAAAAAGTGTTGGGCCTGCTTTTTGGCAAACCCGATCGGACGTTCTACGCCAATGAGATCGCGCGTTGGGCGCATGTGGGTAAAGGCAGTCTCATGCGTGAGCTTGATCGCTTGCACCGGGCGGGGGTGTTGCGCATGACACGGGTGGGCAATCAGACCCATTACCAGGCCAATCCCGATTGCCCTGTCTATACCGAGCTTTTGGGCATATCTCGCAAAACTTTTGGCATTGCCGAACCTTTGCGCCAAGCGCTTCAGCCGTTTGCCGGGCTAATTGTCTGGGCGTTTGTCTATGGCTCTATCGCTAAGGACAAAGCAAACACACTCAGTGACATTGATCTCATGCTGATCGGCGAAGGCCTGCACTACAGTGACGTGATGGAACGGCTCATGCCCATGGAAGAGCAACTGGGCCGCCCCATCAATCCGACGCTTTACACCCCGCAAGACTGGGCAGCGAAGCTGGCAGCACAAAACAGCTTTGTTGTGCGGGTGGTGCAGCAGGAAAAAATCGATCTGTTAGGGGCAAACCCTTTGGAGTCCAAGGATGGGCAGCAACGAGAGTCTGGAGAATCTTCTACGTAGCGGCGGACTGAAAGCGGAGCCGCCGGATCACAAGGAGTGTGTCGGCTTGATGCGCTCGGCTGTGGATCGGCTCAAGGATGCGCAAACGTCTACGTTGTCTTTTGCCAGCCGTTTCGACTTGGCTTACAACGCAGCTCACGCCTTGGCCCTGAACGCACTTCGGTTAAGTGGCTATCGATCAGACAAACGTTATCTGGTTTTTCAATGTCTAGTGCACACCGCGCAGGTCAGCAAGGTGCAGGTGCGGTTGTTCGCTTTGTGCCACGAACGGCGCAACCTTGCGGAGTACGAAGGGTACATGGATGAGGATGAAGCGCTGTTGGCGCAACTGCTGGATAGCGCAGCGCAATTGCTCCATACCCTCCAGGAGCAATCGCGTTGAAGTCCGTCATCTTTCTCGTCGAGCCCGTTACCATCCGGCGAACGGCGCAAATCTTCAGGTGCCGACGCGGGGCGTGCAGGTATACTGCGCGCCTTCGCGGCTCACTGTTCGGGCCCGACTTTTTGCTTTCCGGAGCTTTCATGACTTCCCCGACCCAACCGCCGGTTGACGACGCTATCAGCGATGTCCCGGCCGATCTGACTGACGTCAGCGAAACCAAGCCTGCGATCCCGGCGTTCAAGTTCCCGTTCAAGCCCGGCGAATTGGCGGCTGGCAAGGACTCGAATCAGCCGTGGTACAAGAACGGCGCCAAGAACGGCCACACCAAAACCCCGGGCATGGCCCCGCCGGGCACGCGTCGGTCGATGGGTAAGCGCTGAGTGAGATCTGCTTTTTCTGACGGGCCTCTTCGCGAGCAAGCTCGGCTCCTACAGGTTTTGTGTCGTACACAATTGTATGAACACCCTACAACCCCGTAGGAGAAGGCTTGCCCGCGAAGAGGCCATTAGCCTCAGCACAACTCTCGAATCAAGCCGCCCGCAACGAAATAAACGCATACGTCTGCGCCGGCTCTGTCACCACCTGAGCCCCGGCCGCCAGCACTTGCCCGGCAATGTCCTCCCCGGACACATGAAACAACCATTCACTCTGCGCCGTGTTCAGCGGTTGCTCGATCACTTGATCAATCACCGACGCGAACGCGTCCATATTGGGCAGATACGCGGTAAAGCCGTCGCCCTTCAACGCCGTGGTACGAATCCCCAACGTCGCGCAAATCGCATCCTTGAGCCGAATGTCATCACGATCCGCCTGGCGTGAGCGCTGGATCAATTCGACCAGTTCCTGATCCACCAACTCTCCGCCCACAATCAACGCCGGCCCTTGTTCCCAAGACTCTGGCGGGCAATCTTTGGCGGCGGGATTGAGCGGGATATGCGGGTTGATTTCCGCCGGATAAATGCGGCACACCAGTGGGCGACGCTCGTAGATGCGGCAGAGCTTGTCTTCGTCAAGATTCCGGCAAGGCCCGACGTTGTACGCGGCGAAGGTGATTGCCACGTGCGCAGCGGTCGCGCCGCTGCGTACCGCCGCTGAACGACGTTCGGCGTGCTCGCGTTGCTGTGCTGGCAAGCCGAGTCCGTTGCCGAGAAAGGCCTCGACCAACACGATCACTTGACCACCGTCCGCCGCCCACATGCGGGCTTCGGCCAGGGTCAGGGGGACGTGGTGGTCGGTGCAGCATTTGCCGCAGCCTACGCAGGAAAACGTTGTATTCATTGAACGGCCAGTCGCGATTCAGGGCATTAAACGGTGACGGAAAACCACCGCGCTGACCTGAATCGAAGCAAGTTGTGCGCCACTCACTGGGTTTTGGCGGTCGGGCGGATCGAGTCCCACTCGGTGACGAACGCGGTTTTCGACTGCTTGTTGTAGAGGCACAGCTCAGTGCCTTGCTGGCCTTTCATGTGTTTTTGCGGGTAGGTGCCTTGCAGCAGAACGGCGGTGTAGCCGACGCGGTCATCGAATTGCGCGGGGCTGCCGACGGGTTTTGGGGTTTTGAGACCGCTGGCTTTGGTGCAACTGGCGAGGACGGTTTTATCGTAGGCGGCCCAGGCGTCGGGGCTTGAGGCTTGGGCCTGGGAGGCTAGGGCGGTGAGGCAGAGGAGGCTGAGGGTGAGGGCTTTCATGATTGGGCGTCCTTGGTGTGGGTGGCCAAGGTTGGAGTCTGCCCAGACAGGGAAGTTGCCGGTGCTGGCCTCTTCGCGAGCAAGCCCGCTCCCACAATTTGAAATGCATTCCAAATGTGGGAGCGGGCTTGCTCGCGAAAGCGGTAGTTCAGTCCGGCACAATCTCCCGGCGGACTACAACCATCCCGGCACTTTCATACAAGCGCTGCGCCCGCAGGTTGTCTTCCAGCACCTTCAAATCAACAAACCCTTCACGCCGCTGCTGAAACACCTTGAACGCATTCATCAGCAACGCCCGGCCCAATCCTCGACCCTGCGCCCGAGGATGCACCACCAGATTCTTGATATAGGCACTCGTCCAGCACTGCGCCACACCGACAACCCCTTCGCCATCGCAGGCAATAAAGCACAAGCTCGGGTCGTATTCCGGATCGCGCTCAAAGCGTTGCTGCCATTCATCGAGCATCGGCACCCGGCCGCCGCCCTCGCGGTAACCGAGTTGCATCAGGTGATGCACCGCTGGCGCCAGTTCTGCGCGGTAAACGGAAATCTCGATGCCTGAGGGCCATTGCACAGCCGGCACGACTTCAGCCAAGTCGCGCCGCATCAGAAAACAATACGTCTCGCTCAACACTCAATGCCCGTGCGCAGCGACGTGCTTGGCCGCTTCGATCAAACGCTGGGTCAGTTCCGGCGAGGAGAATTTGGTCAACACCGCATTCGCTCCGGCCAGCCGCGCTTTTTCGCTGTTCATCGCGCTGTCGAGCGAGGTGTGCAGCAGCACGTAGAGGTGGGCGAAGTCCGGGGTTTCGCGCAGGGTGCGGGTGAAGGCGTAGCCGTCCATTTCGGACATTTCGATGTCGGAGACGATCAGGTTGATCTGCTGCGCCGTGCCTTGCAGGTCGAGCAGGCAGTCGATGGCTTCCTTGGCGCTGCGCGCGGTGTGGCATTGCAGGCCGAGGTTACGCAGGGTGTGCACCGATTGTTGCAGCGCGACCTGGCTGTCGTCGACCACCAGAATCCGTGCGTTACCGAGGACTTCGGCGTCTTCCATGGTCAGGTCGGTCGGCGCCATTTCGATCTGCGCCGGGGCGATGCTGTGGATGACTTTTTCGATGTCGAGCACTTGCACCAGCGTGCCGTCCACCGAGGTCACGCCAGTGATGTAAGCGCGCGGGCCGCCGGAGCCGAACGGTGGGGGTTTGATGTCGGTGGTCAGGCAGTGGACGATTTTGCTCACGGCTTGCACGTGCAGGCCCTGCTTGGAACGGCTGACGTCGGTGACGATCAGGCAGCCGCCGTCCGGGTCTTCGAGTGGTCGTTCGCCGATCGCGCGGCTGAGGTCGATCACCGAGAGCGAATTACCGCGCAGGGTGGCGATGCCTTTGACGTGCGGATGTGATTCCGGGAGTTTGGTCAGCGGCGGGCAGGGAATGATTTCACTGACTTTCAGCAGGTTGATCGCCATCAGCTTGCCGCTGCGCAAGGTAAACAGCAGAAGCGAAAGTGAATCTGCGCGGGCTTTGGTGGAAGACATATAAACCTTCTGTGGAAAAAGGTGGTGGGCGAGGGTGGGGATCGCCAGGAACTATTGATGCCGGGTTATCGGCGTTAAGGGGTGGGGCTTTAGGTCAGTTGTCGGGTTGGGGTTGGATTCAGAGCCGGATCCAGCGCCCCTCACCCCAGCCCTCTCCCAGAGGGAGAGGGGGCCGACCGAGGTGTCTGGCGTTTTACATCGACCTGAACGACCGAGTCGATTATGGATTCGGTAAAGCAGGTTCACGTCGGCGGACATCGCCAATATCCCCCAATCAGTCCCCTCTCCCAGTGGGAGAGGGCTAGGGTGAGGGTGTGCTTCTAGCCCTTCATACCCAACCGCTTCGCCATCCGCCCAAGATTCGCCCGATCCAGCCCCAGCTCCCGCGCCGCACTCGCCCAGTTATCCTGATTCCGCTCCAGTGCCGCACTGATCAACCGCCGCTGATACTCCTCAGTCGCACTGCGCAAATCACCGTTAATCAACGGCGCCGTCGCGACAACATCAGCAGCCGCGCCGGCAGAGTTATCCACAACCTCACGCGGCAAATCCAGATCCGCTGCACTCAAACTCAAAATCTTCGGCCGCACCTTGCAGTTACCCAACGCCTTCAACGCACTGCGCCCAATCAAATGCTCCAGTTCGCGCACGTTGCCGGGCCAGGTATAAGCGAGCAGCGCTTCCTGCGCATCGCTGTTCAGACGCAGGCTATTAAGGCCCACGCGCGAACGGTTCTGCTCCAGAAAGAAACCGCTGAGCAACAACACATCCCGCCCACGATCACGCAGCGCCGGCACACGCAGCGGGTACACACTCATACGGTGATAGAAGTCGGCACGATAGCGACCGCTGCGTACTTCCTCGGCCAAATCGCGGTTGGTCGCGGCGATCAAACGCACGTCGACTTGATGCTCTTTATCCGAGCCCAAACGCTGCAACTGCCCGCTCTGCAACACCCGCAACAACTTGGCCTGCACCGTCAGCGACAATTCGCCGACCTCATCGAGAAACAGCGTGCCGCCATTGGCCAGTTCAAACTTGCCACGACGGTCGCTGGTGGCGCCGGTGAACGCGCCGCGGACGTGGCCGAACAGTTCGCTTTCCACCAAGGTGTCCGGCAGTGCGGCGCAGTTGAGGCTGATGATCGGTTTGTCGGCGCGCGGGGAGGCGGCGTGGATCGCTTGCGCCACCAACTCTTTGCCGACTCCGGTTTCGCCAGTGATCAATACAGTCAGGTCACTGCCGCCGACCAGGTTGATCTCTTCCACCAAGCGTTTGAGCGCTTTGCTCTGGCCGATCATTTCGCGGTTCTGCTGACCGCTGGCCTGACGGTACACCTCGGCGCGCTGATGCTCGTCTTCGGCACGATTCGCCAGACGCTCGATGCGCTCGGCCGCGTTGACCGTGGCCGAGGCCAGACTGGCAAACGCTTGCAGAGCATCCAGTTCAATCGGCTCGAAACGCTCCGGATCGAGCGCGTCGAGGGTGATCAGCCCCCAGAGTTTTTCATCGACAAACAGCGGGCAGCCGAGGCAGTCGTGGACTTCCAGATGTTCGTCGAGCCCATCGACCAAACCGTCATAAGGATCGGGCAAGTCGCTGTCGGCGGCGAAACGCGTTGGCCCGGCACCGGCCAGAAGGATTTCGAAGCGCGGGTGCTCGCTGACCTTAAAACGGCGGCCAAGGGTGTCGGTACTCAAACCATCGACTGCCAGCGGCACCAGCGATTCACCGTCGAGGCGCAACAACGCGGCGGCATCGCACGGCAGCAGGGCGCGCATGGCTTCGAGCAAGCGTCGATAACGCTCGCCCTCGGGCAGTTCGCGCGACAGGTCGGAGACTAGAGGCAACAGTGCGGTAAGCAGGGATTTGGCGGTCATGGTCGTGTAGTCAAAGAGACAAGATGTAGTCGCGATGACTATAAAACCGTTTGAGTCGTTATGACTACGTATTTCTCAAGCCATTGATTTATAGGCATTAAAAAGTTGGCACGGAAACTGATATGACTCAGATAACTTTTTCAAGAAGCTCAGGAGTCACTCTTATGCTTAGCGTCCAGGATCGTGCCATCGTCAAATCCACCGTGCCTCTGCTGGAAAGTGGCGGGGAAGCGCTGATCACGCACTTCTATCGCATGATGCTCTCTGAATATCCGGAAGTACGCCCTCTGTTTAATCAGGCGCACCAAGCCAGCGGCGATCAACCGCGTGCTCTGGCCAACGGTGTGTTGATGTACGCCCGCCACATTGATCAACTCGATCAGTTGGGCGATCTGGTGGCGAAGATCATCAACAAGCATGTGGCCCTGCAGATTCTGCCGGAGCACTACCCGATTGTCGGTACCTGCCTGCTGCGGGCGATCTCTGAAGTGCTCGGTGACGAAATCGCCACCCCGGAAGTGATGAGCGCGTGGGGCGCGGCGTACGGTCAACTGGCCGACATTCTGATCGGTGCAGAAACAGCCATCTACGACGAGAAAGAACACGCAGTAGGCGGCTGGCGTGGGGCGCGCGACTTTATCGTCGCAGCCAAAGTTGAAGAGAGCGCGGAAATCATCTCGTTCTACTTCGAACCTGCCGACAAAGGCCCGATTCTGGCAGCCGAGCCGGGTCAGTACATCGGCATGAAGTTGATCCTCGATGGCGAAGAAATCCGCCGCAACTATTCGCTGTCGGCGCTGGCGAACAAAGGTCAGTACCGCATCAGCGTTAAACGTGAACCAGGTGGTCGTGCGTCGAATCACTTGCACGATCAACTGCACGTCGGCGCGAGCATTCAGCTGTTCCCGCCATCGGGCGAGTTCACCCTGACGGCCAGCCATAAACCGCTGGTGCTGATCAGCGGCGGCGTGGGCATCACGCCAACATTGGCGATGCTCGAAGCGGCGCTGGAAACCGAGCGTCCTGTGCACTTTATCCACTGCGCGCGCAATGGCGGCGTGCATGCGTTCCGCGATTGGGTGGATGGCTTGGCGGCGCGTCATCCGCAGCTCAAGCGTTTCTACTGCTACGCCGAAGACGATGGCGTGAGCCCGGCGGCGGACAAGGTCGGCATGTTGAGTCTGGAGCAATTGGGCGAGTGGTTGCCGGAACAGCGTGATGTCGATGCTTACTTCCTTGGGCCGAAAGGCTTCATGGGCGCGATCAAGCGTCACCTGAAAGCGCTGGGTGTGCCGGAGAACCAGAGCCGTTACGAGTTCTTCGGGCCGGCTTCGGCTTTGGAGTAACCCCCAGCAAAAGATCGCAGCCTTCGGCAGCTCCTACAGGGAAAGGGTGTAATAACTGTAGGAGCTGCCGGAGGCTGCGATCTTTTGATCCTGGATTTAATGAATCCTTAACCGCTTTATCGTTTATTCCCCCGGTGTAGACTTGCGACAACTTTCAGCCGCACGCCGGCTGAACCATGGACATACAAGGGAAACGCGATGAGCGAGGAAACAATGCGGTTGGGACGTGAGCGGCGCTTTCTGGTGCTGTTGGGCATCATCTGCCTGGCGCTGATCGGTGGGGCGTTGTACATGCAGATCGTGCTCGGTGAAGCGCCATGCCCGCTGTGCATCTTGCAGCGTTATGCGTTGCTGCTGATTGCGATCTTCGCGTTCATCGGCGCGGCCATGCGCACGCGTCGCAGCATCACCGTGTTCGAAGTGCTGGTGGTGATTTGCGCACTGGCTGGCGCTGCCGTCGCCGGGCACCACGTGTACACGCAGTTCTATCCGGCAGTGAGCTGCGGCATCGATGTGCTGCAGCCGATTGTCGATGATCTGCCGCTGGCGAAGATCTTCCCGCTGGGCTTTCAGGTCGACGGTTTCTGCTCGACGCCGTACCCGCCGATCCTCGGCCTGTCGCTGGCGCAATGGGCGCTGGTGGCGTTCGTGTTGGTGGTGATTCTGGTGCCGCTGCTGACCTCGCGTAACCGCAAGGCACTGCGCTGAGTCAACTATTCGGCAAGCAAGCCGATACAGAAAACGCCTCGATTTGCGGATCAGTAAATCGGGGCGTTTTGCATTTCAGAGACTTTGTGAAAACACCGTGACGAACGGCAACGGAGGGTGCGACAGGTGTGCGACATGTTGTCACACGCGGTGTGTCGCAGGGCTTCGCGAGGGGCTGGATTGGCCTCCTGTTACACAAAAACATTGGTCTGTTTCGGCAATTTTCTGCTTTTAAGCACAAACGCTCGAACAGGCAGTTTTAACACGCTCTGGCAAATGGCCAGAGCCCTTGTGTTATCGGACTTTACGCTGATATCGACGTGGGAAAAAGCCATCAGAGCTGTCTGAACTGAGGCGGGTAGACCTACAATTTTTGGTGTTTTTGTTGAGAATCGATTTCGATAACATGTGGAACTTTTGCAAAAATGGCGATGGATTGTTGCTCGAACGGATAAAAATTATTTCGGGATAAGACATGGTGTATAGGGCGCTACCTATCTACAATCGCCCGCACTGAATTCCCGGCACTGTTCAGCCTTTATTAAGGAGGCGAGCAGGAAGTCGGGTGTCGAGTGAGTCGTTAGGCTTCCAAGACACCCAGGTGTCGGTGCCTTCCAACTTTCCGCACCAAATGGAATTGGTCTGTAACTAGGCCTTTGACCACGAATTCGAATAAGAACTCACCGCTGTCCCAGGATTTGTCGAGCGTCTGACGCGAGACGGGCGGCCCTTATTCAATCCAAAGAAAATGCCAACCCTTGGCAGGGTGAAGTGTTGGCGATCAAAACCCAACTGCATTGCGCAAGCTGCTTTAGAGGTCGTGAGATGAGTAAAAACAGGTACCCCAGATTACTAGGCCTAGTGCCGCTGCTCGGCACGTTGTTGCTGGGAGGCTGCAACATGACCTTGCTCAATCCAACGGGCCAGGTCGGCCTGGAACAGCGCAACCTGATCATCACCGCGACCCTGCTGATGCTGTTGGTCGTTGTGCCGGTTATCGTCATGACCTTCCTGTTCGCCTGGAAATATCGCGCGTCGAACAAGAACGCTGTCTACACCCCGAAATGGTCGCACTCGACCAAAATCGAAGTGGCGGTGTGGACCATCCCGGTTCTGATCATCATTGCCCTGGGTTACATCACTTACATCTCGACTCACGAGCTGGATCCGTATCGTCCGATCGAATCCGACGTCAAGCCTGTGACCATCGAAGTGGTCGCGCTGGACTGGAAGTGGCTGTTCATCTACCCGGAACAAGGCATCGCCACGGTCAACAAGATCGTGTTCCCGGCGCACACGCCAATCAACTTCAAGATCACCTCTGACGCTGTGATGAACTCGTTCTTCATCCCGGGTCTGGGCGGCCAGATCTACGCGATGGCGGGCATGCAGACCAAGCTGCACCTGATCGCTGACCGTAACGCTGAAATGGACGGTATCTCCGCCAACTACAGCGGCGCGGGTTTCACCGGCATGAAGTTCAAAGCTATTTCCACCACTCAGGAAGATTTCGACGCCTGGGTAAGTGAAGTCAAGAAGTCACCTAAACAGCTTGATCAAGCTGAATACGCAGCCCTTGCCAAGCCAAGCCAGAACAACCCAGTCGAGCTCTACTCCTCGGTCACGCCGAACCAGTTCCAGATCATCGTCGACAAGTACGAAGGTATGAAGCCGGGCAAGCCGCTGAAGCACGAGAAGAAAGAGAAAGAAGTGGCGGCCACGGAAATTGACTCGAGTTCGCATTCAGCTGCCGGGGCAGAGGAGTAAACGATGTTTGGTAAATTAAGTTGGGAAGCAGTCCCATTCCACGAGCCGATCGTGATGGTGACCATCGCCATGATCGCCCTCGGTGGTCTGGCGCTGTTCGCTGCAATCACCTACTTCAAGAAGTGGACGTACTTGTGGACCGAGTGGCTGACTTCGGTTGACCACAAGAAAATCGGCGTGATGTACATCATCGTCGCCATGGTCATGCTGCTGCGCGGTTTTGCCGACGCCATCATGATGCGTACCCAGTTGGCCATGGCCACCGAGGGTTCGCCTGGCTACCTGCCACCTGAACACTATGACCAGATCTTCACCGCTCACGGTGTGATCATGATCATCTTCATGGCGATGCCATTCTTCACCGGCCTGATGAACCTTGCAGTGCCGCTGCAGATCGGCGCGCGTGACGTTGCGTTCCCGTTCCTGAACTCCCTGAGCTTCTGGCTGTTGGTGTCCGGCGTTGTGCTGATCAACCTGTCCCTGGGCGTTGGCGAATTCGCCAAGACCGGTTGGGTTGCTTATCCACCGCTGTCGGGTCTGCAGTACAGCCCTGGCGTGGGCATGGACTACTACATCTGGGCGCTACAGTTATCCGGGTTAGGTACGACGTTAACCGGGGTTAACTTCCTCGCGACCGTACTGAAAATGCGTACCCCTGGCATGAAACTGATGGACATGCCGATCTTCACCTGGACCTGCACCTGGGCAAACGTTCTGATCGTGGCTTCGTTCCCGATCCTGACCGCTACCCTGGCACTGCTGACTCTTGACCGTTACATGGATTTCCACATTTTCACCAATGAACTTGGTGGCAATCCAATGATGTACGTCAACCTGTTCTGGGCGTGGGGCCACCCTGAGGTTTACATCCTGATCCTGCCGGCATTCGGCATCTTCTCGGAAGTGATCTCGGCGTTCACCGGCAAGAAACTGTTCGGCCACCACTCGATGATCTACGCCTCGGGCGCGATCTCGGTACTGGGCTTCATGGTTTGGCTGCACCACTTCTTCACCATGGGTTCGGGTGCCAGCGTCAACGCCTTCTTCGGTCTGGCGACGATGCTGATTTCCATCCCGACGGGTGTGAAGCTATTTAACTGGCTGTTCACCATCTACCAGGGCCGTCTGCGTTTCACCAGCCAGGTTCTGTGGACTTTGGGCTTCATGGTGACCTTCGCCATCGGCGGCATGACCGGCGTACTGCTGGCCATCCCGGGTGCTGACTTCGTTCTGCACAACAGCCTGTTCGTGATCGCGCACTTCCATAACGTGATCATCGGCGGTGCGGTATTCGGTTACATCGCAGGTTTCGCGTTCTACTTCCCGAAAGCGTTCGGCTTCAAGCTGCACGAAGGCTGGGGTAAAGCAGCGTTCTGGTTCTGGATCTCGGGCTTCTTCGTCGCGTTCATGCCGCTCTATGCTCTGGGCTTCATGGGCATGACCCGTCGTCTGAACGCCACCACCAACCCTGAGTGGGTACCGTACCTGTACGTTGCCATGTTCGGTGCGGTGATGATCGCTGTCGGTATCGCCTGCCAACTGATTCAGCTGTACGTCAGTGTGCGTGACCGCAACAAGCCAGAGAACATTTGCGATCACGGTGACCCGTGGAATGCACACACTCTGGAATGGTCGACCTCGTCGCCTCCGCCGTTCTACAACTTCGCTGTGCTGCCAAAAGCAGACTGCATCGACCCGTTCACCGAAGCCAAGGAAGACGGTACTGCGTACCAGCGTCCGGCCAAGTACGAGCCGATTCACATGCCGAACAACACCGCCACTGGCGTGGTGATGGGCGCACTGTTGACCGTCTTCGGTTTTGCCATGATCTGGCACATCTGGTGGCTGGCCATCGCGAGCCTGGTAGGCACTGTTGTCTACTTCGTGATCCACGCTGCACGTGACGACCAGGGCTATATGGTTCCGGTTGAAACGATCGAACGTATCGAAGCCGAGCAGCACAAGCGTCTGGTCGCGGCAGGGAAAATCCCGGCCAATGCCACCCGTGTTGAAACCTCGTTGGAACAGGCTTAAACCATGTCGAATTTAGTGACCAATGCTGGACACGCCCATGGTGAACATGGGCACGATGACCATCACCACGATTCGGGCGAGATGACCGTATACGGTTTCTGGCTCTACCTGATGACCGACTGCATTTTGTTTGCGTCGATCTTCGCGGTATACGCGGTACTGGTAAACAACGTCGCCGGTGGCCCGTCGGGCCACGACATCTTCGAACTGCCATACGTGCTGGGCGAAACCGCTCTGCTGTTGTTCAGTTCGATCACCTACGGCTTCGCCATGCTGGCGTTGTACAAAGGTAAGAAGCAGCAGGTTCTGGGTTGGTTGTTCATGACCTTCCTGCTGGGCGCAGGCTTCATCGCCATGGAGATCAACGAGTTCCACCTGCTGATCTCCGAGGGCTTCGGTCCTAGCCGTTCGGGCTTCCTGTCCGCGTTCTTCACCCTGGTCGGTACCCACGGTCTGCACGTATCCGCGGGTCTGATCTGGATGGGCATCATGATGTACCAGGTCAACAAGCACGGCCTGACGGCGACCAACAAGACCCGTCTGAGCTGCCTGAGCCTGTTCTGGCACTTCCTGGACGTGGTGTGGATCTGCGTATTCACCGTTGTTTACCTGATGGGGACCCTGTAATGGCTAACGCACACTCCCATGACAGCCACGACGACGCCGGCCACGGCAGCGTCAAGTCCTACGCAATCGGCTTCATCCTGTCGGTGATCCTGACTGCGATCCCGTTTGCTCTGGTGATGTACCCGTCGTTGCCGAAGTCGATCACGCTGATGATCGTTCTGGCCTTCGCCGTGATCCAGGTGGTTGTCCACCTGGTGTACTTCCTGCACCTGGATCGCTCGGCTGCGCAACGTAACAATGTGATCGCCTTCGTGTTCGCCGCGATTGTGATCGTGCTGCTGGTTGGTCTGTCGTTGTGGATCATGTTCAGCATCCACACGTACATGATGGCGAAGTGAGGTAGACCCGATGTCGCTTAAGCACTTTATCCAAATCACCAAACCGGGGATCATTTTCGGTAACGTGCTTTCTGTGGCAGGCGGGTTCTTCCTGGCCTCGAAAGGGCATGTCGATCTGGCGGTGTTTCTGGCAGCCATGATCGGCACGTCCCTGGTCGTCGCCTCCGGTTGCGTGTTCAACAATTGCATCGACCGCGACATCGACCTGAAGATGGAACGCACCAAAAACCGCGTGCTGGTGCAGGGCTTGATCTCCCTGAAACTGGCACTGGTTTACGCGACCATCCTTGGTGTTCTCGGCGTTGCCTTGTTGTACAAGGTGGCCAACCCGTTGGCTGCTCTGTTCGCCGTAATCGGCTTTGTTATCTACGTCGGCTTCTACAGCCTGTACCTCAAGCGCAAGTCGGTTCACGGCACGCTGGTGGGCAGTCTGTCGGGCGCCATGCCGCCAGTGATCGGTTACGTTGCCGTAACCAACAGCTTCGACATGGCCGCGCTGACGCTGTTGGTGATGTTCAGCCTGTGGCAGATGCCGCATTCCTACGCCATCGCGATCTTCCGCTTCAACGATTACCTGGCCGCATCGATTCCGGTGTTGCCAGTGAAGCGCGGCATTCAAGTGGCCAAGAAGCACATCCTGCTCTACATCCTGGCGTTCCTTGTGGCGACCTTGATGCTGACCTTCAGCGGCTACGCCGGCATGAGCTACCTCGCTGTCGCCGCGGCCATGGGCATGTACTGGTTGTACATGGCCTGGACGGGCTACAAAGCGGTGGATGACACGGTCTGGGCACGCAAGCTGTTCGTGTTCTCGATCTTCACCATCACCGCGTTGAGCGTCATGATGTCCCTGGACTTCAAGGTGCCGGCGGAGCTGCTGCTGACGTACGCGCCGTAAGGTTTAAAGGCTTGAAGAAAAACCCCGCACATTGAGAGATGTGCGGGGTTTTTTGTTGGGTGAGTTAAGGGACTCGCCTCATGAACTCATCAAACAGTGGAACAGTAAACGCGATGAGTGCGTATTCAGGGCTGTAGATCATGCCTTTTTTGATCAGGCTGTCGCGTACTGGCCCTAGACTTGTAGCGTTTCTCCCCAGCTTCTTGGCGACGTCCGCAGAGCGTTGCGGCCCCTCTCCCAGCTCAGCCAAACAACGCATGTAATCCCTTTCGGCAGGCGTCGTACGATCAAAACGCACCCTGAAGAATGACTCGTCGAGCTTGCGAATGCTTTCCTCTGTGGCTGCCTGTGCATCCTCTTCAGTAATGATCTGATCTTTTGCAATGTTCCAAGCGGTATAACCCCATTCCTGAAGAAAGTAGGGATAGCCATGGGTTTTCTGAAAAATCTCGCGTAATGCGCCGTCAGATATTCTGGCGCCTTCATCTTCAACGGGATCACGTAAAGCTTTCCAGGCGTCCACTTCCAATAGCGCCCCCAATCGGGGGAACTCGAAAAGTCTCTCGGCATAGCTTTTGGCATCACCTGCCTGCCCGGCGAGCTGCGGCAGCCCCGCACCAAACAAGATTAAAGGTAACGCGGCCTGGTTGATTGCGTGTATTCCGCGGATCAAAGCGCCGAGTTCATCTTTGGAGAGATACTGCAATTCGTCGATCAATATGACGATCGGTTGACCTGCGTCGCGGGCTGCTTCTGCAGTGGCTATCAGGATATCTCGCAAATCATCTTCAAGATTTCCGCTGTCGGCATAACCCGCTTCAGAGTCGCCACCCAGCGTAACCTCCGCTCCCCCGGCTGCAATGGTGATGTTGCCAATGAAGCTGCGGAGGATCCGAATTCCTCTCTTTACGGTCTCAACCGTGTTTTGTACGCGATCAAGACGTAACAGCAATCGGCGTAAAACTGGAATCAGCAGTTGTTTTAGCTCTGCACCATCGTGGGCTTCCTGCATCTCGGCGAGATAGCCTTGAGACACTGCTCTGTCTTTAATTTGATTCAGAAGCACTGTTTTCCCGACGCCCCGCAGTCCCAATACCATTAGAGACTTAGCATGCTTGCCGCGTTTGATTCGTGCGAGTGCGGTGTTAGCCGTTTCCAGTACCTCGGATCGCCCCGCGAGCTCTGGGGGTGAAACGCCGGCTCCGGGATTGAAGGGATTTGTATTCTTGTCCACGGCTTAATCTCATACGAACTTATAGATAGTTATAGTGAGATATGGCTATAACTATAAATAAGTTGCTAGACGGTTGCTCCACAGGCGATGCCGGGAGCAAATTTTGATGTTAGTAACGACCTTGACCGGGGTCGCCGAGAGAGGCAATCGTAGCGATGTGCTGGCCGAGAGTTGATCGCGCAGGTTCGAACTGACAAAGCCTTTAAAATCAGTCACTGGAGAGGCGGTTGCGCAGTGATCCCGAAATCTCTAGATTTGGATCCAAATATTTCGATGGGTTCGTCGGTGTTTTCAGTACGGCGTTCATCTGTCGTAACTCGTGGTTAAATCATAAAAAGGCTGGGCGACATGACTGAGAGGATGACCTGCGACGAACGCTTTATTGCCCTGGCACAAGAGCTGAATTACGACATCTATGGCGAGAACACGGCGGGTGGTAATTACGCGCCGCTGATTCGTCATCATGATGAGTTGTACATCAGCGGGATGGTGCCGCGCACGCACGGCAAGATTCAGTATCCCGGTCGCGTCGGGCTGGAGTTGACGCTCAAGGATGCGCAGGCGGCGGCGAGCATCAGTGCGATGCGCTGTCTGGCGCTGATTGTTGATGCGGTGGGATCGCTGGACAAGATCAAGGCGTTGTTGCGGGTCACGGTGTATGTGAAGTCGACGCCGGATTTCGTCGATTTGAGTGAAGTGGCCAATGGTGCTTCGGATGTGTTCAGCCATGTGCTCGGTGATGCCGGGCGGCATACGCGGACGACGGTGGGGGTGTATCAGTTGCCGAAGAATGCGGCGATTGAAGTGGACATGATTGTGGCGTTGCATCCATCGGCTTGAGTCTGATCTCGCGAATTGCCCTCACCCTAACCCTCTCCCGGGGGGAGAGGGGACTGACCGAGGGGTTCTCAAAATATATGCCGACCTGACAGACCGTGGCGATTGTGGATTCGGCACAGCACGTTCATTTCGGCGTACTTCTACAATATCCCCCAATCGGCTCCCTCTCCCTCGGGAGAGGGCTGGGGTGAGGGGCCTCGGTGTAGGCCATCCCACTAAACCCAAGCCGAAAACCAAAAAGCCCCGCACTGAATCCCAGTGCGGGGCTTTTTCGTCAGCGCTGAAAATTACTGCGCAGCGATGCTGTACCCATCAAACGCTGTCTGCTTCTGCAGTGCAGTGATGATGTTCTTGCGGTTCACGGCCTGCTCGGCGCCGTCGTTATCAACGAAGACTTCGCTTTCCAGTTCCGCCTCTTCGCCTTCACCGACGAAGGTGAAACCGAGGAACTCCAGCGCTTCACGATCAACATTCAGACGCGAACGCGGTGTGCGCAGTGGCAGGGTCACGCTGATGCCGTCTTTGCTGATGGTGAAGATTTCGACTTCTTTCTTCTTCGCAGCCTTGCTCTTGCCGCCGCTCGGGTTGCTGATCGCCTGATGGGTCTGATTCAGCACTTTCAGCGCGAGGCCGTAAACGATTTCCTGGAACGCCGGATCGTCCTTGAAGCTGGACAGGATGCGGCCAATCGAAAACTTGCTGCTCAGGTCTTCAAGGGCGGCGAGGTCGGCGGCTTCGGCGTCTTTCAGTGCCTTGAGTTCGCCCATCAGCTCGTAAGCCTTGTCGTCGTCGAAGCTGTCATGAGCGTGACGGATCGCGGCGCGCAGTTCGCGGATCTGGTCGCTTTCGCGGGTCGACTGGAATGCGTCCAGCACCATCTCGCTGATGATTTTGGCTTGTGGCAGGTGTTGTGAAAGATTGATGGAGTTTTCGTATTCCGCTTTGGACGATTCGGTGACTACGGATTCAGCGGTGTTGAAATCGGACATTGAAATTTCACTACTTTTTAACTTGAGTGGAGATGAGCAAGCCCGAGGGCTTTTTCAGGTCGACTAATTTAGGGGAGCGGGGCGGCGTTGTCACGGAGCAACGGGCCGGCGGTCTCAACTATTTGGCCGGGGTGTGCAGATTCATTGAGCGTACCAACCATTGCTCGGCAGTTTGCTGATCCGTTGGCAGCGAAAAGCGAAACGTCGCGCCGCGCCCATTAACGTCCAGCAACTGAATGTCGCGTCCATGCAATTGCAAGATGCGGTGCACGATGCGCAGGCCCAAGCCGCCATCCCGTCGCGCGCCACCGATATTGAACGGGCGCAGGAACAGCCCTTCGCGCAATTCAGGCGCAATGCCTGGGCCGGTGTCGCTGACCGTAACATCGACCAAAGCGCCATGGGGTTTCAGATCAAGTTCGATTTCGCCGCCCTGTGGCGTGTGCCGCAACGCGTTATCCACCAGATTGGTCAGCACCCGTTCGATCAGCCCAAGGTCGGCGCAGACCGTTGGCAGGTTTGGCACAAACTGCGCCTTGAGTTCGACCTGTCGTGCCTCAGCGGTCAGTTCGAATTTCTGAAAGATATCCTGCACCAGATCGGTCAGGGAGAAACGCTCAAGCACCGGTTGTACAAACCCGTGTTCCAGCCGCACCAGTTCCAGCAGCGATTGCGCCAGCCCGCCGACCTTGCGGCTCTGATCCAGCGCGATGCCCAGATAACGCCGACGTTCTTCCGGTGACAGCGTGGCGTCCTTGAGTGAAAGGGTTTCCAGATAGCCGTGCAGCGAGGCCAGTGGCGTGCGCAGGTCATGAGAAATATTCGCCACCAGTTCGCGGCGTTCCTGATCCTGACGGGTCAATGAGCGCCACTGTTCGCCGAGACGGTTTTGCATCTGCCTGAAAGCCGCGTCAAGAACGGCAATTTCATCCGGGTCGGCTGATTTATCCACAGGCGCCGGCACGGGTTGCGGCGCGCCATCGATATCAAAACGACTGACCGTTTCGGTCAGTCGCCGTAACGGCCGGGTGATCAGATTGAACGCCGTAAGACCGGCGATCAAACACAGCAGCGCGACCAGTCCGATCGACAGCAGCGCAGTGTTGAGCGCGGCGCTGGTCGCCCCGCGTTCGGCGAAACGATCGTGTTCTTCGCTAAGCAACACCACGTACAGATAACCGGCGGGTTTGCCATTGACCTTCAGCGGTGCGGCGCTGAAGACTTTGCGTCCGTCCACGCTGCGCGGATCGTCGCCGAGGATCGGCAATGGCTGGTCGTTGAGCAACTGGCGGATCGGCGCCAGATCGACCTTCTGCCGGAGTATCCGGCCTTCAGGCGCGGCGCTGCCGACAACCTTCCCCTCACCGTCGAGCAAATACACTTCGACACTCGGATTAACCAGCATCAACTGGCTGAACAGTTGGCGCACGGCACCGGGCATCAGGCCGTTGCTGTCCATCAGCACGGTGTCGTGGGCGATGTGTTGCGCCAGATCCCTCGACAACCCTTGCACCACTTCCAGTTCATGCATCTTGCTGGAGCGCACCTGCAGCCATGCCGACGTGCCGCAGCACACCAGCAGCAACACGGCGAAAACGATAGACAGGCGCTGCGTCAGGGTCAGTTTCATGGCTGCTCGGTACCGAATTTATAACCGCGACCCCACACGGTGAGGATGCGCGCCGGCTGTGCCGGATCTTTCTCGATCTTTGCCCGCAGTCGATTGATATGGGTATTGACCGTGTGCTCGTAACCCTCGTGGCTGTAACCCCAAACGGCATTAAGCAGATCCATGCGCGAGAAGACTTTGCCCGGTTGGCGGGCGAAGAAATACAGCAGGTCGAACTCCCGTGGCGTGAGATCCAGGCGCTGACCGTCGAGGCTGACGTCGCGGGTGATCGGGTCGATGCTCAGCCCATCGAGAATGAGGCTGCCGGCGTCCATCTTCAGGTTGCGCGCCATCGCATCGACCCGACGCAACAGCGCTTTGACCCGCGCCACCAGTTCCAGCATCGAAAACGGTTTGGCCAGATAGTCATCGGCTCCCAACTCCAGACCCAGAATCCGGTGAAGTTCACTGGAGCGGGCGCTGGTGATGATGATCGGTGTGTAGCGCGCCATGGCCCGGGCGCGGCGGCAGATTTCCAGACCGTCGACCCCCGGCAACATCAGATCGAGGATCAGCGCATCCCAGTGGCCTTGTTGCAACAGGCGCATGCCCTCGTCGCCGTCGGCGCTGTGGGTCACCTCGAATTGTTCATCCCGCAAATGCAGGCAAATCAGGTCGGCAATGTGCTGGTCGTCCTCGACCACGAGAACGCGTTTGGTCTGTTCCATGAAGCTCAACCCTTCGGCGCGATTGACGCATTGTGCGGGTTTTTCCGGTGGCGAGTTATCACGAATTCGTTAACTCCCTGTGAGGATTTGGCGATCAATCCAAGCCTAGGCTGTGTTCCATGAAGAGCACTTGGAATTTTCGGAGGCGGCCATGTTTTCACGGCGACAGATTCTGTTAGCGGGCGGCGGGCTAGGGGTTGCAGCCCTGGTCGCGGGTGTATTGCCAAAATTGTCGAGCAGCGCTGCAGTGGTCAGCGCAGCGCAGGCGGACGAAATGTTTGAAGTGACGCACAGCGACAGTGAATGGCATTCGATCCTGAGCGACGAGCAATACCAGATCCTGCGCGAAGAAGGCACCGAACGCGCCTACACCAGCCCGCTGAACAACGAGCATCGGGTCGGCACTTTTGCCTGCGCCGGTTGTGATCTGGCGCTGTTTTCCTCCGCGACCAAATTCGACAGCCGCACCGGTTGGCCGAGCTTCTGGGCGCCATTGGAGCGTGCGGTGGCGGTGCGCCAGGATCGATCGTTCGGCATGTCGCGCGAAGAGGTTCACTGCCGGCGTTGCGGCGGTCACTTGGGGCATGTTTTCGATGACGGCCCGAAACCCACCGGTCTGCGTTATTGCATGAATGGCCTGGCCATGACCTTCAAAACCGTGGCGGCGTAAGCCATGAAGCGCGGGCGATCTTCACCTCACACAGGACAAATCTATGTGGCTCTTGGTTCTCGCTTATCTCGGTGGTGTGCTGACGATCGTCAGCCCCTGCATCCTGCCGGTTCTGCCTTTTGTCTTCGCTCGCACCGGGCAGCCGTTTATCAAGAGTGGCTTGCCGCTGCTGGCGGGGATGGCACTGACCTTTGCGCTCGTCGCCTCGTTGGCGGCGGTGGGCGGCGGTTGGGTGGTGCAAGTCAATCAGTACGGGCGCTGGCTCGCGTTGCTGTTCGTTGCGTTGTTCGGGCTGACCTTGCTGCTGCCGCGTGTCGCCGAGCGCCTGACCCGGCCACTGGTGTCGGCCGGCAGTCGTCTGTCGCAAGCCGCCGGGCAGGACAATCGCCCGCGTCCCGGCGCTTCGTTTCTGATCGGGGTCGCCACGGGTCTGCTCTGGGCGCCTTGCGCGGGGCCAATCCTCGGCTTGATTTTGACCGGTGCCGCGCTGCAAGGGGCAAGCATCGCCACTACGCTGTTGTTGCTCGCTTACGCGGCGGGTGCCGCGACCTCATTGGCCGCAGCGCTGTTGCTGGGCGGTAAGGTTTTCGCCTTCATGAAGCGTTCGATTGGTACCGGCGAGTGGATTCGTCGTGGCCTCGGCGCGTTGATGTTGGCCGGTGTGGCAGCGATCGCTTTGGGTCTTGATACTGGCATTCTCGCGCGGATATCGACCGCGTCTACCGGAGGGCTCGAGCAAGCATTGGTTGGCAAGCTTTCAGCAAAAAAACCTGATGCGAACGGCACGATGATGGCGCAGATTCCGCCGGCAGATGAGTTGGCGAACGGCAGCATGATGGCCGCCGGCGGCGCGATGAAAATGGCCGCGAAAGCACCGGGCACGTTGCCGGTTGAAGGCCAGTTGCCGCCGCTCGATGGCGCCGTGCAATGGCTCAACTCGCCGCCGCTGGATGCGCAAGCGTTGAAGGGCAAAGTTGTGCTGGTGGATTTCTGGACGTACTCCTGCATCAACTGTTTGCGCACCCTGCCTTACGTCAAAGCCTGGGCGGAAAAGTATCGCGATCAGGGGCTGGTGGTGATCGGTGTACATGCGCCGGAATTTGCCTTCGAACGCGATGTAGGAAACGTCACCAAAGCCATGAAGGAATTGGGCATCAATTACCCGGTGGCCATCGATAACGACTACAAGATCTGGCGCGCTTTCAACAACGAATACTGGCCGGCGCATTACTTTGCCGACGCCCAGGGACGCATTCGTTACCACCACTTTGGTGAAGGGGACTACGCCGAATCGGAACGCGTCATTCAACAACTGTTGCGTGAAGCCGGTTCGAAAACCGTCACCGATGGCTTGATCAATGCCGACGCCAAGGGTGTGCAACTGGCCCCGGACATGAACGAAGTGCAATCGCCGGAAACCTACTTGGGCTACCAGCGTGCAGAACATTTCGTGCCCGAAACTAGCCTGGTGCCCAACGAAGCTTCCATCTATGTCCCGCCGGCCAATCTGGCCCTGAATGACTGGAGCCTCGGCGGCCAATGGAACGTCGGCGCCGAACGCGCCACCGCCGGTGCCACAGCCAGCCGCATCGTTAACCGCTTCCATGCCCGCGACCTGCATCTGGTGCTCGGGCCGGGCGCAGATGGCAAACCGGTGCGCTTCAAAGTGTCGATTGATGGTCAGGCCCCGGGCGATGCGCATGGTGTCGATGTTTCTCCCGATGGCTCTGGCCAAGTCACCGAACAGCGCTTGTATCAATTAGTGCGGCAGTCCGGCGGCGTGAAGGATCGAACCTTCAGCATCGAATTTCTCGACCCTGGTGTTTCCGCCTACGCCTTTACCTTCGGTTGATCAGGAGTGACAGACATGAAAACCCAATTCACATGGCGTCGTATGTTGCTGGCCGTTGCGGTCGTCGGCGTGATCGGCCAGGTCTCAGCATTCTCCTTCGGCGGCGAAGACGCTGTGGCCATCCCGCCACCCACACTTGATGAAGTCACCCAGGCCCACAGCGAAACCGCCGTGTTCGCGGGCGGGTGTTTCTGGGGCGTTCAGGGTGTTTTTCAACACGTCAAAGGCGTGCAGAAAGCCGTTTCGGGATACGCCGGTGGCGCGGCCAACACCGCTGAATATGAGCGGGTCAGCGGCGGCGATACCGGTCATGCGGAATCGGTGCAAGTCACCTTCGATCCGACGCAAGTCAGCTATGGCGACCTGTTGCAGATCTACTTCTCGGTGGCGCACAACCCGACCGAACTCAACCGTCAGGGCCCGGACAGCGGCACGCAATATCGCTCGGCGCTGTTCCCGATCAATGCCGATCAGCAGAAGGTCGCACAGGCCTACATCACGCAACTCGATGCGGCCCATGCCTTCAGCAAACCGATCGTCACCAAACTGGAAAGCTACAACGGCTTTTACCCGGCAGAGGACTATCACCAGGACTTCCTGACCGAACATCCGAGCTATCCGTACATCGCGATCAACGACATGCCGAAAGTGGCGAATTTGAAGCAAATGTTTGCGGAGCGTTATCAGGAAAAACCGGTGTTGGTGAAGGGCGGTTCGTGATCGAATCAAAGCCCGTTACTTTAGCCTTGGTCGCTCCATCGCAATCACTGACGTTTCAAACCCCAGACTGGCAAAGAACGCTTCAGCTCCGTCACGCCCGGCACGCAGCACCCAGGTGATGTCGGGGTTGTCGCCCATCACATGTTCGACCAGCGCTCGACCCACACCTTCTCGTCGATGGTGGTCATCAACGACCACCATCGACAGGTAACCGTTGGATAAACCGTCGCTGATGCCCCGGGCGAAACCGATAATCTGCGCATCTTTCAGTGCGACTGCCGTTCGCTGCGACTGGCGGATCAGTTGCGCAAAATGCTCAGGTGAGCCGACGCGATGTCCCCAGCCATGCTGTTGCAGAAACAGCCGCACTGATTCGATTTCGCCGGAATGCAAATCACGTACGTTCAGTGTGTTTTCCATTTCAGATTACGTCCTTGTTCGTCGTTATTTCGAGCGTAGTTGAAGCACGCGCGGAGTCAGGATTTCCCCCACATGCGCATGGAAAATTCAACGAAACGCCGCAGCTTCGGCAGTCGATAGCGATCCTGCGCATACAGCAAATGCATCGGTCTGCTCGGTGCATGGTAATCAGGGATGACCTTGACCAGTTTGCCTTCACGCAGATCCTGCTCGACCAGCGCATCCGGCAGCATGACGATGCCCATGCCGTTGCGCGCGGCCTGATGCAAACCGGCGGAGCTGTTGATCAGCATCGGCCCGCTGACGTCGACCATGATTTCCCCGTCCGGGCCGCTGAGGCGCCAGCGTTTTTCCACTGATTGCCAGTCATCGCCGGCCGGATAGGCGAACGACAGGCAGTCGTGCTGCTGCAACTCTTCAGGCGTTTTCGGCATGCCGCGTCGCGCCACGTATTGCGGGGATGCGCACACGGTCAGGGTGTAATCAATCAAGGGCCGGGCGATCAGGTTCGACTCTTCGAAATTTCCCAGTCGAAATGCCACGTCGAGACCGCTTTCCAGCAAGTCCGGGCGGCCATTGGTCAGCACCACATCGAGTTTTACTTGTGGGTACAGCAGCGAATATTCGCTGAGCGCTGGCGCCAGACGTTCGACACCAAAAGTCAGCGGCGCGGTGATGCGCAACATGCCACGCGGTTGATCGAGGGCTTGTTCGGCCAGGGCTTCGGAGTCGGCGACCAGTCCCAGTACTTCCAGGCAGCGCTGATAATAAACGCTGCCAAACTCGGTCAGCCGCTGACGGCGAGTGGTGCGTTGCAGCAGTTGCACGCCCAGCCGTTGCTCCAGCGCGCGCAGGTGGTTGCCGACCATCGTCGTCGACATGTCGCACTGCAACGCGGCCGCCGTCATGCTCCCGGCTTCGACGACTTTGACGTAGACGCTCATCGACTGGAACAGATCCATTATCAAGTCCTGCTTATAAATGATCGAAGTTTTGCCGAGTTTATCCAGTTCAGGTGGCTAACCATACTGCCAGCACACCAACCTGCACTGGAGTTTGAAGTCATGACCGCCGCCCTGATGAACACTTACCAACCGCTAGCCCTTAGTTTCACCAAAGGCCTGGGCACCCGACTGTGGGATCAGGCGGGGCGCGAGTATCTGGACGCGGTTGCCGGGGTGGCCGTGACCAATGTCGGTCACTCGCATCCATGGATCGTTGCCGCGATCAGCGAGCAGGCAGGCTTGCTGCTGCACACCTCCAATCTCTACAGCATCGACTGGCAGCAACAACTGGCAAAGCGGCTAACTGAGTTGTCCGGAATGCAGCGCGCGTTCTTCAACAACTCCGGCGCCGAAGCCAATGAAACCGCGCTGAAACTGGCGCGCCTTTATGGCTGGCGCAAAGGCATCGAACAGCCGTTGGTGGTGGTGATGGCCAACGCTTTTCATGGCCGCACGCTTGGTACGTTATCTGCCAGCGATGGCCCGGCGGTGCGCTTGGGTTTCAATGACCTGCCGGGGGATTTCGTCAAAGTGCCGTTCGGTGATCTCGACGCGTTGGAGCACGTGCGGCAGAAGCACGGCGAGCGCATCGTTGCGATTCTGGTCGAACCTATTCAGGGCGAGAGCGGCGTACAACTGGCACCGCCCGGTTACCTGAAAGCGCTGCGTGAAATGTGCAATCGTCAGGCGTGGCTGCTGATGCTCGATGAAATTCAGACCGGCATCGGTCGCACCGGCCGCTGGTTTGCGTTCCAGCACGAAGGCATCGTTCCGGACGTGATAACACTGGCGAAAGGACTGGGCAATGGCGTGCCGATCGGCGCGTGTCTGGCACGGGGCAGGGCGGCGGATCTGTTCACGCCGGGCAGCCATGGCAGCACGTTCGGCGGTAATCCGCTGGCCTGCCGGGTGGGTTGCACGGTGCTGGATATCATCGAAGAGCAGGGCTTGCTGGAGAACGCGCGGTTGCAGGGTGAGCGTCTGCTGACGCGGCTGCGTGCAGAACTGGCGGACAATCCCAATGTGCTGGCGATTCGTGGATTGGGTTTGATGACCGGTATCGAGTTGAAGCAACCGGTGCGTGATCTGACGCTGATCGCGGCGCGTGATCATGGCTTGCTGATCAACGTCACGCGTGGCAAAACGATACGGCTGCTGCCACCGCTGACGATTGATGAGCGGGAGGTGGAGATGATTTCTCGAGTGATTGGGCGGATCGTTTAGTAGTGATGACTTTCAGTCTTTGATCAATCGCTTGGCTTCGGTTTTTCCGGTGCGCATTTCGTCGATCGATTGAATCAATCGTTCGGCGTTTGCCGGAGAGCGCAGCAAGTAGATGGTCGCGTCGAGTGCGTCGATTTCCGTGAGCGATAGCGTTACAACAGACCCACCTCTTTGCTGGGCTAGCAGCATTGACGCGTAATCTTCACAGTCGCAATCCATCGTTTCCGTCAAATAGTGGCGGGTTGTGCAGGAATTGGTGGTTTGCATTTAACCATCCTTACCCAGTTGTTGTTTCGCAGAACGGCTGACTGCGAGCACATCCAGTATCACTCAAGAGCATTGGAGACGTTTCTGAGAAGGTTGTAATCCTTATCCCGCGTCCCCTGCAGCGAAACCCCTTCGCGATGTCGTCCGCTACCAATCTCACTGTAGGAAAAGCGTCAGGCCTCAGTCCGGATAATCCGTCATATCCGGCGCCAGCATCCGCGTCTTCACCTTTCCGTTCGAGTTGTGCTGAAAGATCTCCCGCGGCTGCCCCTGTTCGTTGAAAAACACCTGGCCGATCCCCGCCGAATTCCACAAGCGTTCTCCAGCCTCTGCATGTTCAGGCGTGTACGGAACAATGCGCATCAGCCGGCGTTTGGTGAACCAGTTCAGCGGTGAACGCGGGGAGTAGAGCCAGCGGTTGAGGCGGTCGAACCATTCCAGCAAGGTTGGCGGAAACTCGTTTTTGATCCCGCTGCTGGTGATCTGCCAGATCCGTGGGCCGGCCTTGCGGTGTCGGATAAGGACTTCGTAGACGAAGGAATAATGCACATCGCCGGACAGCACCACGTAGTTACCCGGTGTACGCGAGTGTCGGAAAATGTTCAGGATCACCTGTGCGGCGCCGCGATGGGCCATCCAGTTTTCCGCGTCGACCAGCAGCGGAAAACCGCACCAACTGAAGACCTTTTGCACGGTTTCGATCAGTTTGACGCCGAAGATCGGTGCCGGTGAAACGATGATCGCCGACGGGTGATCGAGCAGTTCCTGTTGCAGTTCGCTCAAGGCCTCCCAGTCGAGAAGTCCCGACGGTTGCTTGAGCGCCATCTCGCTGCGCCAGCGTCGGGTGCGGGTGTCGATGACTACCAGCGCGGGACTGCTCGGCAGCACGAAATGCCAGTGCTGAAAGCGCAGCAGATCATCGATCAGCGTGTCCTGCACCGGGCTGTCGAGGTATTGATCGTCGCCGCTGGCGCTCAAACCTTGAGTTTGCTTCAGCAGATCCTTGAAGGCGTCCGGGTTATTGCCCCAGCCTTGGCACAACATATAAGCGATCAAAGCGTTGCCGATGATGCGTTTGGAGAACGGATGGCCGTAGGCCGTTTCCTCCCATTGCGCGGACAGATTCCAGTCATCGGTGATGTCGTGATCGTCGAAAATCATCAGGCTCGGCAGATGCGCGAGCGCCCGGGCGACGTTGCCCAGACCTGCTGTGAAGGTATCAATCCGCGTTTGTTCGAGCGTGTATCGTTTGAGGCGTTCGGGCGTGAGTGCTGGCGCTTGCGGATTAACCAGTGTCCACGCGGTTGGCGACCACACCAGCAAGTACATCGCCATGACTTCGGCGAACGTCACCAGGTGATTGTCAGCGCTACTGCTGGTGAAAATCGGCTTACGTGCGCCGCCGAAAAATCGCTCACGCAAAGTCTCGTTGCTCTCCAGCGCCGGTAACAAATCCGCGCGGTGGTAGTAGCTCGCCGGGTGTTCGTAGAGCTTGGCACTGTCGCTGACCACGGCGCCTTCGAGGTGCTCGTCGAACAGGCCGAGACGTGTAATCAATGCATGAATCGCGCGCAGCATTGGCCCGGCGACGTCGTCGGCGTAGACCTGATCGCCGCTCATCATCAACAGCGCCGGGCGTTGTTGCGGGTCGGTTTCGCTGGCCAGCAGTTTGTCGACGCAGAGCAAACCATCCGCCGCCGGGTGATGCGGTTTGCGGCAGGAGCCATGCAGCAACTGATCGATCCGCGAACGCACAACAAGGTTCGGAGTTGTTGCGTTGCCATACAACAGATGCGGCGCCCAATCGGCGATGCCATGGGTGTCGTCAATCAGCAGGTCGTAGTCGATGCGGGTGTCGCAGGGCAGGGCGCTTTCCAGGTTGACATCGATGAGATGAACAAACGCCTGACGGCCTACGGGAATGACGGTGCATTTCGCCGCATCGAGAGGAATCTCTCCTACACCTTGCAGGCGCAAGGTCAGAGACAGTTGGCGCGTGCCGACCAGCCACAACACCAGCCGAGTCGGTTCCAGCCGTCGCAGCAGCGGGCCGGCCAAAACAGGTGGCAGCGGGGTCAGGTCATCAAGGGTTGCGAACATCCGGGGACAAAGCTCAAGGCGCACAGGTCGGCGATGATAGCGCAGCCGGCGCCTTGAACCCTTAAGTGAGGCTTAAGAGTCGGTTTTCTGTAGCTTCAGCGCCAACAGTTGCCATTCACCGGACGACGCCTGTTCTTGTACTGAGCAGTCGAAACGGTAGGTGACATCGTCGCCGTTCATGTTGCGCGCGGTGACGCTGTTGCTGAAGGTGTACACCTGATTCTTGAAGCGCTGGGTGGTGATCGCCTTGCTGTCGGCAAAACGCGCCGAGGCCGGGAAGCGCAAGGTGCTGGTCACCAGCGGACTGCACATGACATAGGCGAGCATCGACTTGTCGCTGTCAGCGTCATGCCCGAGTTTTTTGCTCAGGGCGGTCAGGGCTTTGCGTCCTTGTTCGTCACTTTGATCCAGTACGGTTTTTTCCGAGATCGACGTCGGCGCGCGGCTGGCGTAGTTCGGCAGCAGCGCAGAATCCGGCGGCGATGGCGTGTTGTCCGGTTCAATGGCGGCGAAGTTCGGCGCGTTTTCAAGCGGAGCAGGTGCCGCCGCTGATTCCGATTCAGGCAGCAAAGAAGTCGGTTCGACGTTTTGCACTACGGAGCTATCTACACCCGGCTGTTCCGCTTTGTGCGGGGGTGAAAACAACGAAAACGTGATCGATAGCACCACCAGCCCGACAATGAAACCGCCCGCTGCGCCGACGATATTGCCGTAGAACAGATTCCAGTTGCCGCGGTTCTTCACCACCCAGCGCCACATGAAACCCCAGGCGGCGATGAACGCCAGAAAACGCAGAAACTCCATTCGATCCTTTCCTTAACCTGCAAAAAGCTTGAAGCAGCGCGTGTTGAGACAGCGCGCTGTAGATGGACGGCAAGATATCAAAATCGGTGTCTGCCGCCACGAACACATTCACCGACCGCTCAAACGAACGCTACGTCAGGGCGAAAAACGCCAGTGTAGTGATGCCCGCCGCAGTGCCGCAGAGGGCAGCCAAAAGCTGACGAGCGATTGGGGGTTCAACTTGCGAGCGGCGCGCGACCCACATCCATACGCCGATGAGCGCACCGGCAGTCGCCATCATTTCCATCAGGGTGCCGATAACGCCAGGCACCGGTGGCCGCGCTGAACCGAACAGTCCTGCACACAGTTGCGCACTGGTCAGGCCAACGATCAGCCCACTGATAGCGCCCAACACATTGGCAAGCAACAGATTCCAAGTCCCACGGACTTTGACCACCCACACCCACATCGCTGGCCAAACCACAAAGAACACCAACACATCCATCGAATTTCTCTCCTGAAATCAGCGCGGGTCGAAGCGCTCGATGCCCCAACCGACAGTGGACGGCAAGATAGCAAAATAGTAGCGTCGCGCCACGCTGGTCATCCTGGTAAAGGCTTTCCGGAAGATATTTTTTGTACTAGAAGCGCGTCACTGATACGAAGCACGACCAGGATGTTTTCTCGAACAGAAGGATGGACAGATGATCGACTTCAACAACAAAGGCTTCTTCAAGCTCAAGCAAAACGATGAGTACGCGCAACGCGTGACCGAACTATTGCTCGATGGGGAAGAGGTCATCGACTCCTACAAGTCGATGCGCGATGGCGTGGTGTTTACCAACAAACGCATCATCGCCGTCAACGTTCAAGGCATCACCGGCAGCAAGAAAGACTTCACGTCGCTGCCGTATAAAAACATCGTCGCGTATTCCGTGGAAACGTCGGGAACGTTCGATCTGGACTCGGAACTGGAGATTTACTTTTCGTCGCTGGGGAAAGTGAAATTCGAATTCACCGGGAAGACCTCGATGGTCGAGATTTCGAAGTACATCTCCAAGTACCTGTTCTAAAGAATGTCTTTGAGATAACCCTTCAGCGCGAGGAGCGGCGGATCAAGCTGCTCCAGCGACTGCGCCTGCCTGAGATCGGCTGACAACTTGTGCAGCTCACGCCCCAACGGTTTCTCGACACCGCCCAATGCATCCAGCGCCAGGCCAAGGCACTCATTCATCTTGAATTGAATAGTCTCGACATCGCCACGTTTCACCAACAACTCGAAAATATCCCGCTGGTAGTCACCCATGACCATGTCATCGCGCAGGATCGGGCTCAGGCCCTCTTCCTCGTACGCGAGTTTCAGGGAGAACAGGGCGACTGTTTCCAGTGACGTTTCCATGGTGATGATCCTTGGGGTTTTCGTCGGTCGAGAAGCTGAAGGTCAAAAGATCGCAGCCTGCGGCAGCTCCTACGGGGGCAGGGCTTTATTGCAGGCGAAAAAAAAGGCCTTGCTAAGCAAGACCTTTCTTAATTTTGGTGCCCCGAGGGAGACTCGAACTCCCACTCCTTTCGAAAACGGATTTTGAATCCGCCGCGTCTACCAATTCCGCCATCAGGGCTCAATGGCGGCGAAGTATAGAGATGAGATTACCGTTGGTCAATCACGTTTCATGGTCTATTTTCGATATTTCCGCTAAACTTTCCGGCCCTGCTAGACGAACCCCATCATGCGTGTTGCTGACTTTACTTTCGAGCTCCCTGATTCGCTGATCGCTCGCCACCCTTTGGCCGAGCGTCGCGGTAGTCGCCTGCTGACCCTTGATGGGCCGAGCGGCGCCCTCGCACACCGTCAATTCACTGATTTGCTTGAGCATTTGCGCCCGGGCGATTTGATGGTGTTCAACAATACCCGCGTGATTCCGGCGCGGCTGTTCGGGCAGAAAGCGTCCGGCGGCAAGCTGGAAATCCTCGTCGAACGCGTGCTCGATACGCACCGCGTGCTGGCCCATGTGCGCTCCAGCAAGTCGCCGAAGCCGGGTTCGAAGATCCTCATCGATGGCGGTGGCGAAGCGGAAATGATCGCGCGTCACGATGCGTTGTTCGAGCTGGCCTTCGCTGAAGAAGTGTTGCCGCTGCTCGACCGCGTCGGGCACATGCCGCTGCCTCCTTATATAGACCGTCCGGACGAAGGTTCGGATCGCGAGCGTTATCAGACCGTGTACGCCGAGCGCTTAGGCGCGGTAGCAGCGCCGACGGCGGGGCTGCATTTCGATCAGTCGCTGATGGAGGCGATTGCTGCGAAAGGCGTCGAGACCACGTTCGTCACGCTGCACGTGGGCGCCGGTACCTTCCAGCCTGTTCGCGTTGAGAAGCTTGAAGATCACCACATGCACACCGAGTGGCTGGAAGTCGGCCAGGACGTGGTTGATGCGGTCGCGGCATGCCGTGCGCGCGGTGGTCGAGTGATTGCGGTCGGTACCACCAGCGTGCGTTCGCTGGAAAGTGCTGCGCGCGATGGTGTGCTCAAGCCGTTCAGCGGCGACACCGATATCTTTATCTTCCCGGGCCGGCCGTTCCATGTGGTCGATGCCCTGGTGACCAATTTCCATTTACCGGAATCCACGCTGTTGATGCTGGTTTCGGCATTTGCCGGTTATCCCGAAACCATGGCCGCCTACAAGGCTGCCGTCGACAACGGTTACCGCTTTTTCAGCTACGGTGATGCGATGTTCATCACGCGTAACCCCGCACCTACTGCCCCTAAAGAAACCGGCCCAGAGGAAACAGAATGAGTCGCGAATGTCGCATGTCCTTTGAGCTCCTTGCCACCGATGGCAAGGCCCGTCGTGGTCGCCTGACCTTCCCGCGTGGCACCGTCGAGACCCCGGCGTTCATGCCAGTGGGCACGTACGGCACGGTCAAGGGCATGTTGCCGCGTGACATCGTCGCCACGGGCGCAGAGATGATTCTGGGCAACACCTTCCACCTGTGGCTGCGTCCTGGCACTCAAGTGATCAAGGAGCACGGCGACCTGCACGATTTCATGCAGTGGAAAGGCCCGATCCTCACCGACTCCGGCGGTTTTCAGGTGTTCAGCCTCGGCGCGATGCGCAAGATCAAGGAGGAGGGCGTGACCTTCGCCTCTCCGGTCGACGGCGCCAAAGTGTTCATGGGCCCGGAAGAATCGATGCAGGTTCAGCGCGATCTGGGCTCGGACGTTGTGATGATTTTCGACGAATGCACGCCGTATCCGGCTGACGAAGATGTCGCGCGCGTATCGATGGAGCTTTCGTTGCGTTGGGCTCAGCGCTCGAAAAATGCCCACGGTGAAAACACCGCAGCGTTGTTCGGTATCGTGCAGGGCGGTATGCACCAGGATCTGCGCAAGCGCTCGCTCGAAGGCCTCGACAAGATCGGTTTCGATGGCCTGGCCATTGGCGGTCTGTCGGTCGGCGAGCCGAAGCACGAGATGATCAAAGTATTGGATTATCTGCCGGGCATGATGCCGGCTGACAAACCTCGTTACCTTATGGGCGTTGGCAAACCGGAAGATCTGGTTGAGGGTGTGCGCCGCGGTGTGGACATGTTCGATTGCGTGATGCCAACCCGTAATGCCCGCAATGGGCATCTGTTCATTGATACCGGCGTGCTGAAGATCCGTAACGCGTTCCATCGCCATGATGAATCGCCGCTGGATCCGACCTGCGATTGCTATACCTGCCAGAACTTCTCTCGCGCTTATCTGCATCACCTGGACAAGTGCGGCGAAATGCTGGGAAGCATGCTCAATACCATCCATAACTTGCGCCATTATCAGGTGCTGATGGCTGGTTTGCGCGAGGCTATTCAACAGGGTACATTGGCCGCCTTTGTCGATGCCTTCTACGCCAAACGCGGGCTCCCCGTTCCGCCTTTGGACTGAGTTTTCTGACCCCAAGATTCAACATTTGCAACTGGAGTGCTAAATGAGCTTTTTTATCTCTAACGCCATGGCTGACGCGGCTGCACCGGCTGCTGCCGGCCCAATGGGCGGCGGTTTCGAGTGGATTTTCCTGGTCGGTTTCCTGGTCATCTTCTACCTGATGATCTGGCGTCCACAGGCCAAGCGCGCCAAAGAGCAGAAGAACCTGCTGAGCAGCCTTGCGAAGGGCGACGAAGTTGTGACCACTGGCGGCATCGCCGGCAAGATCACCAAAGTTGCCGATGACTTCGTGGTTCTGGAAGTTTCCGACACCGTCGAAATGAAATTCCAGAAAGGCGCCATCGCCGCCACGCTGCCAAAAGGCACGCTGAAAGCGATCTAAAGGTAACAACTTCTACTCAATCGACGGGGCGCGCAAGGCGCCCCGCGTTCATAACGGGCGGCGTGATGCTGAACAAATACCCTCTGTGGAAATACATTCTGATCCTGGCGGTGCTGGCGGTCGGTCTGATTTATTCCGCTCCCAATCTTTATCCTGATGACCCGGCCATTCAGGTCAGCGGTGCAAGCACTGCGCTGCAAGTCAATCAGGCTGATCTGGATCGCGTGAGCACTGCGCTCAAGGAATCCGGGATCAACGTCAAGGCAGCCACGCTGGCAGCCAACGGCAAGGGCGGTCTGATCCGTCTGACCAAAGCTGAAGATCAGCTGCCGGCCAAAGACGTTGTGCGCAAGGCATTGGGTGATGACTACGTCGTCGCGCTGAACCTGGCACAGACCACCCCGCAATGGCTGCGCAATCTGGGCGCGCACCCGATGAAGCTGGGTCTGGACTTGTCCGGTGGTGTGCACTTCCTGCTGGAAGTGGACATGGACAAAGCCCTCGATGCACGCCTGAAAGTCTACGAAGGCGACGTCAAGAGCCTGCTGCGCAAAGAGAAACTGCGTTATCGCAGCCTGCCGCAACTCAATGGCGCCATTCAGTTGGGCTTCAGTGATGAAGACTCCCGCGAACAGGCCCGTGCGCTGATCCGCAAGAACTTCAACGATTTCGACATTGTTCCGGCCGATCTTAACGGTCAACCGGTACTGCGTCTGGCGATGACCCCGGCGAAGCTGGCGGAAATCCGTGAATACTCCATCAAGCAGAACTTGACCACGGTACGTAACCGCGTCAACGAACTGGGTGTTGCCGAACCGATCGTCCAGCGTCAGGGCGCCAACCGCATCGTGGTTGAGCTGCCAGGCGTGCAGGACACTGCCGAAGCCAAGCGTATTCTCGGCAAGACGGCCAACCTTGAGTTCCGTCTGGCTGCAGAGCCGGGTGCTTCGAAAGCCACTTCCGAGACTTTCGAGTTCCGTGAAGGCAATCGTCCCGCTGCGCAGATCGAACGTGGTCTGATCATCACCGGCGACCAGGTCACTGACGCCAAGGCTGGTTTCGGCGAGCACGGCACGCCTGAAGTGAACATCCGTCTGGATGGTCACGGTGGCGAGCTGATGAGCCGCGCAACCCGTTCGAACGTCGGTCGCAGCATGGCGGTGATCTTCATCGAGCAGCGTCCGGTGACCACCTACGTCAAGCAGATGGTCGACGGCGTCGAAAAAGACGTCGCGGTGCAAACGTTTAAAGAAGAGAAGAAGATCATCAGCCTGGCGACCATTCAGTCGCCGCTGGGTGCTCAGTTCCGCATCACTGGCCTGAACGGTCAGGGCGAGTCGTCCGAGCTGGCGCTGCTGCTGCGTGCCGGTGGTCTGGCTGCACCGATGTACTTCGCTGAAGAGCGCACAATCGGCCCGAGCCTGGGGGCTGACAACATCACCAAAGGTATCGATGCGTCGCTGTGGGGCATGCTGTTCGTGTCGCTGTTCATCATCGCCATCTACCGCTTCTTCGGCATCATCGCTACTGTCGCACTGGCAGTGAACATGGTGTTGCTGCTGGCCTTGATGTCGCTGCTGGGTGCAACACTGACCCTGCCAGGTATCGCCGGTATCGTTCTGACCATGGGTATGGCGGTCGACGCCAACGTGCTGATCTTCTCGCGGATCCGTGAAGAGATCGCCGCCGGCATGACTGTGCAGCGTGCAATCAACGAAGGCTTCGGCCGGGCATTCACCGCGATTCTCGACGCCAACCTGACAACTCTGTTGGTTGGCGGGATTCTCTTTGCCATGGGCACCGGCCCGGTCAAAGGTTTCGCAGTGACCATGTCCCTCGGGATCTTTACCTCGATGTTCACGGCCATCATGGTGACCCGCGCAATGGTCAACCTGATCTTTGGCGGACGTGACTTCAAGAAGTTGTGGATTTAAGGGGCTGCCATGTTACGTACAATCAACTTCATGGGCGTTCGCAACTTCGCGTTCGGCGTCACAGTATTCCTCACCTTGCTGGCCTTGTTCAGTGTCGCTACCAAGGGCATGAACTGGGGCCTGGACTTCACCGGCGGTACGCTCATCGAGCTGACCTACGAGCGTCCGGCCGACGTCACCAAGGTGCGTGAAGAGCTGGTAACTTCCGGTTATCACGAAGCCATCGTGCAGAGCTTCGGTGCAACCACCGATTTGCTGGTGCGCATGCCGGGTGAAGACCCGCAGCTGGGCCATCAGGTCGCGCAAGCGCTGCAGAAGCTCGGCGGTGACAACCCGGCGACGGTCAAGCGCGTCGAGTTCGTTGGCCCGCAGGTCGGTGAAGAGCTGCGCGACCAGGGCGGCCTCGGCATGCTGCTGGCGCTCGGTGGCATCCTGATCTACCTGGCTTTCCGCTTTCAGTGGAAATTCGCGGTCGGCGCCATCGTTTCGCTGATCCACGACGTGATCGTGACCATCGGTATCCTGTCGTTCTTCCAGATCACTTTCGACCTGACGGTACTGGCGGCAGTACTGGCGATCATCGGTTACTCGTTGAACGACACCATCGTCGTATTCGACCGGGTGCGTGAGAACTTCCGTGTCCTGCGCAAGGCGACGCTGATCGAGAACATCAACATCTCGACCACGCAAACCCTGCTGCGCACCATGGCGACCTCGATCTCTACGTTGCTGGCGATCGCGGCACTGCTGTTCTTCGGTGGCGATAACCTGTTCGGTTTCTCCATCGCGCTGTTCATCGGTGTTCTGGCGGGTACTTACTCGTCGATCTACATCGCCAACGTGGTGCTGATCTGGCTGAACCTGAGCACAGAAGACCTGATTCCTCCTGCAAACACTGAGAAGGAAGTCGACGACCGTCCATAACGCGTAGCGTTTTCCCGGTTGTCAGCCAAAAAAGGCGCGAGTTGAACTCGCGCCTTTTTTTATGCTCCAAGGCTGGGAGAAGCGCGGGCGCGTCCCGCATGTGATGGTCAGGAGGTTCATGTGAACAAGTCGTTGCTGGTTGGTGCGGTATTGGGTGCTGTCGGTGTCACTGCCGGGGGTGCTGTTGCCACCTACAGCCTGGTTAAAAGCGGCCCTGAGTATGCGCAGGTTTTGGCCGTTGAACCGGTCAAAACACAGATCAAGACACCACGTGAAGTGTGCAAGGACGTTACGGTTACTCGTCAGGCGCCTGTGAAAGATCAGCACCAGATCGCCGGTACGGTGGTCGGTGCGCTGGCTGGTGGTCTGTTGGGTAACCAGATTGGCGGCGGCACCGGCAAGAAGATTGCCACGGTCGCTGGCGCAGTTGGTGGCGGTTATGCTGGTAACAAGGTGCAGGAAGGTATGCAGAATCGCGACACCTACACCACCACGCAAACCCGCTGCAACACAGTGAATGACATCAGCGACAAGGTCGTTGGTTATGACGTGCGTTATTCGCTGGATGGCAAGGAAGGCAAAGTGCGCATGGATCGTGATCCGGGCAACCAGATTCCGGTCGACAAGGAAGGTAAGTTGATCCTGTCGCAGAACGAGCCGGGCCAGTAACAGGCCGATCGTTTAGAAAGAAGCACCCTGCGGGGTGCTTTTTTTGTGCCCACAAAAAACCGATTTCCGCGTAGGAGCTGCCGAAGGCTGCGATCTTTTGATGTTGGTTTTTAAAAAACGAAGATCAAAAAGATCGCAGCCTTCGGCAGCTCCTACAGGGAGGTTTTGTAAAATTCCAGGCATAAAAAAAGCGCCCCGAAGGGCGCTTTTTTTCGTTTCGCGTAACGCTTAGCGCTTCAGCGAAGCCGGCAGGTGCGGCTGGATCGCCGTCAGAACTGCTTTGAAGCATTTAGTGTTGCCGGCAACGATGTGGCCTTTTTCAAGGAAATCGTGACCGCCGGTGAAGTCGCTCACCAGGCCGCCAGCTTCTTGAATCAGCAGGGCGCCTGCAGCCATGTCCCACTCGGACAGACCCGATTCCCAGAACGCATCGAAACGACCGGCAGCCACGTAAGCCAGATCCAGGCTCGCCGAACCGGCGCGACGGATGCCGGCAGTCTGGCCAACCAGAGCGCGGAACATGCCCAGGTAGTTTTCCAGGTTGTCCATTTGATCGTCACGGAACGGGAAGCCCGTGCCGAGCAGGGCGCCGTCGAGGCTGGTACGACCGCTGACGCGCAGGCGACGACCGTTCAGTTGAGCGCCGCGACCACGGCTGGCGGTGAATTCTTCCTGACGAACCGGATCCAGAACAACAGCGTGTTCCAGGCGACCGCGGTATTTGCAGGCGATGCTGACGGCGAAGTGAGGAATGCCGCGCAGGAAGTTGGTGGTGCCGTCCAGCGGATCGATGATCCACAGGTACTCTTCGCCTTCGATGCCGGTACCGGCGTGCATGCCAGTCTCTTCACCGCGGATGGAGTGGTTCGGGTAAGCCTTGCGCAGCGCGTCGATGATTTTCTGTTCAGCGGCGCGATCGACCTCGGATACATAATCCTTGGCGTCTTTTTCGTCGACCTTGATGGTATCCAGGCGCTCGATGGAGCGGAAGATCAGTTCACTGGCGCTGCGGGCGGCGCGCAGCGCGATATTCAGCATGGGCTGCATGGATGTGTCACCTAAGGTTGTTAAAGAAAGCCGAGCATTCTATCAGAACTTTTCTTCAGGTGAAGGACGCTGTTCGCTTTCATAGCTTAACGGTAGGCTGTTCTGTAAGATTTGCACCCCTTTCCTGTGTCCGAGAGCGCCTCCCTTGCTGCAGAACATTCGTGTTGTCCTGGTCAATACCAGCCACCCCGGCAATATCGGCGGGGCCGCGCGCGCCATGAAAAACATGGGTCTGTCGCGACTGGTGCTGGTCGAACCGCGCCTGTTTCCGCACCACGAGGCCGATGCTCGCGCCTCCGGTGCCGGTGACATCCTTGAAAATGCGCAAGTCGTCGCCACCCTGGAAGACGCGTTGGTCGGCTGCAATCTGGTGCTCGGCACCAGCGCCCGTGACCGTCGTATCCCCTGGCCGCTACTGGATCCGCGCGAATGCGGCACCAAAGTGGTCGAGGAAGCCGGGCAGGGCGCAGAAATCGCTTTGGTGTTTGGTCGTGAAGACTCCGGCCTGACCAATGACGAGCTGCAGCGATGTCACTTTCACGTGCACATCCCCTCCGATCCTGAGTTCAGTTCGCTGAACCTCGGGGCGGCGGTGCAGGTGTTGAGCTATGAAGTGCGCATGGCCTGGCTGGCCGCACAAGGTCAGCCGAGCAAGATCGAGAAAGAAGAAGTGGCCTCGGTGAAAAGCGCCGAGCTGGCGACCATGGATGAGCTGGAGCGCTTTTATGAGCATCTGGAGCAGACGCTGGTCGCTATCGAATTCCTCGATCCCGAGAAACCACGGCACTTGATGGCGCGCCTGCGCCGGTTGTACGGACGCAGCTCGGTCAGCCGGGCGGAAATGAATATTTTGCGTGGCATCCTCACGGAAACCCAAAAAGCGGCCCGTGGTGAGCTTCTAAAGCGGAAGGACTAAATGATGTTTGAGCGTTTGCGTGAAGATATCCAGAGCGTGTTCCATCGAGACCCGGCGGCGCGTAACGCTTTTGAAGTTCTGACCTGCTACCCCGGCATGCATGCGATCTGGATCCATCGACTGGCCGGCATGCTGTGGCGTAACGAGCTGAAATGGCTGGCGCGGCTGGTGTCGAACTTCGGTCGCTGGCTGACCGGGATCGAGATTCATCCCGGCGCCAAGGTCGGTCGGCGCTTCTTTATCGACCACGGCATGGGCATCGTTATCGGTGAAACCGCCGAGATTGGCGATGACGTGACCATTTATCAGGGCGTGACCCTCGGTGGCACCAGTTGGAACAAAGGCAAGCGCCACCCGACGCTGGGCGACGGTGTTGTGGTGGGTGCGGGCGCCAAGGTGCTTGGTCCGTTCACGGTCGGCGCCGGTGCCAAGGTCGGTTCCAATGCTGTTGTGACTAAAGAAGTGCCGCCGGGCGCCACGGTAGTGGGAATTCCGGGGCGGATCATCGTCAAATCCGACGAAGAGCAGGACGCCAAGCGCAAGGCCATGGCCGAGAAGATCGGTTTTGATGCCTATGGCGTCAGCGAAGACATGCCCGACCCGGTGGCGCGCGCCATCGGTCAGTTGCTTGATCACCTGCAAGCGGTGGACGGACGGCTGGAAGGGATGTGCGGCGCGCTGAAGGATCTGGGCAGCAATTACTGTGCGAAAGATCTGCCTGAGCTGCGCGAAGAAGACTTCGCCTGCGTCAAAGGCAAAGACGAATCCAAAGCCAGCTAGCGCCCCTGTAGGAGCTCCCGAAGGCTGCGATCTTTTGACTTTGCTTTCCATAAGATCAAAAGATCGCAGCCTGCGGCAGCTCCTACAGCGGCTTGCGCCGGCCGGTGTGCCATTACGCCGCAGACCCTGCTATCATTCGCGCGCTCTTTTGCGGGTAATCCTGACTAAAGTACTAGGTCTTAAAGTTGACTTAAATACTCGGGAATTGCATACTCGCCCCATTCTGAACTCCGTGGTAACTGTCCATGCGACTGACTACAAAAGGCCGATACGCCGTGACCGCCATGCTTGACCTGGCGTTGCACGCGCAGCACGGGCCCGTGTCCCTGGCCGATATCTCCGAGCGCCAAGGCATCTCCCTGTCCTACCTCGAACAGCTGTTCGCCAAGCTGCGCCGCAGCAACCTGGTTTCCAGTGTTCGCGGCCCGGGTGGTGGCTACCAGTTGTCCCGCGACATGCAGGGCATCCAGGTCGCCCAGGTGATCGATGCGGTAAACGAATCGGTTGATGCCACCAAATGCCAGGGCCAGGGCGATTGCCATTCCGGCGATACGTGCCTGACTCACCATCTGTGGTGCGATTTGAGCCTGCAGATTCACGAATTTCTAAGTGGTATCAGCTTGGCTGATCTTGTAACTCGCCGTGAGGTGCAAGAAGTAGCCCAGCGTCAGGACCAGCGTCGTTGCAACAGCAAGGCGCCACGCCTGGACAAGATTGAAGCGTCCGCCGTCGAATGACAGCCGAAGAGCTAGCGGTACGCCAGCCCTGATTTAGGAGATAGTCCATGAAATTGCCGATTTACCTTGATTACTCTGCGACCACCCCGGTCGATCCGCGCGTTGCGCAAAAAATGAGTGAATGCCTGCTGGTTGACGGAAACTTCGGTAACCCGGCGTCCCGTTCCCACGTATTCGGCTGGAAAGCTGAAGAGTCCGTCGAAAACGCCCGTCGTCAGGTGGCCGATCTGGTCAACGCCGATCCGCGCGAAATCGTCTGGACCTCCGGTGCCACTGAGTCCGACAACCTGGCAATCAAGGGTGCGGCACATTTCTATGGTTCCAAGGGCAAACACCTGATCACCTCGAAGATTGAGCACAAGGCTGTCCTCGACACCATGCGCCAACTGGAGCGTGAAGGTTTCGAAGTGACCTACCTCGAGCCCACTGAAGACGGTCTGATCACTCCGGCCATGATTGAAGCGGCACTGCGCGAAGACACCATTCTGGTCTCCGTGATGCACGTGAACAACGAAATCGGCACCGTTAACGACATCGCCGCGATTGGCGAAATGCTCCGCGCCAAGGGCATTCTGTTCCACGTCGACGCCGCTCAGTCCACTGGCAAGGTCGAGATCGACCTGCAGAAGCTGAAAGTCGACATGATGTCGTTCTCCGCCCACAAAACCTACGGCCCTAAAGGCATCGGTGCGCTGTACGTCAGCCGCAAGCCGCGTGTGCGCATCGAAGCGACCATGCACGGTGGCGGTCACGAGCGTGGCATGCGTTCCGGCACCCTGGCGACTCACCAGATCGTCGGCATGGGCGAGGCGTTCCGTGTGGCCAAAGAAGACATGGCTGCTGAAAACGTCCGTATCAAAGCGTTGAGCGACCGCTTCTACAAGCAGGTCGAGCATCTGGAAGAGCTGTACGTCAACGGCAGCCTGACCGCCCGCGTTCCGCACAACCTGAACCTGAGCTTCAACTACGTTGAAGGCGAGTCGCTGATCATGGCGCTCAAGGATCTGGCGGTATCGTCCGGTTCGGCGTGCACCTCGGCGTCGCTGGAGCCTTCGTACGTGCTGCGCGCCCTGGGCCGCAACGACGAACTGGCACACAGCTCGATCCGCTTCACCTTCGGCCGTTTCACCACCGAAGAAGAAATCGACTACGCCGCGCAGAAAGTCTGCGAGGCCGTTACCAAGCTGCGCGCTTTGTCGCCGCTGTGGGACATGTACAAAGACGGCGTCGATATCTCGAAAATCGAGTGGGCGGCACACTAAATATAGAAGCCGCCAGATACAGATCCTGTAGCGACGCGGCGGTTTACGCAGCGCAGTTGCAGGGTCTCAAGAGCGGCCCTGATGAGTGAGGATTAAGAATCATGGCTTACAGCGAAAAGGTCATCGACCACTACGAAAACCCGCGCAACGTCGGCAAGATGAACGCGGAAGATCCTGATGTCGGCACCGGCATGGTCGGCGCTCCGGCGTGCGGCGACGTGATGCGTCTGCAAATCAAGGTCAACGACGCTGGCATCATCGAAGATGCCAAGTTCAAGACCTACGGCTGCGGTTCCGCTATCGCTTCCAGCTCCCTCGCTACCGAGTGGATGAAGGGCAAGACCCTGGACGAAGCAGAAACCATCAAGAACACTCAGCTGGCCGAAGAACTGGCCCTGCCGCCAGTGAAAATTCACTGCTCGGTACTGGCTGAAGACGCTATCAAAGCGGCTGTTCGCGATTACAAGCAGAAGAAAGGCTTGATCTGACTTTCTGGATTTGGCGACGAGTAAGGAGTCACCGATGGCTATCAGCATGACAGAAGCGGCTGCTCGACACGTGCGGCGCTCCCTCGACGGGCGCGGCAAAGGTGAAGGGATTCGTCTGGGTGTTCGCACCACAGGCTGTTCCGGCCTTGCCTACGTGCTGGAGTTTGTCGACGAGGTGGTTGCAGAGGATCAGGTGTTCGAAAGTCACGGCGAAAAAGTGATCATCGACCCGAAAAGCCTCGCCTACCTGGACGGCACCGAGCTCGATTTCGTCAAGGAAGGGTTGAACGAAGGCTTCAAGTTCAACAACCCCAACGTACGCGGTGAATGTGGCTGCGGCGAAAGCTTCAACATCTGAGGCTTGTCGTGGGTATTCCTTGTCATTTCGCTTTATTCGAGCTGCAACCGAGTTTCCGTCTGGATCTCGAGCAGTTGGCCACGCGCTACCGTGAGTTGGCGCGCGGCGTTCATCCTGACCGCTTTGCCGACGCTTCCGAGCGTGAGCAGCGAACCGCACTCGAGCAGTCTGCACGGCTCAACGACGCCTATCAGACGCTCAAGAGTCCGGCCCAGCGCGCACGCTACCTGCTGACCATCAGCGGGCATGAAGTACCGATGGAAGTCACTGTCCATGATCCCGAGTTTCTTCTGCAGCAGATGCAATGGCGCGAAGAGCTTGAAGACCTCCAGGACAGTGCCGACCTCGACGGTGTCGCGGTGTTCAAGCGTCGCTTGAAAGTGGCTCAGGAAGAACTCAACGAAAGCTTCGCAGCCTGTTGGGATGATGCGGCGCAACGCGAACAGGCCGAACGCCTGATGCGGCGCATGCAGTTCCTCGACAAGCTCACCTACGAAGTGCGCCAGTTAGAAGAGCGCCTCGACGATTAACCCAGTGCCGCTCCGGTCGCACGCCTGATATACAGATAAGTCCTGATCACGATGGCCCTACTGCAGATCGCCGAACCCGGCCAAAGTCCTCAACCGCACCAGCGTCGTCTGGCTGTGGGGATCGACTTGGGCACTACCAATTCGCTGGTCGCTGCGTTGCGCAGTGGTCTTTCCGAACCGTTGGCCGACGCAAACGGGCAGGTCATCCTGCCGTCCGCTGTGCGTTACCACGCCGATCACGTCGAAGTCGGCGAGTCGGCGAAGCTGGCCGCCGCGTCCGATCCTTTGAATACTGTGCTGTCGGTCAAGCGCTTGATGGGTCGTGGTCTGTCCGACGTCAAGCAATTGGGCGACCAGTTGCCGTACCGCTTTGTCGGTGGCGAATCGCACATGCCGTTCATCGACACCGTGCAAGGCCCGAAAAGCCCGGTCGAAGTCTCCGCCGATATCCTCAAGGTGCTGCGTCAGCGCGCTGAAGCGACCTTGGGTGGCGAGCTGGTTGGCGCGGTGATCACCGTTCCGGCTTACTTCGATGATGCTCAACGTCAAGCCACCAAAGATGCGGCCAAACTCGCCGGTCTGAACGTGCTGCGTCTGCTCAACGAGCCGACTGCGGCCGCTGTGGCGTACGGTCTGGATCAACATGCCGAAGGCCTGGTCGCAATTTATGACCTCGGCGGCGGTACTTTCGATATTTCGATTCTGCGTCTGACTGGCGGTGTTTTTGAAGTGCTGGCCACTGGCGGCGACAGCGCGCTGGGCGGCGATGATTTCGATCACGCGATTGCCGGCTGGATCATCGAGAGCGCCGGCCTGTCCGCCGATCTCGATCCGGGCGCACAACGTAATCTGCTGCAAACCGCTTGCGCGGCCAAAGAAGCCCTGACCGACTCGGCCAGTGTTGAAGTGGCCTACGGCGACTGGAAAGCACCGCTGACCCGCGAAGCCTTCGATGCGCTGATCGAGCCAATGGTCGCGCGCAGCCTGAAAGCTTGCCGCCGCGCCGTGCGCGACTCCGGCATCGAGCTGGACGACGTACACGCTGTGGTTATGGTTGGCGGTTCGACTCGCGTTCCTCGCGTTCGCGAAGCCGTTGCCGAAGCCTTTGGTCGTCAGCCTCTGACCGAAATCGACCCGGATCAAGTGGTGGCCATCGGTGCCGCGATCCAGGCCGATACCCTGGCTGGCAACAAGCGCGATGGCGGCGAACTGCTGCTGCTTGATGTGATTCCACTGTCCCTGGGGCTGGAAACCATGGGCGGCTTGATGGAGAAGGTGATTCCGCGCAACACCACCATCCCCGTCGCTCGCGCACAAGATTTCACTACGTACAAAGACGGCCAGTCGGCCATGGCGATCCACGTTCTGCAGGGTGAGCGCGAGCTGATCAGTGACTGCCGTTCACTGGCGCGCTTCGAATTGCGTGGCATTCCAGCGATGGTGGCCGGCGCAGCGAAAATTCGCGTGACCTTCCAGGTCGATGCCGACGGTCTGCTCAGCGTTTCCGCCCGTGAGTTGGGCTCAGGCGTTGAAGCGAGCATTCAGGTCAAGCCGTCTTACGGTCTGACCGACGGCGAAATCGCCAAGATGCTCAAGGATTCGTTCCAGCACGCCAATGACGATAAGGTCGCCCGTGTTCTGCGTGAGCAGCAAGTCGATGCCCAACGCCTGATCGAAGCGGTGCAGGGTGCTCTGGAGGTTGATGGCGAGCGTTTGCTCGACGCCGAAGAGCGCATGGTCATCGACTTGCAGCTGCAGGAACTGGCTGAACTGATGAAAGGTACCGATGGTTACGCCATCGAGCAGCAGACCAAGCGTCTGTCGCAAGTGACCGATGCTTTTGCTGCCCGCCGCATGGATCTGACGGTGAAAGCCGCTCTGTCGGGGCGCAATCTGAATGAAATCGAGGATATCTGATGCCGCAGGTCATTTTTCTGCCCCACGAGAAGTTCTGCCCTGAAGGCATGGTGGTCGAGGCTGCGCCCGGCACATCGATTCTCGAACTGGCCCACGAACACCACATCGAGATGGAAAGCGCCTGCGGCGGCGTCTGCGCTTGCACGACCTGCCACTGCATCATCCGCGAGGGTTTCGACTCGATGGAAGAGGCTGACGAGCTGGAAGAAGACTTCCTCGATCGTGCATGGGGCCTGGAAGCGCAATCGCGTCTGGCCTGTCAGGCTATCGTTGGTGAAGAAGACATCACCGTCGAAATTCCGAAATATTCGCTTAACCATGCGGCTGAAGCGCCGCACTGACTGGTAAGACTGTCATGAGCTACGGTTGGAATGATGTTCAACGTATTGCAGAAGAACTGGCCGAGGCCCATGCCGGCGTCGATCCATATTCTGTAGGTTTTGTCCGTTTGCAGCAGATGATCCTTGATCTGCCTGACTTCGATGGCACTTCTGGCCGTGTCGGCGAGAAGGTGCTGGAAGCGGTTCAGGAGCTCTGGGCCAAAGAATTGGACTGATCGTCTCGCAGGTTAGGCAATACCCAAGAACCCGCGTATAATTCGCGGGTTTAATTTTTCGCAAATTACCGTTTCTGGAGTTACACCATGGCTGTTCAACGCACTTTCTCCATCATTAAGCCTGACGCTGTTGCAAAAAACGTCATCGGCGAAATCACCACTCGTTTCGAAAAAGCCGGCCTGCGCGTTGTAGCTTCGAAACTGAAGCAACTGTCCAAAGCTGAAGCTGAAGGCTTCTACGCTGAGCACAGCGCTCGTGGTTTCTTCGGCGACCTGGTTGCTTTCATGATCTCCGGTCCTGTTGTTGTTCAGGTTCTGGAAGGCGAAAACGCTATCGCTCTGAACCGTGAGCTGATGGGCGCTACCAACCCTAAAGAAGCTGCTGCCGGCACCATCCGCGCTGACTTCGCTGATTCCATCGACGCCAACGCTGTTCACGGTTCGGATTCCGAAGCCGCAGCTGCTCGTGAAATCTCGTACTTCTTCGCAGCTACTGAAGTAACCACTCGCTAAGCATTGGCTTAAGAGTGAAGGTGAATCCATGACTACATCGACTGTAAAAACCAACCTGCTGGGTCTGACTCAACAGGAAATGGAAAAATTCTTCGACTCAATCGGGGAGAAGCGTTTCCGTGCCGGTCAGGTAATGAAATGGATTCACCACTTTGGTGTCGATGATTTCGACGCCATGACGAACGTCAGCAAGGCCTTGCGCGACAAGCTCAAGGTTATTGCTGAGGTCCGTGGTCCGGAAGTGGTCAGCGAGGACATCTCCACCGACGGCACCCGTAAGTGGGTGGTGCGTGTGGCGTCCGGCAGCTGCGTCGAGACCGTGTACATTCCCCAGGGCAAACGCGGCACTCTGTGCGTTTCGTCCCAGGCAGGCTGTGCCCTGGATTGCAGTTTCTGCTCCACCGGCAAGCAAGGCTTCAATAGCAACCTCACCGCCGCCGAAGTCATCGGTCAGGTGTGGATTGCCAACAAATCTTTCGGCAGTGTCCCGGCAACCGTCGACCGTGCCATCACCAACGTGGTGATGATGGGCATGGGTGAGCCGCTGCTGAACTTCGACAACGTCGTCGCCGCCATGCATCTGATGATGGATGACCTCGGCTACGGGATCTCCAAGCGCCGCGTGACCCTGTCCACCTCGGGCGTGGTGCCGATGATCGATGAGCTGGCCAAGCACATCGATGTCTCCCTGGCGTTGTCCCTGCACGCACCGAATGACGCATTGCGTAACCAATTGGTGCCGATCAACAAGAAATATCCGCTTAAGATGCTGCTCGAGTCGTGCCAGCGCTACATGTCGTCCCTGGGCGAAAAACGTGTGCTGACCATCGAGTACACCTTGCTCAAAGACATCAACGACAAGGTTGAACACGCCGTTGAGATGGTCGAGTTGCTGAAAAACATTCCGTGCAAGATCAACCTGATTCCGTTCAACCCGTTCCCGCATTCCGGGTACGAGCGTCCGAGCAACAACGCGATTCGTCGTTTCCAGGATCAGTTGCATCAGGCCGGTTTCAACGTCACTGTCCGCACCACCCGTGGTGAAGACATCGACGCCGCATGTGGTCAATTGGTAGGGCAGGTGCTGGATCGCACCCGTCGCAGCGAACGTTATATCGCCGTGCGTGAGTTGAACGCCGACAGCGATCTGGCACAGAACGCCGCGAACACTAACTAAGAGAGGATCTCTATGTCCCTGCGCTTTGCGCTGCTGTTGCTGTTGGCCAGCCTGTGTGCTGGTTGTGTCCTGTCGGGTGACTACAACCCGATGAAGACCAGCAAGGGCCGCGATGAAGCGCGGGCTGCCTATGTGCAGTTGGGACTGGGATACTTGCAACAAGGCATGACCGAACGGGCCAAGGTGCCGTTGAAGAAGGCGCTGGAACTCGACAGTTCGGATCCAGACGCCAATGCCGCTCTCGGTTTGGTGTTTCAAGCCGAAATGGAGCCTGCACTGGCCGACGAGCATTTCCGCAAGGCCTTGTCCTCGCGTCCCGCCGATGCCCGTATCCTCAACAACTACGGCAGTTTTCTCTACGAAGAACAGCGTTATAAAGAAGCCTACGAGCGTTTTGAACAGGCGGCCGCCGATACCCTGTATCCTGAGCGCTCGCGTGTGTTCGAGAACCTCGGCATGACGGCGGCGAAACTCGGTCAGCGTGATGTCGCGCAGCAGCAACTGGAAAAAGCCTTGCGGCTGAACCGTCAACAACCGCGCGCATTGCTGGAAATGGCTGAGTTGTCCTTCGAAGACAGGCATTATGTGCCCGCGCGTGACTATTACGACCGTTTCAGCCTGCTGACCGAACAAAATGCACGTAGTCTATTGCTCGGCGTTCGGCTGGCAAAAGTGTTTGAAGATCGCGACAAGGCCGCCAGTTATGGCCTGCAATTAAAACGACTCTATCCCGGTACGCCGGAATATCAGCAATACCTGTCGGAGCAATGATGAAAGCGGCGCATCCCGAAGTTGTAGCAGCGAATCGCGTTAACCCCGGTGAGACCCTGCGCCAGGCCCGCGAAAGCAATGGCTGGTCGCTGGCCGAAGTGGCCCTCAAGCTCAACCTCACCGTGACGTCTCTGGGCAATCTTGAAGCCGGTGCTTTCGACAAGCTGCCGGGGCATACCTTTGCTCGCGGTTATATTCGCGCGTATGCCAAATTGCTCGGCATGGATCAGACCGTTCTGGTTCAGCAGTTCGACCAGTCCACCGGCACCGATTCCCAAGGCAGCAACGTTCACGCCTTGGGCCGTATCGAAGAGCCTGTGCGGGTTTCCCATACTATTTTGCGTATCGTCAGCCTGTTGTTGCTGATCGCGGTCATCGGCGGTGGTTTCGTCTGGTGGCAGGATCAGACCTCGCTGCGTACCAAGGACTTCACCAGCCTGACGCCGGAACACGTTGAAGTCGAAGGCGCCGACGGCACCACGCAGATTCACCCGATCGACGAGCCGGAAGACCAGGCGGTCGCCGAAGGTCAGGCCGAGGGCGCGACCGCTCTGGCGCTGCCGCAGTCGGAAACCACCGCGGAATCCACCGGTGCCGAAGCCGCTGCTCCTGCGACATCGACTGCGCCAGCAACGCCGACCGCTCCAGCGGTTGCGCCGTCTGCGCCGGTTCACACGCCAGCGCCAGTGGTTGCCACTCCGGCAACACCTGCTCCGGCTGTGCCTGCCACACCAGCACCAACCACGACTGCACCGATCGCTCCGAGCGTGGCTCCAGTGGCACCAGTGGCTGGCGACGGTCAGGTTTCAATGCAGTTCGTTGCCGATTGCTGGACGCAAGTCACCGATGGCAGCGGCAAAGTGTTGTTCAGTGGTCTCAAGCGTAAGGGCGACAGCCTCGCCGTTGCCGGCAAGCCACCGTTTGCCGTCCGCCTGGGCTACGCTCGCGGCGCGCAGGTCAGCTACAACGGCCAGCCGGTCGATGTCGCTCCGTTCACCAGTGGCGAGACTGCTCGCCTGAAGTTGGGTCAATAAGTCATGCACGGCGAATCTCCAATCAAACGTCGCGTTTCGCGCAAGATCTGGGTCGGCAACGTACCGGTGGGCGGCGATGCGCCGATCGCTGTGCAGAGCATGACCAACAGCGACACCAATGACGTTGCCGCCACTGTTGCGCAAATCAATCGTCTGGAAGCCGCCGGCGTCGACATCGTCCGCGTATCGGTACCGGACATGGATGCCGCCGAGGCGTTCGGCAAGATCAAACAACTGGTCAAAGTGCCGTTGGTTGCCGACATCCACTTCGACTACAAGATCGCTCTGCGCGTAGCCGAACTGGGCGTCGACTGCCTGCGCATCAACCCGGGCAACATCGGTCGCGAAGACCGTGTTCGTGCTGTGGTCGATGCCGCGCGTGATCGCGGGATCCCGATCCGCATCGGCGTCAACGCCGGCTCGCTGGAAAAAGACCTGCAAAAGAAATACGGCGAGCCGACCCCAGCCGCGCTGGTTGAGTCTGCTTTGCGTCACGTTGAACACCTCGAACGCCTGAATTTTCAGGACTTCAAGGTCAGCGTGAAGGCCTCCGACGTATTCATGGCCGTCGAAGCCTACCGCTTGCTGGCGAAAGAAATCGTCCAGCCGCTGCACCTGGGCATCACCGAAGCCGGTGGATTGCGTTCGGGCACAGTGAAATCCGCCGTGGGCCTAGGTATGCTGCTCGCCGAAGGGATTGGCGATACTATCCGCATCTCGCTGGCGGCCGATCCGGTCGAAGAAGTGAAGGTCGGTTACGACATCCTCAAGTCTTTGCATCTGCGTTCCCGTGGCATCAACTTCATCGCCTGCCCGAGCTGCTCGCGGCAGAATTTCGATGTGGTGAAAACCATGAACGAGCTGGAAGGGCGCCTTGAAGACCTGCTGGTGCCGCTGGATGTCGCGGTGATCGGTTGTGTGGTCAACGGCCCCGGCGAAGCCAAGGAAGCCCATATCGGCTTGACCGGCGGCACGCCAAACCTGATTTACATCGACGGCAAGCCGGCGCAGAAACTGACGAATGACAATCTGGTGGACGAGCTGGAAAGGCTGATCCGCCAGAAAGCGGCCGAAAAGGTCGAAGCTGACGCTGCCGTAATTGCGCGCGGCTGACCCTGACTGAAGAGCCGAACGAATTTAAGGATTTAAAGTGAGCAAGTCATTGCAAGCCATTCGTGGCATGAACGACATCCTGCCCGAACAGACTCCCCTGTGGCGTTATTTAGAGGGCACCGTTGCGCGTCTGCTGGATAACTACGGTTACAAGCAGATCCGCATGCCGATCGTCGAGTTCACCGAGCTGTTCAAGCGCTCGATCGGTGAAGTGACCGACATCGTCGAAAAAGAGATGTACACCTTTGAAGACCGCAACGGCGACTCCCTGACCCTGCGTCCGGAAGGCACTGCGGCGTGCGTGCGTGCGGTGCTTGAGCACGGCATCACCGGCGGTGGCCAGGTGCAGAAACTCTGGTACATCGGCCCGATGTTCCGCCACGAGCGTCCGCAGAAAGGCCGTTATCGTCAGTTCCACCAGATCGGTCTGGAGGTGTTCAACCTCGACGGTCCGGACATCGACGCCGAGCTGATCATCATGACCTGGCGCCTGTGGGGCGAGCTGGGTATCCGTGATGCGGTCAAACTCGAACTCAACAGCCTCGGCACCAGCGAGTCCCGTGGGCGTTATCGTGAAGCGCTGGTCGAGTACCTCTCGGCGCACCACGACAAGCTCGACGAAGACAGCCAGCGTCGTCTGAAAACCAACCCGCTGCGCGTGCTCGACACGAAAAATGCCGACACTCAAGCGGTGCTGGTCGATGCGCCGAAGATGGCCGACTACCTGGACGATGAGTCCCGTGCACACTTCGAAGGTCTGAAATCGCGTCTGGATGCCGTCGGCATTCCGTACGTGCTCAATCCGAAGCTGGTGCGTGGCCTCGATTACTACAGCAAAACCGTTTTCGAATGGGTCACCGACAAGCTCGGCGCCCAGGGCACTGTTTGCGCGGGCGGTCGTTACGACGGTCTGGTCGAGCAAATGGGCGGCAAGCCGACCACCGGCGTTGGTTTCGCCATGGGCATCGAGCGTCTGGTATTGATGCTCGAAACCCTTGAGCAGATCCCGGAAGAAATCTCCCGTCAGGTCGATGTCTACCTCTGCGCCTTCGGTGAAGAGGCCGAGCTGGCCGGTCTGGCCCTGGCTGAACGGGTTCGCGATCAACTTCCAAACCTGCGCCTGCAAGTCAATGCCGGCGCCGGCAGCTTCAAAAGCCAGTTCAAGAAAGCCGACAAGAGCGGTGCGCTGTACGCACTGATCCTCGGTGACGACGAAATGGCCCAGCAAGTGGTAGGTTTCAAACCCCTGCGTGGCCAGGGCGAACAACAAAGCATTGCCTGGGATGCGCTCGCCGCTCACCTGGCCACCTGCGTCGTGCAGGGTTGAAGCTGTCTAAACAGCCGATTTAGCGATTAAGGAGTATTGGGGTGTCGAGTACCGAAGACGAACAGTTGGCGGATTTGAAGGACTGGTGGACACGCAACGGCAAACCTCTGGTCACCGGCGGCCTGTTGGCGCTGGTCATCGTGTTCGGCTGGCAGGCTTATCACAAATATCAGGGCAACCAGTCGCAAGGCGCCTCGGTGCTCTATCAGCAATTGCTGGAAACCACGCTGACGCCTGACGGCAAGCCTGATGCTGCCCGCGTTGCGGATCTGGCCGGCAAGCTCAACAGCGAATTCGGCGGTACTGCCTACGCGCAGTACGGCAGCCTGTTCGTCGCCAAAGTGGCGGTCGACAGCGGCAAGCTGGACGACGCCGCGACCGAGCTGAAAGCCATCGTCGACAAACCGGCCAACCCGGCGCTGGGCGAAATCGCCCGTCAGCGTCTGGCACAGGTATTGGGTGCGCTGAACAAAGCTGAAGACGGTCTGAAACTGCTCGACGGCGACGCCGACAAAGCGTTCCTGGCTACTCGCGAAGAACTCAAGGGCGACCTGCTGGTGCAGCTGGGCCGTACCGATGACGCGAACAAGGCGTATCAAAAAGCCAAGGCGGCACTGTCGGATGAAGCGGCGGTCGGTGGCCTTCAAATCAAGCTCGACGACCTGGCCAAAGGGGATGCGTGACGTGATCCGTTGGAAGCATGCAGCATTGCTGGCTCTGGCCCTTCTGGCCGCGGGTTGCAGCAGCAACAGCAAAAAAGAATTGCCACCGGCTGAACTGACCGACTTCAAAGAAGAAGTGGTTCTGCAAAAGCAGTGGAGTCGTTCGATCGGTGACGGTCAGGGCGAAACCTACAACATGCTGGTGCCGGCGATCGACGGTGACACCATCTACGCCGCCGATGTAACCGGCGTGGTGATGGGCATGGATCGCAGCAACGGCGACGTGAAGTGGAAGCAAGACCTTGAACTGCCTGTCTCCGGCGCCGTTGGCGTGGGTTACGGTCTGGTTCTGATTGGTACGCTGCGTGGCGAAGTCGTCGCTCTGGACGCCAGCAATGGTGAAGAGAAGTGGCGCGCTCGCGTCAACAGCGAAGTCCTCGCGCCGCCGGCCAACAACGGCGACGTCGTGGTTGTGCAGACTCAGGACGATCGTCTGATCGGTCTGGATGCCTCCACCGGTACGCAACGCTGGGTGTATGACAGCACGCCGGCCGTTCTGACCCTGCGTGGCACCAGTGCTCCGCTGGTCACCAACCGCCTCGCGGTGGCTGGCCTGTCGACCGGTAAAGTGGTCGCTCTGGATATTTCCAACGGCGTGCCGGTCTGGGAACAACGCATTGCGATTCCGCAAGGTCGTTCGGAACTGGAGCGCGTGGTCGACATCGACGGCGGTCTGCTGTTGTCCGGCGGTACCCTGTACGTTGCCAGCTATCAGGGTCGCGTCGCGGCACTGGATCTGGAAAGCGGTCGTCAACTCTGGCAGCGCGATGCGTCGAGCTACGCCGGTATTGCTCAGGGTTTCGGCAGCGTTTACGTGAGCCTGTCTTCGGGCACTGTTGAAGGCGTCGACGAGCGTTCCACCACAGCATTGTGGAGCAACGATTCGCTGGCTCGCCGTCAACTGTCGGCTCCGGAAGTGTTCTCCAGCTATGTAGCAGTGGGTGACCTGGAAGGTTATCTGCACCTGTTGAGTCAGGTTGACGGCCGTTTCGTCGGCCGTGAGCGCATCGACAGCGACGGCCTGCGTGCCCGTCCGCTGGTGGTGGGTGACACGATTTATGTGTATGGCAACAGCGGCAAACTGGAAGCCCTGACCATCAAGTAACAACTATGCTTGGGGATAACACCCCAGGCAGCTTCACTAGTGGAAGTGAACCTGTTCACTCCCACAGTGTTGCCCCGAGCACCAGCCGCTGCCTCGCAGCGGCTTTTGTATTTTCTGAAATAACGAAGTGGAGAGCCGCATGGTTCCCGTAATCGCCCTGGTGGGCCGACCGAACGTCGGCAAGTCCACCTTGTTCAACCGCCTGACCAGGACTCGCGACGCCATCGTCGGCGACTTGTCCGGTCTGACCCGTGATCGCCAGTACGGTGAGGCCAAGTGGCAAGGGCGTTCCTACATTCTGGTCGACACCGGTGGTATCTCCGGTGACGAGCACGGTATGGACGAAAAAATGGCCGAGCAGTCGCTGCTGGCCATTGAAGAAGCAGATGTTGTGCTGTTCCTGGTAGATGCCAAGGCCGGTTTCACTGCCGCCGACCAGATGATCGCCGAACACCTGCGCAAACGTAACAAGCGTTCCTACGTGGTTGCCAACAAGGTCGACAACATCGACCCGGAAATGGCCCGCGCTGAATTCGCACCATTGGGCATGGGTCACGCGATTCCAATCGCTGGTGCTCACGGCCGTGGCATCACGCAGATGCTGGAAATCGCCCTGGGTGATTTCCCGCGTGATGAAGAAGAGCCGGAAGACGGCGAAGAAGAAATCGTTGCCGAAGGTGAGGAAGCCAAGCGCATTCCTGGCCCGAGTGAAAAAGACGGCATCAAGATCGCCATCATCGGTCGTCCGAACGTCGGCAAATCGACCCTGGTCAACCGTATGCTCGGTGAAGACCGGGTAATCGTTTATGACCAGCCCGGCACCACCCGCGACAGTATCTACATCCCGTTCGAGCGGAATGAAGAGAAGTACACGCTGATCGACACCGCCGGTGTGCGCAAGCGCGGCAAGATCCACGAAGAAGTCGAAAAATTCTCCGTGGTCAAAACCCTGCAAGCGATCAAAGACGCCAACGTGGTGATCTTTGTGATGGACGCCCGTGAAGGTGTGGTCGATCACGACCTCAACCTGCTCGGCTTCGCCATCGAGTCGGGTCGTGCGCTGGTGATCGCGATCAACAAGTGGGACGGCATGACGCCGAGCGAGCGCGACTTCGTCAAGGTCGAGCTGCAGCGTCGTCTGTTCTTCGTTGATTACGCCGACATCCACTTCATCTCGGCACTGCACGGTACCGGCGTGGGCAACCTCTACGCTTCGGTACAGAACTCGTTCAAGTCGGCGGTCACCCGCTGGCCGACCAACCGTCTGACCCAGATTCTGGAAGATGCGGTTGGCGAGCACGCGCCGCCGATGGTCAACAACCGCCGAATCAAGCTGCGTTACGCTCACTTGGGTGGTGCTAACCCGCCAATCATCGTGATCCACGGTAACCAGATCGAGAAAGTGCCGAAGTCGTATGTGCGCTATCTGGAGAATACTTACCGTCGTGTGCTCAAGCTGGTCGGTACGCCGATCCGCATCGAGTTCAAGGGCGGCGAGAACCCGTACGAAGGCAACAAAAACACCCTGACCGACCGCCAGGTCAACAGGAAGCGTCGGATGATGTCGCACAGCAAGAAAGCCGACAAAAAGCGCCGCGACAAGAAGTGATTGAGGTGGCCATTCCTGCCTTGGGGTGGGAATGCTCAATGGCTTCTGTAGGAGCTGCCGCAGGCTGCGATCTTTTGATTTTGCTTTAAAGGCAAGATCAGAAGATCACAGCCTTCGGCAGCTCCTACAGGGTTCGGCGATAAGAAGGGCGCTCACCAGAGCGCCCTTTTTTTATGGGCGCCGGATGGGCTATCCTCGGGCTCTCCCGCGCCGTCGTCAGAGCCGGGTGTTGAGCAGGGAACCCCCGATGATCACCAGTAAGCTGCCGAATGTCGGCATCACTATTTTCACGCAGATGTCTCAGCTCGCGGCGCAGACCGGCGCGATCAACCTGTCCCAGGGTTTTCCTGATTTCGACGGCCCGCAGTCGTTGCGCGATGCGGTCGGTCGGCACATTGCCAGTGGCCACAACCAGTATTCGCCGATGACCGGTTTGCCGGCGCTGCGCGAACAGATTGCGCTGAAAATCGCGCGCAGCTACGGCGTGCGGGTCAACGCCGACAGCGAAGTAACCGTCACTCCCGGTGCGACTCAAGCCATCTTCTGTGCGATTCAGGCGGTTATCCACAGCGGCGACGAAGTCATCGTGTTCGATCCATGCTACGACAGCTATGCACCGGCAACGGAATTGGCGGGCGGTCGTTGCGTGCATGTGCAACTGAACCCGGATGACTTCTCCATCGATTTCGAGCAACTCGCGGCGGCCCTGAGCCCGCGCACGAAAATGATCGTCATCAACACCCCGCACAACCCGAGCGGCGCCCTGATCACCCGCGCGGAACTGGATCAACTGGCAGCGCTGATCCGCGACCGCGACATCTACCTGATCAGCGATGAAGTCTACGAACACCTGGTCTTCGACGGCGTGCCCCACGTCAGCGTGCTCGCGCACGAAGAGCTGTATCAGCGCGCGTTCGTGGTCAGCTCGTTCGGCAAGACCTATCACGTCACGGGCTGGAAAACCGGCTATGTCGTTGCGCCGCCGGCACTGACCGCCGAACTGCGTAAAGTCCATCAGTACGTCAGCTTCTGCGGCGTGACACCGCTGCAATACGCGCTGGCCGATTACATGGCCGAGCACCCGGAGCACGTCGAAGAGTTGCCGGGTTTTTATCAGGCCAAACGCGACCTGTTCTGCGACCTGCTGGCACCGTCGCGCTTCACCTTCAGCCGTGTCGCGGGCACCTATTTCCAACTGGTCGACTACTCGCAGATTCGTCCTGATCTGAGCGATGTCGAGATGGCCATGTGGATGACCCGTGAGCACGGCGTAGCAAGTATTCCGGTGTCGGTGTTCTACCAGAATCCACCGCAAGGCCAGCGCTTGGTGCGCCTGTGCTTTGCCAAGCGCGAGGAGACGCTGCGTGAAGCGGCGGCGAAACTATGCGTGATCTGAGTTTATTACCCGATCTCAATCTGGCGCTGATCCAGACCACCCTGGCCTGGCACGATCGTCAGGCCAACTTCGAGCACTTCGAGCAATTGCTGGAGCAGGCGCGGGGGGCGGATTTGATCATCCTGCCGGAAATGTTCACCACCGGTTTCTCCATGGAGTCAGAAACGCTCGCCGAAGCCGAGAATGGCCCGACCAGCAAATGGCTGCGGGTTCAGGCGGCGAAACTCGATGCGGTGATTACCGGCAGCGTGATTATTCAGGCGGCAGACGGCAGCCATCGTAATCGTCTGTTGTGGGCGCGGCCGGACGGCGAAGTGCTGCATTACGACAAGCGTCACCTGTTCCGCATGGCCGGTGAGCATAATCACTACACGCCCGGCGAACGGCAGGTGCAGTTCGAACTGAAGGGCTGGCGCGTGCGTCCGCTGATTTGCTACGACCTGCGCTTCCCGGTGTGGAGCCGTGATTCGCAGGACACGGATTTGCTGCTGTACACCGCGAACTGGCCGGGTGCGCGGCGTTTGCACTGGAACCGTTTGCTGCCGGCGCGGGCGATCGAAAACCTTTGTTATGTGGCAGCGGTGAATCGCGTTGGCACTGATGGCAAGGGTTTCGCTTATACCGGTGACAGCCAGGTGCTGGATTTTCAGGGCGAGAGCTTGCTGGCGGCGGGGGAGGCGGACGGTGTGTTCAAGGTGGTGCTCGAAGCGGCGCCATTGGCGGCGTATCGCGAGCGCTTTCCAGCGAATCTGGATGCCGATACCTTCGAGTTCACCTGAAAAGCAAAAGATCGCAGCCTTCGGCAGCTCCTACGTTGGGTTGCTGATCGTTCCCACGCTCTGCGTGGGAATGCAGCCCGTGACGCTCTGCGTCACTGGACGCGGAGCGTCCCCTGATTCATTCCCACGCGGAGCGTGGGAACGATCGCCGTCAGCAGACAAAAAAGGCCCCGAAGCTTTAGCTTCGGGGCCTTTTGCATTTCAGCAGTCGTTTACGCCGCTTTCGCCTCAGGCTGGCTCAGCGAGCGGTTCAGCGCGCTGAACAAGGCCTTGAAGCTGGCCGTGGTGATGTTTTCATCGATACCCACGCCGTGCACCGCACGTTCGCCGTTCACACGCAGCTCGATGTACGCCGCCGCTTTGGCGTTGGTGCCGGCGCCGATTGCGTGTTCGTTGTAGTCCATGATCTCCACCGGAATCGGCAGGCCGGCGACCAGTGCTTCCAGCGCACCGTTGCCCTTGCCGCGCCAGTGCAGGTTGGTTTCGCCCTGACCCTTGCTCGCCACTTCCACTTCAACATTGCTGTTGCCGTTTTCTTCCTGCAGGCGATGGCTGACCAGCGCGTACGGGGTGTTGGCTTGCAGGTATTCGCTGATCAACAGCGAGTGAATCTGCTTGGCGGTCATCTCCAGACCGAGACGATCGGTTTCACGCTGCACGACCTGGCTGAATTCGATCTGCATGCGACGCGGCAGGCTGATGCCATATTCCTGCTCCAGCAAGTACGCGATGCCGCCCTTGCCCGACTGGCTGTTGACGCGAATCACCGCCTCGTAGCTGCGGCCGATGTCGGCCGGGTCGATCGGCAAGTATGGCACTTCCCACAGTGCGTCCGGTTTCTGCTGGGAGAAACCTTTGCGGATCGCATCCTGGTGCGAGCCGGAGAACGCGGTGTGCACCAGGTCGCCAACGTACGGGTGACGCGGGTGAACCTGAATCTGGTTGCACTCTTCAACGACTTTGCGCACGCCGTCGATGTCGGAGAAGTCCAGCTGCGGGTCGAGGCCCTGGGTGTACATGTTCAATGCGACGGTGACGAGGTCGACGTTACCGGTACGCTCGCCATTGCCGAACAGGCAGCCTTCGACGCGGTCGGCGCCGGCCATCAGGCCCAGCTCGGTGGCGGCAACGCCAGTGCCACGGTCGTTGTGGGTGTGCAGGCTGATGATAACGCTGTCACGACGATTGATGTTGCGGCCGAACCACTCGATCTGATCGGCGTAGATGTTCGGCGTTGCGCACTCAACGGTGGCGGGCAGGTTGAGGATCATTTTGTGCTCAGGCGTCGGGTTCCACACCTCAATCACCGCGTCACAGACTTCCTTGGCAAATTCCAGCTCGGTAGCGCTGAAGGTTTCCGGCGAGTATTCGAACGTCCACTCGGTGTCCGGCTGCATCGCGGCGTATTTGACGAACAGCTTGGCGGCGTTCACGGCGATGGCCTTGATGCCGTCCTTGTCCTGGTTGAAGACGATGCGACGGAAAGACGGCGAGGTGGCGTTGTACAGGTGAACGATGGCTTTCTTCGCGCCGCGCAGGGATTCGAAGGTGCGCTCGATCAAGTCTTCACGACCCTGGGTCAGCACCTGAATGGTGGTGTCGTCCGGGATGTGGCCTTCTTCGATAAGGGTGCGCACGAAGTCGAAGTCGGTTTGCGAAGCGGCCGGGAACGAGGCTTCGATTTCCTTCACGCCGACTTGCACCAGGGTTTTCCAGAAGCGCAGCTTTTTCACCGCGTCCATCGGCTCGATCAGCGACTGGTTGCCGTCACGCAGGTCGGAGCTGCACCAGATCGGCGCGGTGTCGATGGTCTTCGACGGCCAGGTGCGATCCGGCAGGTTGATGACAGGAAACGCGCGGTATTTCGAAGACGGGTCTTTGAGCATGCTCATCGGGAAATTCCTTATTGTCTGGGCCGAAAAAAGGCGGCCTGCCGGTGTTACGAATATGTTGGGAAAAGCTCTGGGCGAGGCGCAGCGATTCAGCCTGGCAGTCGTGCGCTGACGAGGCACAGGCTGCGGTGCTGGCGAAGCTGAATGAGGGTGTGAGAGGTTTTCATGCCTTCAACCCTAACCGCGAGGGGAGAGGATGGCAAGCAGTCGAAAAAAATTGAGAGGAATACTCGGAAAGCGGGGTTTTGCAGTATTTTATTGCGCAGGATATCGCTGATCGTTGTGATATTTGCGCGAGGTTTGATTGGGGCGCAATCGGGGGTGATGGGGTGCCAGGGGTGTTTGAGTACAGCATAAGCCGCCATCGCGAGCAGGCTCACTCCTACAGTTGATCGTGTTCACAACACCAGTCCAATGTAGGAGTGAGCCTGCTCGCGATGAGGCCATAAGCCTCACCCTATTTTTTAAGGTTGAAACGCGCCAATGAAAATCGCCGGATCCACCCGCGCATCATTGAGGCTGACATTCCAGTGCATATGCGGCCCGGTCGCGCGGCCGGTCATGCCCACCTTGCCCACCACCGCGCCACGCGCCAGTTGCTGGCCGTCCTTCACATCAATCTTCGACATGTGGCAGAACATGCTGATAAAGCCCTGCCCATGGTCGACAAACACCGTGTTGCCATTAAAGAAGTAGTTGCCGATCAGAATTACCTTTCCCGCCGCCGGAGTCTTGATCGGCGTACCTGCCGGCACCGCAAAGTCGAGGCCCGCGTGCGGATTGCGTTCTTCACCATTAAAGAAGCGGCGCACACCAAACTTGCTCGACAGCGGCCCGTTCACCGGCTTGTCCAACAGCAGATTGCTCGGCGTATTCGGGCTGAAACTGCGATAGGCCTTGATCTGCACGGCCAGCTCACCCTCGATGCGCTTGAGGTTCGACTGATCCGGATTGACCTGCTGCTTGTTCTTCAGGGTGATGTGCTGTTCCGGGTATTTCTTGCTGCCGACAGTAAACGGCAGATTACGCCCGCCACTGCTGATCTGCTGCGCACCCGGTTTGACCGTCAACGGCACGCCGACGATTGCCAGCCAGTTGTCCTGTTCCTTGACCACCAGCACCGGTTTGCCTTGATAGGTGGCGGTCGGCGCCTGCGCGGCCGTGCCCAGATCAACCACGGCGACGCCACCCGGCACCGGTTTGTTGAGCATGCGGGTGATGTAGCTGTCGGCATGGGCGTTGAAGGTCAGGCAGAGCAAAAACAGTGGAGCCAGAAAACGCGGCATGGATCAGTCCAGTAAAGAAAGGGTGACAGGCGTCAGGTGATTGTCTTCGACGCGCACTTGCAGTTCGCCTTCGCCGAGTTTGGCTTTCAGGCGCTGGCCGGTGTGGGTCTGCGCGGCGTTACGAATCGCATGGCCGCGCTCATCGAGCAGAATGCTGTAACCACGACCGAGGGTCGCCAAAGGGCTGACCACATGCAGCGTCTGCATCTGACTGTGCAATTGCAGGCGACGGTTTTTCAGGCCTTCACGCATGGCACGCGGCAGACGTTCGGCGAGGCTGTCGAGGCGCTGGCGCAACATCGCCAATTGCCGCCCAGGATGTTGCCCGGCGAGGCGGGTTTCCAGACGGATCAGCCGTTCGCGACGGGTATTGAGGCTGCGCTCGAAGGCCCGGCGCATGCGCATGTCCAGATCATCCAGACGTTGCGCTTGCTGGCGCAGACGTTCGCCGGGATGACGCAGGCGACGCGCCATGCCTTCGAGGCGCAGACGATCACGCATCAAACGGTCACGCATGCGCATGACCAAGCGGCGATGCAGGCTTTCGACCTGGCGGATCAGATGGCTGGAATCAGGCGCGAGCAATTCGGCAGCCGCAGATGGCGTCGGTGCGCGAACGTCAGCAACAAAGTCACTGATCGACACATCGGTTTCATGGCCAACCGCGCTGACAATCGGTGTCACGCAGGCATCGACCGCACGAGCCACGGCCTCTTCGTTGAAACACCAGAGGTCTTCCAGCGAGCCGCCGCCACGGGCGAGAATCAGCGCATCGAAGCCACGGGCATCGGCCATTTTCAGCGCACGAACAATTTGTGCGGTGGCTTCACGGCCCTGTACGGCGGTCGGAATCAGCGTCAACTGAACCTGCGGCGCACGACGGCGGAACACGCTGATGATGTCGCGAATCACCGCACCCGTCGGCGAACTGATAATGCCGATACGCTGCGGATGCGCGGGCAACGGCACTTTACGTTCGGCACTGAACAAGCCTTCGGCGCTGAGTTTTTCTTTCAGCGCATCGAAGGCCAGACGCAGCGCGCCGTCACCGGCAGGCTCCACGGTGTCGAGGATCAACTGATAGTCGCCACGGCCTTCGAACAGCGAGACCTTGCCGCGCACCTTCACCGCCAAACCATCTTTCAACGCCTGGCGCACGCGCGCGGCGTTCTGCCGGAACAGCGCGCAACGCACCTGCGCGCCACTGTCCTTGAGGGTGAAGTAGATGTGGCCGGACGCCGGTCGGGCGAGGTTGGAGATTTCGCCTTCGACCCAGATGTTGCTGAACACGTCTTCGAGCAACACCCGCGCGCGGCCATTGAGCTGGCTGACGGTCAGGACTTCACGGTCCAGGCCAAGTCTTGCAAAGGGATCTTTAATCATGGGGCGCAGTTTAAAGGCATTCTCGCCGTCATTGCACGATCCCTGTAGGAGCTGTCGAGTGAAACGAGGCTGCGATCTTTTGATCTGGTTTTTGAGATCAAGGTCAAAAGATCGCAGCCTTCGGCAGCTCCTACAGGGGAGTGGTGAAGGTCTGGAGGAAGTGGTGGATAAGGGGGCTGGGATTCTGGCGGTAGGCGAGGGCGACGGTGCTTTCGCAGTCGGGATCGCTCAGCGGCAGAAATCGTACGCCGCTCGGTGCAATGTCTTGCATTGATTCCGGCAGCAGGGCAATGCCGAATCCGCCTTGAATCAATTGTAATTGCGTGGTCTTGCGCGACATTACCCGCGCCGCTTTCGGGAAGAAACCCTGGCGCATGCACAGATCGGCGCACAAATAGCTCAGGCCGCCGCGCTGTGGATGGGGAATGGAGATGAAGGCTTCGTCCTTGAGCTGCGCCAGTTCCACCTTATCCAAGGTGGCCAGTCGATGATTCGCCGGTACGGCCAGCAACAGGCGTTCACTAAACAGCGGCACGATCTGAATGCCTTCGCGCTGACGCAGCACTGGCAGGCGCAGCAAACCGACATCGAGGCGACCTTCGGCCAGTTCCTCCAATTGCGCCTCGGAAGACAGCTTGCCGATATCCAGCGACACGCCCGGTTGTTGCTGTAGATAAGCGCCGATATCGCTGAGCAAACGCCCACTGATCGGCACGGTGCTGGAATGGCTCAAACGTAGAGTGCCGAGTTGCCCGTTACCGACTTCGGTGGCCATGACGCTGGCCTTGTTCAGTTCGATCAGCAGATTACGCGCTCGCGGCAAAAACGCTTCGCCCGCCGCCGTGAGTCGCGGCTGACGTGCTGTGCGCTCGAACAGCGGCGTTTGCAGGTGCGTCTCCATGGTCTTGATCTGCCGGCTTAGCGCCGATTGGGCAATGAACAAACGCTCCGCCGCCGCACTGAAACTGCCGCATTCAGCGATCTCAACGAAGTAACGCAATTGACGGGTGGAAAGCATCAGGTATGCCTTTTCGAGATGACTTGGCGATTTTGAAGATATTAGTCGCAAGCGTTGGCGCTGGCTAAAGTCATCTCAGGCTTATTAAGGAAGCGCATCGATGAGCGTGGCGGGTTTGTTGAGTGAGTGGTCGTGGGGCGCGCAAGGCTGGGTGATCATCGGCTTGGGCATCGTGCTGGCTTATATCGTCTTCGGTATCGCCGGGTTCGGCACGGCGTTGGTGGCGGGGCCGATTCTGATTCTGTTCATGCCGTTGTCGAAGATCGTGCCGCTGCTGGTGTTGCTGGATTTCGTCGCGGCGTTCGGCAATCTGCTGCCGTCGCGGCGCGATGTCGCTAAGCCGGAGCTGTTGCGGTTGCTGCCGTGTATGGCGGTCGGTTGTACGTTGGGGGTGATTTTCCTGCTCAACCTCAAGTCCGACCTGCTGTTGCTGTTGATGGGGTTGTTTATCAGCGCTTATGCGATTTACAGCCTGTGGGTGAAAGCGCGGCCGACGCAATTGTCGGCCGGTTGGTCAGTGCCGATGGGCACGGTGGGTGGGTTATTTGGTGCGCTGTTTGGCAGTGGCGGCTTTTTATATGCGATTTATTTGAACAGCCGATTGCCGAAGGAAGCGGCGCGGGCCACGCAAAGTGCGCTGATCAGTTGCAGCACGGTGGTGCGTTTGAGCCTGTTTGCCATCGCCGGGGTGTATGCCGAGCTACCCTTGTTGATGTTGGCGCTGTGTCTGTTGCCGGCCATGGCGTTGGGGTTGTGGGTCGGGCGGCGGTTGACCATGAAGTTGTCGCGCGAGGCGTTTGTGCGATTGGTAACGTGGCTGGTGCTGGCGAGCGGGCTGGCGTTGATCGGGCGCTATCTCAGCACTTGACCGGATTTTGTCAGGGATTAAGCTGCCGGCCGCACTGACGCCATCGCGGGCAAGCCTTGCTCCTACAAGGTTCACATGAGCCCGCGATGGCGGCGGAGCGAGCACCGCAGAAATCCCATTTGACGTCGCAGGCTGCACCATGAATTCGCAAAGCATCATCGTCCCGAAAATCTCCACCCTGCCGGTGCACGAACCCCGGGCCCGGGCGATCGTGCGCTGGCTGGTGCGCAAAAACATCGTCAAGGAAGAGCTGAGCACCTGCGGCCGCACTGGCAATCGCATGGCTTACGCGATTGCCGATGGCGCGCGGGCTGTGGTGCTGCACCCGCAGGCGTTGCCGTTCGGTGAGCCCATCAACGGTCTGGAAATCGTCACCAAACGCTGCATCTATACCCCGGCCAAGGGGTTTCTCGGAGAAGCCGGTTGCGCCGAATGCCGTCGCGAGATCGGCGAGGCACTGTTCGAAAGCCTGGAAGACTGGATGCCTGGGCGCACCGACAACTTCACTTGCCCGGAATGCGGGCACGAAGACGACATCAACGGCTTTCTGTATTTGCAGGAGTGCGGGTTTTCCAACCTCGGCTTCATCTTCAACAATTGGCTGGAGGCGGGTTTCAAACAAAGCTTCCTCGACGAGTTCGCCGACTGGCTCGATCTCCCCGTCAGTTGGGTAAAAGTCGAACTCTGACCCTCAAATATTCCCTGTAGGAGCTGCCGAAGGCTGCGATCTTTTGACGTTGTTCTTCACAAGCCAGATCAAAAGATCGCAGCCTCCGGCAGCTCCTACAAAAAACAGGGTTTTCCGTATATCAATTAGACTGAGTTTTACGTTGATCCGAAGGGGGTGTCTGACTATAATGGCGCGCTTCCATTTTCCCGCTCGGGAGCCCCCGCGATGCTGCGTATCAGCCAAGAAGCTCTGACATTCGACGACATTCTCCTAGTGCCCGGTTATTCCGAGGTGCTTCCTAACGAAGTCAGTCTCAAGACCCGCCTAACCCGTGGCATCGAGCTGAATATTCCTCTGGTTTCTGCCGCAATGGACACCGTTACTGAAGCCCGTCTGGCAATTGCCATGGCTCAGGAAGGTGGCATCGGCATTATCCACAAGAACATGACCATCGAGCAGCAAGCTGCCGAAGTTCGCAAGGTCAAGCGTTACGAAGCCGGTGTAGTCAAGGATCCGATCACCATCGAGGCTGATGCCACGGTGCGTGAACTGTTCGAACTGACCCGTCTGCACAACATTTCCGGCGTTCCGGTACTGCACGATGGCGACCTGGTCGGCATCGTCACTTCCCGTGACGTGCGTTTCGAAAACCGTCTGGAAGCCACCGTCCGTGAAGTGATGACGCCTAAAGAGCGTCTGGTCACGGTCAAGGAAGGCGCGGACAAGAACGACGTTCGTGAGTTGCTGCACAAAAACCGCATCGAACGCGTTCTGATCGTTGACGACAAATTTGCCCTCAAAGGCATGATGACCGTCAACGACATCGAAAAAGCCAAAGCCTACCCGCTGGCCAGCAAGGACGATCAAGGTCGTCTGCGCGTTGGCGCTGCTGTCGGTACCGGTAAAGACACTGGTGACCGCGTCGCTGCGCTGGTCAATGCCGGTGTGGACGTGGTGGTAGTCGATACCGCTCACGGTCACTCCAAAGGCGTGATCGACCGCGTTCGCTGGGTTAAACAGAATTTCCCTGAAGTGCAGGTGATCGGCGGCAACATCGCCACCGGCGCCGCTGCCAAGGCTCTGGCCGAAGCAGGCGCTGACGCAGTCAAGGTCGGTATCGGCCCTGGCTCGATCTGCACCACCCGCATCGTCGCCGGTGTCGGCGTCCCGCAAATCAGTGCCATCGCCAACGTCGCCGCTGCCCTTGAAGGCACTGGCGTGCCGTTGATCGCCGACGGCGGCATCCGTTTCTCCGGTGACCTGTCCAAGGCCATCGTTGCCGGTGCTTCCTGCGTGATGATGGGCTCGATGTTCGCCGGTACTGAAGAAGCGCCGGGCGAAATCGAACTGTTCCAGGGCCGTTCGTACAAGGCGTATCGCGGCATGGGTTCGCTGGGCGCCATGTCCCAGGCTCAAGGTTCCTCCGACCGTTACTTCCAGGATTCCTCGGCAGGCGCCGAGAAACTTGTTCCGGAAGGCATCGAAGGCCGTGTGCCGTACAAAGGCACCCTGAGCGCGATCATTCACCAACTGATGGGCGGTCTGCGTTCTTCGATGGGTTACACCGGCAGCGCCGACATCGAAGAAATGCGCACCAAGCCTGAATTCGTGCGGATCACCGGCGCCGGCATGGCCGAATCCCACGTTCACGACGTGCAGATCACCAAAGAAGCGCCAAACTACCGCGTAGGTTGATGCTTCAAGCAAATCGTTAGACAACCGGGGCTGTTTTATTCAGCCCCGAGTTGTTTCTGTATCACGACTGTTTCTGAATGACTTAGACGAGACTGAATCATGGCCCTCGATATTCACGCTCACCGCATCCTGATCCTCGACTTCGGTTCGCAATACACCCAACTGATCGCCCGCCGCGTGCGCGAGATCGGTGTGTACTGCGAACTGCACCCGTTCGACATGGACGAAGATGCGATCCGCGAATTCGCTCCTAAAGGCGTCATCCTCGCCGGCGGCCCCGAGTCCGTGCACGTCGCCGACAGCCCGCGCTGCCCACAGGCAGTGTTCGATCTGGGCGTACCGGTTTTCGGTATCTGCTACGGCATGCAGACCATGGCCGAGCAACTGGGCGGCAAGGTTGAAGGTTCCGAGCTGCGTGAGTTCGGTTACGCCCGTGTTGACGTAGTCGGCAAGAGCCGCCTGCTCGACGGCATCGAAGACCACATCGATGCTGATGGCCTGTTCGGCCTCGACGTCTGGATGAGCCACGGTGACAAAGTCACCAAGATGCCGGAAGACTTCCACGTCCTCGCCAGCACCCCAAGCTGCCCGATCGCCGGTATGTTCAACGACGCTCGCGGCTACTACGGCGTGCAGTTCCACCCGGAAGTGACCCACACCAAACAGGGCGGTCGCATCCTGTCGCGCTTCGTTCTCGACATCTGCGGCTGTGAAGCCCTGTGGACGCCGTCGAAAATCGCTGAAGACGCCATCGCCAACATCCGCGCACAAGTCGGCACCGACAACGTGCTGCTGGGTCTGTCCGGCGGCGTTGACTCCTCGGTGGTTGCCGCGCTGCTGCACAAAGCCATCGGCGACCAACTGACCTGCGTCTTCGTCGACAACGGACTGCTGCGTCTGCACGAAGGCGAGCAGGTGATGGCCATGTTCGCCGAGAACATGGGCGTCAAGGTGATCCGCGCCAACGCTGAAGAGCAGTTCCTGAACAACCTGGCCGGCGAAGCCGATCCAGAGAAGAAGCGCAAAATCATCGGTCGCACCTTCATCGACGTATTCGATGCCCAGTCGAACAAACTGGACAACATCAAGTACCTCGCTCAGGGCACCATCTACCCGGACGTGATCGAGTCGGCTGGCGCGAAAAGCGGCAAGGCCCACGTGATCAAGTCGCACCACAACGTGGGCGGCCTGCCGGAAGAGATGAACCTGAAACTGGTCGAGCCACTGCGCGAACTGTTCAAGGACGAAGTCCGTCGTCTGGGCCTGGAACTCGGCCTGCCGTACGACATGGTCTACCGTCACCCGTTCCCGGGCCCGGGTCTGGGCGTGCGTATCCTCGGTGAAGTGAAAAAGGAATACGCCGACCTGCTGCGTCGTGCCGACCACATCTTCATCGAAGAACTGCGCAAAGCCGACTGGTACCACAAAGTCAGCCAAGCCTTTGTCGTGTTCCAGCCAGTGAAATCGGTTGGTGTTGTTGGTGATGGCCGTCGTTACGCTTGGGTGGTTGCCCTGCGTGCCGTAGAAACCATCGACTTCATGACCGCGCGTTGGGCGCACCTGCCTTACGAACTGCTGGAAACCGTCTCCGGCCGCATCATCAATGAAATCGAAGGCATTTCGCGCGTTACGTATGACGTGTCGAGCAAGCCGCCTGCGACGATTGAGTGGGAATAATCCCGGTCTGATTGATCGGTGTTAACCCCGAAAAGCCCCGTGAACGCGAGTTCACGGGGCTTTTTTACGTCAGCTGATTTTGATCGGTTTGAACCCCATGATCCGCAACGCAGCCGAGAGCTCGGCAAGGTTGGGGTAACGTCGGCCGCTGATGGGCCAGTTCGGCCGTTCAACGTAATAGAACCCGCCCTTGTTGAGGATCGGCGTTCGTACGATGTTGCCATCGCTGCTGCGATGAATCAGCGTGGCGACGTCGTCGATATTCATCACCGTGCAATCGCCGGGATTGATCAGTGTTTTTTCCAGTGAGTCGGCCAAGGCAACGCTGGCGGGGGTATCGATTTGCAGGCGCAGGTCGCTTTTGACGGGCGATAACGGGCGGGCAAACTCGTCGGTCGGAATGCGCCCGGGATCCGGCTCTATGCCTCGGGCAGTTCCGGCCGGGGTGCTTTCTATACGCAGGCCGATGCCGCCTTCCAGTTCACTTAAACCCGGTACGCCTTCCCAGGTATTGGCATGGCTGTCGCCTACCAGCGCGATCCAGCGATGGGCGCCACGAGCGTTCTGATCCGCCGTGATCACCTCATGCGAAAAGTAATTCATCATCTTCTGGCGGAACGTGCTTTTGTCGACACCGCTCATGCCGGTGCTTCTATAGCTGGCCAGGCAATCGATCGACTGGATGCGGATATGATTTTTTTGCGCCGCTTTGGCCAGTTCGAGGAAGGTGTACTGGCCGCTGGTGTCGGTTTTGAATCCCCCGTCCATGGTCTTCAGGTAGGTTTCCAGCGTTTCCGACATCTTCCCGGTGCGATTGAAAACATCCAGATCGGCTTGATGGAAGTCTGTCAGCACATGCTCCAGATACAGGGTTTTGACGTTCTGTTTACTGAGTGCCGCCATGTTGTCGATCAGAAACTGTTTGCTGCCGACACTGGAGTGATTTTCGCCGATGACCAGCCCGGACGCCGATTTATACAGCTTCTTGATGATCTCTTTCGGCGCAAGTTTCGCCGGCAATTCAGGGATTTCCGGGCGCGCTGGCAGCGTGTGGGACTCCAGAAAGGCATTGGCATCGCGGTATAGCGTCTGGCGTAACGCCTTGAACTCAGCGTGCGGATTACTCCCGTCCGTTTTTGGCAGGGAGGCCATGTAATCTTTGAGCTCGTATTTGGTACCCCGGCCTTGAGCGAGTTCGTTCAGCGCATCGCGTGAAGCGGGTGGAATGTCGTAGGCGGTCGGCGGACTGTCCACGTCCGGTAGCGGTGTTCGGGCGCGACCCCATGGCCACAGCCCGATGCACTTGCCGCCGCCCATCAGGCCCGGACGATTGATCGGTTGCCATTCCCCAGCCTCATCCAGACGAATCGGCAAACTGCGATAGAACGAGTGAGGATTTGCTGGATCAATGATCGCCCAGCCCTTGAGCTCTTTGATGAAGCGAACCAGGTAATAACTGTCGTTGATCAGTACGTAGTGCCCACCACCCGGTGGTTGAAAGATCCCTTGATACTGGCCTTCTTGCGAGACAGGCGATAATCCGTCCAGCACTTCATTGGTCTCGAAAGACTCCAGTAAGTCTGTGCCTTGTTGCCCATAAGCGGGGCCAGGGGCATAACGCGCAATTGGCGGGACATCTGCAATATCTGCAGTCGATTCGTCGATAAGGGGTTCGGTAAACTCGTCCTGAACGCTAAACATTTCGCTCGCTTCGCCAACTTCCGCGACTTCTGCTGCTCCACGCAGGTACGACAGGTTGAACAGCACATCGATGCCGCTGGCGATCGCTCCGATCACCCCGGCCTTGCGATCTGCCTTGCTGGTGCCGTTGATGGCTTGATCGATGTTCATGCCCATGTCGGCCAGTCCCGCACCGACCACTGCCAGCGCAACGGGCCAGCCCACGGCGGCCATGGAGCCGAAAACCCGGAGAAAGGCGTTCAGGTAGCCGATCCACATCTTCTTGCGCAGCTCACCATTGGAATGCAGCGAAAGGTCAGCATCGCTGTGCATGCGCGCCTTGACCGAGTCGCGTAGCCAACTGAACGCGTCACCTGTGATTGCGGTGGTGTTTTGGTTGATCAAGTGGTGATCGCTGGCGCCCCACGTCGAGTACAGCAAGTCGATCATGGCATTCAGACCGATATTGCCATCGTCCTGTTGCTGGGCAGCCAAGGGGAAATGCGCCATGAAGCGTGCGCGATTCTCCGAATGATTGTTTTGCATCAACAACCACCAATGCAGATCGGACTCAGTGGCGAACACATGGAAGCAGTCGAGCTCACCGGGGGTGTAGAGAATCTGCACGCCATTGCTGTCAGCGATGCACAAAATATCCGTGGCGCTGTAGCCGCCGATGTTCAGGGCGCTCACTCGCAGTCCGTCAGCAATAGGCGTTTCGCGTTGCAGAAATGCCAGCGAGACCGGCCAGGCGATATCGCTCGCCACAGCCTTGATCAATGTTTTGAGGTTTTCATTGTTCAGCCGTTCGCCGTCGTGTTCGTCGAGGGCCTTGGCGAGGAAATTCAGTTTGGCCAACGTGCGGAAATCGTCGGCGTGCAGCGTCCAGAACTGCTGCATTTTCGTTCGATAGAGTTCGCTGAAGTTGATCGCCCAAAGGTCTTTCAGCACTTCGCTGGGGCGCAGGCGAACCTCGTTGGTCTCGTTGAAGACCGATGCGTCTGCGCCTTCGCTGTAAAAGCCGCCGTAGCCGTCGAGGAGGTCGGCATTGTCCTGATCGGGAGCGTGAAAGCGTTTGACCACTAGCTCCGCCAGCGTCAGTGACTCCGAAGGTGACGGGTAATGCTCCCAGCCCAGAAAGGCTTTGTCGCTGCTGACGGAGGTGTTGTTGAAGCGGTGCCACCAGACATTTTCGGGATCGATGTCTTTGATACCGTACTTGTCGAGAATGCCCTGGGCCGCTTCGTGAGCCATGTCGTGCAAGTCGGGGCAAGCCTCGGTAAACGGCAGCACCAGCGCGTGCAGTGACTTTTCATCGGCAGGGTTTGGAAGCAGAGATGGGGGCAGGGTTACAGAAATATTCACTTCTCGCTCCTTGAGAAATGGGGGGTAAAAAACTGATCAACACTATGGCTTTTTCAGCGGCGCGAATCTGTAGGGCTGAGGCCATCTGAGCGTGAAGGAAGCAGGGACGCGATCTGTACGAAAGGTTCCCGCACAGGTGGCGAACATGTGTCGCATTGCCACGCCGGCCTTACTGTTTCGCAGTTGCGGGTGTATCGTATTCGCCTTTTAACGGGCCCCCGGGCCTGTCGCTGATACGTGAGGTAGTTGAGTTCATGTCCTTTACCCGTCGCCAAATCCTCGGTGGCCTGGCCGGTCTAGTTGTCGTTGGCGTCGGCGCAGGGGGCGCGTCGCGTTACTGGCTGGGCAAGATGGCCGACGCTGAGGCGGGTCACGATTACGAGCTGATCGCCGCGCCACTGGACGTTGAACTGGTGCCAGGGCACAAGACCGAGGCGTGGGCGTTCGGCCCGTCAGCGCCGGGCACCGAATTACGCGTTCGTCAGGGTGAATGGCTGCGAGTGCGCTTCATCAACCATTTGCCGGTGGCGACCACCATTCACTGGCACGGCATCCGCCTGCCGCTGGAAATGGATGGCGTACCGTACGTCTCGCAACTGCCGGTGTTGCCGGGCGAATACTTTGATTACAAATTCCGCGTGCCGGACGCCGGCAGCTATTGGTATCACCCACACGTCAGCAGCAGCGAAGAGCTCGGTCGCGGGTTGGTCGGGCCGCTGATCATTGAAGAGCGCGAGCCGACCGGTTTCATCTACGAAAAGACCCTGAGCCTGAAGAATTGGCACATTGATGACGTAGGCAATTTCGTCGAGTTCAGCATTCCGCGCGAAGCGGCGCGGGGCGGTACGGCAGGGCGTTTGTCGACGATCAATGGTGTGCCGACCCCGGTGATTGAATTGCCGGCGGGGCAGATCACCCGGGTGCGGCTGCTCAATCTGGATAACACCCTCACGTATCGCATCAATATTCCCGGCGTCGAAGCGAAAATTTATGCGCTGGACGGCAACCCGGTCGAGCCACGGCCATTGGGCAAAGAATATTGGCTGGGCCCGGGCATGCGCATTTGTCTGGCGATCAAGGCACCGGCGGCGGGCGAAGAGTTGTCGCTGCGTAATGGCCCGGTGCGTCTTGGCACATTGCGTTCGGTGGCCAATACCGACGCGCCGACCGACTGGCCGAAAACCTTGCCGGCCAACCCGGTGGCCGAGCCGGATCTGGCGAATGCCGAGAAACTCAACTTCAATTTCGAATGGGTCGGTTCGGTGTCGGTCGATGTCGACAACGGGCGGCCGCCGAGCCTGTGGCAGATCAACGGCAAGGCTTGGGACATCACCGACAAGACTTGCGCTGATCGGCCGATTGCTAGTTTGAAGCTGGGGCAGAGCTATATTTTCGAACTGAAAAACATGACCCAGTATCAGCACCCGATTCACCTGCACGGCATGAGCTTCAAAGTGTTGTCGTCGAACCGGCACAAGGTCATTCCGTATTTCACCGACACCTATCTGCTGGGCAAGAACGAGCGCGCGCAAGTGGCGTTGGTGGCCGATAATCCGGGGGTGTGGATGTTCCACTGCCACGTGATCGACCACATGGAAACCGGCCTGATGGCCGCCATCGAGGTGAAGTGATGCGCCAGATTCGCCCCGCGGCGATTATCGACCGCAGCCGTGATCGCGATTTCATGCGTGAAGCCTTGGCGCTCGCGGCGCAAGGTGCAGCGCTGGGCGAAGTGCCGGTGGGTGCGGTGTTGGTGCAGGATGGCGAGATTATCGGGCGTGGGTTTAATTGCCCGATCAGTGCCAGCGACCCGAGTGCGCATGCCGAAATGGTCGCGATTCGTGCGGCCGCGCAGGCGGTGGATAACTATCGGCTGCCGGGCAGCACGCTGTATGTGACGCTCGAGCCGTGCAGCATGTGCGCGGGGTTGATCGTGCATTCGCGGGTGGCGCGTGTGGTGTATGGGGCGCTGGAGCCGAAGGCCGGGATTGTGCAGAGTCAGGGGCAGTTTTTTACCCAGGGCTTTTTGAATCACCGGGTGTTGTATGAAGGCGGGGTGTTGGCGGAGGAATGTGGCGCGGTGCTGACTGAATTCTTCCGCGCCCGCAGAGCAAAAAGCCCCTCACCCTAACCCTCTCCCGGAGGGAGAGGGGACTGACCGGGTTGGATGGTCGAGCTCCGCCGACCTGAGTTATCGAGTCGAACTCAAGTTTCGAAAAGCCCAAAGATCGGCTCCCTCTCCTGGAGGGAGAGAAACTGACCGGGTTGGATGGTCGAGATCCGCCGACCTGAGTTATCGAGTCGAACTCAAGTTTTGAAAAGCCCAAGGATCGGCTCCCTCTCCTGGAGTGAGAGGGACTGACCGGGTTGGATGGTCGAGCTCCGCCGACCTGAGTTATCGAGTCGAACTCAAGTTTTGAAAAGCCCAAGGATCGGCTCCCTCTCCTGGAGTGAGAGGGACTGACCGGGTTGGATGGTCGAGATCCGCCGACCTGAGTTATCGAGTCGAACTCAAGTTTCGAAAAGCCCAAGGATCGGCTCCCTCTCCTTGGGGAGAGGGCTGGGGTGAGGGGTGAATTCACCGCGGTGTTTGAGAGGTTGCGTTACTTCTTGGCGACAATCACCGCACGCATCGGTGCCGGCAGGCCTTCGATGGTTTTGCTGTGGTCTTCCGGATCAAGGAAGTCGCTCAGCGACTGATACTTCATCCATTCGGTACCGCGCTGCTCTTCAACAGTCGTGGTGCTCACATCCACGCAACGAATGTCGGTAAACCCCGCGCGACGCAACCACAATTCCAGCGCCGGCACCGACGGCAGGAACCAGACGTTACGCATCTGCGCATAGCGATCTTCCGGCACCAGCACCTGATGCTTGTCGCCTTCCACCACCAACGTTTCCAGCACCAGTTCACCGCCCTTGACCAGGCAATCCTTCAGCGCCAGTAAGTGCTCGATCGGCGAGCGACGGTGATAAAACACGCCCATCGAAAACACCGTATCAAAGCCTTCCAGATTCGCCGGCAGGTCTTCGAACGGGAAGGGCAGGTGCCAGGCATTCGGCTCGGACAGATAACGCTGCACCGCCTGGAACTGGCAGAAGAACAGCCAGTTCGGATCGACACCAATCACGCTGTTGGCGCCGGCGCCGAGCATGCGCCACATGTAGTAGCCGTTGCCGCAGCCGACATCGAGGATGCGTTTGCCTTTCAGATCCAGATGCGGGGCGACACGCGACCACTTCCAGTCCGAGCGCCATTCGGTGTCGACGTGCACGCCGAACAGATCGAACGGCCCTTTGCGCCACGGCGACAAGCCCATCAACGCAGTACGCATCTGCGCGCGGGTTTCATCGTCGCAATCGGTGTCGAGCTTCAAGCCGTTGAGCAGGTCGACCTCGCTAGGCTGGATCTTCGGCAAGGCATCCAGCGCACTCTGCCAGCGCTCCAGGTCGCCGTGGCCTTTCTCCATTTTCTTGTCGAGTTGAGCTTGCAGGGTGTTGGCCCATTCGGCCAGCGGCGTGCCGGCCAGACGGCGGGCGAGGGGGGACAGATCAATCATGGCAAGGCAATCAACGAGGCAAAGTTAAGACACTGGAACCACGGCACGACTTTCGAGAACCCGGCGGCCAACAGGCGCTCGCGGTGTTCTTCGAGGCTGTCGGGCTTCATGACGTTTTCGATGGCGCTGCGCTTCTGGGCGATTTCCAGTTCGCTGTAACCGTTGGCGCGTTTGAAGGCGACGTGCAGATCGGTGAGCAGCGCGTGCTCTTCGGCATCGTTGAAACGCAGCTTTTCCGAGAGAATCAGCGCGCCACCCGGCAGCAGCGATTGGCGGATGCGCGAGAGCAACGCGGTGCGTTGATCCGGGGCGATGAATTGCAGGGTGAAGTTCAGCGCGACCACCGAGGCGGGCTGGAACTCGAGGACGAGAATGTCGCCTTCGATGACCTCCACCGGCAGCAACTCCTGAAACATCGAGTCCTGACCGTTGAGGTATTCGCGGCAGCGTTCGACCATCGCGGCAGAGTTATCCACCGCGATCACCCGGCAACCGTCGGTGCGCACGTGGCGGCGCAGGGCTTGAGTGACCGCACCCAGCGATGAGCCGAGGTCGTAGAGCACGCTGTTCGGCTGAGCGAATTGCGCCGCGAGTACGCCAAGGTTTTCGACGATGGTCGGGTAACCCGGCACCGAGCGCTTGATCATGTCCGGGAACACCCGCACCACGTCTTCGTTGAAGGCGAAGTCGGGTACCTGGGCCAGAGGCTTGGCGAAAATGCGATCGGGTTCTTTGCTCACGGCGGTTCCGGCGGTGTAAATGGAAAGGCCGGCATTTTAGCCAAAAGGGCGCGGGGATGCTTGGGTTGTCTGATAAAGCGGTAAATCAAAAAATCGCAGCCTGCGGCAGCTCCTGCAGAGATCGGCTGATCGTTCCCACGCTCGGCGTGGGAATGCCGCCCCGGACGCTCTGCGTCCCTGCGCAAGTGACGCAGAGCGTCACAGGATGCATTCCCACGCGGAGCGTGGGAACGATCAGATCCGTTTGGGCTGGGAGAACGCGGAGGCGGCGATGCCCCACTGGCCGAGCCAATAGCTGAGGATGATGACGTATGGCGCAGCGTGAAATGGCGATACGAAACGATCGATGCCAATCACGCTGTCGGAGAATACAAACGCCAGCGCACCGCCGGCCGCGAGCAACGCCGAACGTTTCGGCACATCGGTGCCGAGCCGCGCAAGGGCGCGCCAAAGCATCGCGCTGATTGCTGTGCCATAGACGATCACCGGCACCAGCAACGGCCCGAGCCCGCTGGAAATCAGCATCCCCAACAGCACCGCGCCAACACCGAGGGCAAGCACCAGCGGCAGCATCGCCAGACGCTTGCAGTCACTCAGATAAGCCTTCAGATACGCCAGATGCGCGACCAGAAACGCGCCTAGCCCAAACACGAACAAATCCCCCGGCCACGCCAGCAGCACATCACCGAGCAACGAGAAAATCAGCCCCAGACTGATCCAGCGCCGATAGTCGCTGGGCGGCGCATCATGCAGCCAGCCGAGCAGCGCCAGCACTGGCAGTGGTTTGACCAACAAACACAGGAGCGCCGCGTGGGTGCTCAAACCATAAAGAAACGTCACCGCGCCCATCAGCGCCAGAATCAACCAACCCACGATCAGTTCACCGAAATCGCGCAATCAAAGGTTTCCACCGGCAGCACTTCCGGCGCCCACGGCTGTTGCGAGGTCAGACGCAGACGCCCGGTGCCGGGCGCGAATGCCTGGAAGCGCCAGGTTGAAATTCCGGCGGCACCGACCACGCCGGCATCTTCCGGATTGCTGTAAACCTCAGGGCTGAGTGCACGCAGCACGCCGCCGGCGGAATCCTGAATGGCCCAGCGGTAGCCGGTGGTTGGATTGCTTGGCAGGGTGATGATCAAGTTTTGCCCGTTGGTGAGTTGCACCGGGCATTCGCTTTGTTTTTCCACGGTCACGTTCTGTTTCGGTTGGCTGGCGCAGGCGGCCAGCAACGAGAGGGCGAGGGGGACAAACAGGCGAGTGGGGGACATAAGGTCAGCGGCTCCGGGCGTTCACGACGAACGGCGAGCATAACTGAAGATGAGACAAAGTGTGACAGTCTGGGAATCCAGTGTTGTCAGAGCTGACGCCTTCGCGAGCAGGCTCACTCCTACAGTGGGTTGTGGCGTTCACAAATCAACCGTTCACCATAGAACCCTGTAGGAGTGAGCCTGCTCGCGATAGCGGTAGTCATGTCACCGCAGAACTGTCAGAACAGGATCTTCGCCACATCGGCAAATTTCTTCGCGAAATGCACGGTGATCCCTTCCCTCAGATAATCCGGCAGCTCCTCGAAGTTACCGCGGTTAGGCTCCGGCAAAATCAACTCGAAAATCTTCTGCCGCCGCGCCGCAATCACCTTCTCGCGCACCCCGCCAATCGGCAGTACATGCCCGGTCAACGTCAGTTCGCCGGTCATGGCTACGCCTTTTTTCGGCGGCTGATTACGTGCGAGCGAGAGCAGCGCACTGGCCATGGTCACACCGGCGCTTGGGCCGTCTTTCGGGGTGGCACCTTCGGGCACGTGCAGGTGGACGAAGGCTTCGTCAAAGAACTTCGCATCGCCGCCGAACTGTTTCAGGTGCGAGCTGACGTAGCTGTAGGCGATCTCTGCCGATTCTTTCATCACATCACCGAGTTGCCCGGTGAGTTTGAAACCGCGATTGAGCGTGTGAATGCGCGTCGCTTCGATCGGCAACGTCGCGCCGCCCATGCTGGTCCAGGCCAGACCGGTAATCACACCGGTGCCGGACAGCACTTGTTCGTTGCGGAACACTGGATGACCCAGTGACGCTTCCAAATCTTTCGGCCCGAGTTTGATCACCGCTTTCGGGTCGTCGATCAGCTTCATCACCGCTTTGCGCACCAGTTTGCCCATCTGTTTTTCCAGCTGGCGCACGCCGGCTTCACGGGCGTAACCGTCGATCAGGGACTTGAGCGCGCTGTCGCTGATGCTCAGGCTGCCCTTGGATACGCCGGCCTTTTCCAGCAATTTCGGCCACAGGTGACGCTTGGCGATGGCGACTTTTTCTTCAGTGATGTAGCCAGACAGGCGAATCACTTCCATCCGGTCCAGCAACGGGCCGGGGATCGAATCGAGGGTGTTGGCGGTGCAGACGAACAGGACTTTCGACAAGTCCATGCGCAGGTCGAGGTAGTGGTCGAGGAATTCGACGTTCTGTTCCGGGTCGAGGGTTTCCAGCAGCGCCGAGGCCGGGTCGCCCTGGTAGCTCTGGCCCATCTTGTCGATCTCGTCGAGCATGATCACCGGGTTCATCACTTCGACGTCTTTCAGCGCCTGTACGAGTTTGCCCGGCTGCGCGCCGATGTAGGTGCGGCGATGGCCCTTGATCTCGGCTTCGTCGCGCATGCCGCCGAGGCTGAAGCGGTAGAACGGTCGGCCAAGGGATTCGGCGATGGATTTGCCGACGCTGGTTTTACCCACGCCCGGCGGGCCGACCAGCAGCACGATGGAGCCGCTGATTTCACCTTTATAAGCACCGACGGCGAGGAATTCGAGGATGCGATCCTTGATGTCGTCGAGGCCGGCGTGGTGTTTGTCGAGCACTTTACGCGCGTGCTTGAGGTCGAGTTTGTCCTCGCCATACACGCCCCACGGCACCGAGGTCGCCCAGTCGAGGTAGTTGCGGGTGACCGCGTACTCCGGCGAGCCGGTTTCGAGGATCGACAGTTTGTTCATTTCCTCTTCGAGGCGTTTCTGCACCTGCGCGGGGAGGACTTTGCCTTCGAGGCGTTGTTCGAACTGTTCGAGGTCGGCGCTGCGGTCGTCCTTGGTCAGGCCGAGTTCCTGCTGGATGACCTTGAGTTGTTCCTTGAGGAAGAACTCGCGCTGATGCTCGCCGATCTTGCGGTTAACTTCCGCCGAGATCTCTTTTTGCAGGCGCGCGACTTCGACTTCCTTGCGCAGCATCGGCAGAACTTTTTCCATGCGCTTGAGCATCGGCACGCAGTCGAGCACTTCTTGCAGCTCGGGGCCAGTGGCGGAGGTCAGCGCGGCGGCGAAGTCGGTCAGCGGCGACGGGTCGTTGGGGCTGAAGCGGTTGAGGTAGTTTTTCAGCTCTTCGCTGTACAGCGGGTTGAGCGGCAGCAGTTCCTTGATCGCGTTGATCAGCGCCATGCCGTAGGCCTTGACCTCGTCGGTCGGCTCGGTCGGCTGGTGCGGGTATTCGACTTCGACCAGGTACGGTGGGCGGTGGTGTTTGAGCCAGGTTTTGATGCGCACGCGGCTCAGGCCTTGGGCGACGAACTGCAATTTGCCGTTTTCGCGGCTGGCGTGATGGACTTTGACCAGCGTGCCGTATTCGGGGAGCGCGCCGGTGTTGAAGTGGCGCGGGTCTTCCTGGGGCGTGTCCATGAAGAACAGGGCCAGGGAGTGGTGGTCGGATTTGCTGACGAGGTCGAGGGTTTCGGCCCAGGGTTCTTCGTTGACGATGACCGGCAGGACTTGGGCCGGGAAGAACGGGCGGTTGTGGATCGGGATGATGTAGACCTTGTCCGGCAGGTTTTGGCCTGGCAGGGCGAGGCCTTTGCCGGAGGAGGTGTGTTCGATGTGGTCGTCTTCGGTGTAGTCGTCGGGGTGATCGGGGAATTCTTGCTGGTCGCTCATGGGGCACCTGCGCAATGGGGTATGGGTCTTAGATGGGGCAGGCTTTGGGTGGTTTCAATGGGGGGCGATGTTTCTGCTTGTGTGTTCAGGGTTTTGACAGGGGGCACGCTTTGGGCTTGGCGGCCTTTGGGCCGGCCATGTTCTTGGGGTTTGGGTGTATATCCGTTGCTGCGGTAACGGCTGCTTAGGGTTTCGCCCTGACGGCGACTCACTTTTTTGACAAACGCCTCAAAAAAGTAAGCAAAAAAACGCTTGCTCCTACGTGCGGCCCGCTCGCTGGGGCTCGGGGTTCCTTCGCTGCGGGATTGATCCGGGGGGCATCGCCTACGGTTTGCTTCGCTGCACCTCCTCTCGATGTGTTTGGCTGCGCCAAACGGTCGCTGCGCTCCCACCCCCGGATCAATCCCTCCACTCAGCCTTCCGATGTCGCTCGTGGATCAAGATCAAAAGCTTCACCCGAGCTTGCGCTCATCGTGTTGAGTGGTGAAGAGCGGGCTCGATGCGAAAATTTATCGGGTGAACTCAATTCATGTGGCTTGCCAGTGATGGCGGCCTGACAGCCGACCTGGTTCTGGCGGATGACCTCGATTCAAATGTAGGAGCTGCCGAAGGCTGCGATCTTTTGATTTTGCTTTTGTAGGAGTAAAGCTTGCTCGCGATGTCGGCCTGCCAGCCGACCTATGTCTGGCGGGTGAACTCGATTCACATGTAGGAGCTGCCGAAGGCTGCGATCTTTTGATCTTGCTTTTGTAGGAGTAAAGCTTGCTCGCGATGGCGGCCTGCCAGCCGACCTGGTTCTGGCGGATGAACTCGATTCACAAGTAGGAGCTGCCGAAGGCTGCGATCTTTTGATCTGGCTTGTAGGAGCAAAGCTTGCTCGCGAAGGCGGCCTGACAGCCGACCTGTTCTGGCGGTTGGACTGGATTCACATGTAGGAGCTGCCGAAGGCTGCGATCTTTTGATTTTAAAATCCAGATCAACAGATCGCAGCCTTCGGCAGCTCCTACAGGTCGGTGTCAGTTTTGGGTGGGGATTTCGTGGTTATCCAGTGCGCGGTTCACCGCGAGTTCGGCGAGCATGATGATTTGCTGGATCGCCAGAATCGTGCGTCGCTGCGGCAGTTCGATGTAGGCGGCGATGTCGCTGGTCATGAGGCTGGCTTGGGCCAGGGATTCGCAGGCGTGGACCAGCAGGCTTTCGTTGTCCTGATTGGGGGCGACCTGGAACATGGTGCTGGGTTTGTGGAAGCGCAGGGTGAGTGCGTTGGGTTTGAGGTAGTGGTCGAGGGCGCGTTCGGCGGCGTCGTGGAATCTTTTTGAGCCGGGGAATTCGTAGGGGGTGGTGTCGTCCGCTGTGGGCGGATTGGGGGTTGGTTTGATCATGGTGAAGCTCCGAATGATGAGTGGGGCTGTCACTCTCAATCACCGCGACGCGACAAAGGGTGGCAGCTGTACGCAGGTTCGCGGACCGAGCCATTCGGCAATCTCGGCATACCCGAAGGTATCCCGCGCACAGCCACCATCAAACCAAACAACAAGCACCTGAGCGCTCCCGTTTGGGTCGGCGATTATGCATCAAATCGAATGAACTGCTCGGGCCGCGACGCCCGTTCGCTGAATTTGCAGCGACCCTCAGAGCCTATCCACCCCACTTCCGAGGCACAACCGACGCGACTTGTGGGAAAAACTCCGTTCAATCACCAGCATTTGTAGGACGAGCAAATTTCCCACAGCCAACCCATTCCACCCTGTAGGAGCTGCCGAAGGCTGCGATCTTTTGATCTGGCTTTTAAAAATCAAAGTCAACAGATCGCAGCCTTCGGCAGCTCCTACATGGATATGTGGTGCACAAAAAAGGCGATGTCCCTTGCGGGGCATCGCCTTTGTTTTACCGCCGTTAAAGCTTATTCCGGCAGTTTGTAGGCAATGATGTAGTCGCCCATTTTGGTGCCCAGCGAGCCGTGACCGCCGACAACGAGCAGCACGTATTGCTTGCCGTCTTTGCCGGTGTAGGTCATCGGGGTCGCTTGACCACCCGCCGGCAGACGCGATTTCCACAGCTCTTTACCGCTGTTGACGTCGTACGCGCGCAGGTATTGGTCGAGGGTGCCGCTGAGGAAGCCGACGCCGCCAGCCGTGACCATCGAGCCGCCCATGCTAGGCACGCCCAGGGTGAAGCCGATCGGGATTGGCGAGCTGTCGCGGCTGGTGCCGTTTTTGCGTTTCCACACGACTTTGCCGGTGGTCAGGTCGATACCGGCAACGTAGCCCCAGGCCGGGGCCTGGCACGGTACGCCGAGTGGCGACATGAACGGGTGCATGATCACGGCGTATGGCGCGCCAGTGTTCGGTTGCACGCCAGCGGTTTCGCTTTCGCGTTTGCTGCCGGCGGCGACTTGCTCGCGTGGCACCATTTTCGAAACGAAGGCCATGTAGTTCGGGCTGGTGAACAACATTTGGCGAACCGGATCGACCGAAACGCCGCCCCAGTTGAACACGCCGACGTTACCCGGGTAGATCAGGCTGCCCTGTTCCGACGGCGGGGTGTACTGGCCTTCATAACGCAGTTCTTTGAACTGGATGCGGCACAGCATCTGGTCGAACGGGCTCGCGCCCCACATGGCTTTTTCGGTCAGTTCCGGGGCCAGCAGGTTGAGATCCGAACGCGCCTGGGTCGGTGCGGTGTGGTCGCCTTTCACGGCGCCTTGCGGTACCGGGATTTCCTTGATCGGAATGATCGGCGTGCCGTCACGACGGTCGAGGACGTACAGGCTGCCCTGTTTGGTCGGGGCGATCAGCGCCGGTTTCACGCCGTCGGCGGTTTTCATGTCGAGCAGGGTTGGCTGGCTGCCAACGTCCATGTCCCACAGGTCGTGGTGGGTGAACTGGTAGTTCCAGCGCACTTTACCGGTGGCCAGATCCAGAGCAACGATACCGGCGCTGAATTTCTCGGCGCCCGGGGTGCGGTCAGCGCCCCACTGGTCTGGAGTCTGGTTGCCCAGTGGCAGGTAAACCATGCCGAGTTTTTCGTCGACACTGGCCAGCGACCACATGTTCGCCGAGTTGCGGCTGTAGGTTTCGCCCGGTGCCAAAGGCTCGGTGGCGTCTGGCTTGTCGCTGTCCCAGTTCCATACGAGGTGGCCGTCGTGCACGTCGAACGCGCGGATCACGCCCGATGGCTCGTTGGTCGATTCGTTGTCGGTGACGTGACCGCCCATGATCACCAGATCACGAGTAATCGCGGCCGGCGAGGTGGAGTAGTAGCCACCAGCGGTGAACGGGCCGATGCCTTGGGTCAGGTCAACCACACCGTTGGTGCCGAAGCCTTCGCAGATTTTGCCGGTGTCGGCGTTCAAGGCGATCAGGCGGGCATCAGCGGTTGGCAGGTACAGACGACGCGGGCAGGCCTGAGCAACAGCTTTGCCGGCTTCGGAAATCACCGCGGAGGCTGCGTTTTCAGTTTTGGCGTACGCGGCTTCGTCGTAGTACGACACGCCACGGCAGGTCATGTGGGCGAAGCCTTTGAAGCCGACCGGGCTCTTGATCTGCGGGTCGAAGCGCCACAGTTCTTTACCGGTGTCCGGATCCAGGGCCAACACTTTGCTGTGCGCGGTGCAGGCGTAGACCATGCCGTTGGCTTTCAGCGGGGTGTTTTCGTTGGTCAGCTCGACCGGGTCATCGGCAGTTGGCAGGTCGCCGGTCTGGATGCGCCAGGCTTCTTGCAGCTTGCCGACGTTGGCCGGGGTGATCTGTTTCAGCGGCGAATAACGGTCACCGAATTCGGTGCGGCCATAGGCCTGCCAGTCGCCATCGGGCATCGCTGGTGCGGTGCTGGTGGTGTCGGCGGTGTCGCGGCCCAGTTCGCCGAAGGTTTCGCCCGGGTGGGTGAACAGGCTGATCAGCGCGGTGAGGCCGGCCAGAACCACGGCCACGGTCAGACCGCGAGTGCCCATCGGCGCCGGGCCGTCAAGCAGCAGCGGACGACGGAACCACGGCAGCAACATCACGAAGCCGAGGACGAACCACAGGGCCAGACGTGGCACCAGTTGCCACCAGTCCAGACCGACTTCCCACAGCGCCCAAACGGTGCTGGCAAACAGGACGATGGCGTACAGGCCCAGCGCCGCACGACGGCCCAGCAGCAACAGAATGCCGCTCAGCGCAATGCCGATACCGGCCAGCAGGTAGTACAGCGAGCCGCCGAGCATGCTCAGCTTGACCCCACCGGCCAACATGGCCAGGCCCATCAGCAGAAGCAGAATGCCGAGCAGACTCGGTAGCAGACGGCTTCGACTCGAAGCACTTTCGGTGCTCATAGTGTGATTCTCCGTGACGTTTCAAGTAGTCCCGCGCAGTAGTCACTGTAGATGACGATTGAGCGTGGGCATGGTTCAGATAAAAACTTGTCTAGCTAACGAATTTCATCTGTAGGAGTGAGCCTGCTCGCGATAGCGCTGTTTCAGTCACTGGAGATGTCGCCTGAAACACCGCTATCGCGAGCAGGCTCACTCCTACAGGGGATCTGTGTGGTTCTTTAGAACGAGGACTGGATTTTGATCCCGCCGATCAGGGCGTCGTCGACGTCGTTCACGCCACCGGGGTGGCGGATGTATTGCAGGTTCGGACGTATGGTCAGCCAATTTGTTACATGCACGCCGTAATACAACTCGGCGCTGTATTCGGTGTCTTGCGGTGGCAAGAACGCCGGATCGTCATAGTCGTAAACGGCATTGGCCTGATTCGTCGCTTCGGCGTTTTTGCGGTACGCCGGGTTGACGTGCACGCGGGCGAGGGCGAAACCGATGTCATCCTTGGCGCGCGCGTCGAACGGGCCTTTGTAGGTGATGCCGGCCTGCACGTAGTTGTCGATCGCGTTGGTTTTCTTGTCGTGCATTGTGCCGTTGGCGAACACGCTCAAACCGCGACTGTTATCGCTGGCCACGCTGGTGATTTGCTGCTGAATGCCCAGCCACACGCCGTGTTTGCTCGACGCGCTGCGGTAGGCTTCGCCGCTGAGGGCCGCCGGTTGGCCGTTCTGATCTTTATAAGCGTCAGTGGCTTTGGCGTTGCTGTAGTAGTAACCGGCGCGGTATTCGCCCGGCAGGCCGTTGAGCTTCGGCGTCCACACCAGTTCGATCGGCAGGATCGCGCCCTGGGTGCCGCTGCCGCTGAGTTTGAAGCCGTTGCCGCGATCGAGGTTCGACGGGTTCTGCTCGTAGGCACCGACCTGCGCGTACAACTCTGGGGTCAGGTGATATTTGACGCGCAGTGCCCATTGGCTGACCGGCCAGTTGTACCAGATGCCGCCGACCCAGTTGCCGACCTGCGAGCCGCAGAACGCGAGGTTCTGGAAGTCGCACGGGAAGCTGTTGAAGTCTTCGCCTTCGCCGAAACGGCCGACTTTGATGTCGAGTTTCTGATCGAAGAATTTCTGCTGATACCACATCTGCGTCAGGCGCGTGGTCTGGCCACGGCCCCAGACTTCCTGGGCCGAGGTGAAGCCGCCGACGCGCGGATCGTTGATGCGGTCGTTGCTGATGTTGTTGCCGCTGCGTTTGGTGATGGTCAGTTGAAACTCGGCGTCGTCCCAGCCGAGGATCTTTTGCAGATCCAGGTGTGTGCCCAAACCGAACTGATCGCTGTAACGCGCGGTGCGGTCGTGATCGTAGCCGCCGTGCAGATTACTGCCCATTTCGCCGGTGTAATCGAGTTTGAAGTCGTAGCCTTTTTCCGAGAGTTCGGTGCGCGTGCCGTTCCAGTCACCGAGCATGTACGGTGATTCACTGTCGAACGCGGGAGCCGCTTGGACGCAAGTGGCGAGGCCAAGGGCGGTGCAGCCACCGATGGCGCGCAGGGCTGAGATAGCGCTGTCTCGGGAGAAGGAAAAATCGGGCATGAATAAGTCTTTTTTTGGTGTTTTCGGGGTGCAAACTGAGCGCTTCAATATGTCGCAGGCAGTGAAGCGATTCAGCTGAAGGGCGGCAGGATAATGATCTGTAACAAAAAGACAAAGGCCTTTTATAAACATGCATCCTTTCGGATTCGGTAACAGTCCCTGTAGGAGCTGCCGAAGGCTGCGATCTTTTGCCCTTGACCTACATTTGAAGGAAGCCCTTCCACCGAACCACCCCCTCGGCTAAGGTGCGCGGCTTCCGCATTTTTCACTTCGCCCAAAGGCCTGGCATGAACGACCAAACCCCCGATCCGCTGCACGGCGTCACCCTCGAACAGATCCTCAACGCTTTGGTGACTCATTACGAATGGTCGGGGCTGGCCGAGCGCATTGATATTCGCTGCTTCAAAAGCGATCCGAGCATCAAGTCGAGCCTGACGTTCCTGCGCAAAACCCCGTGGGCGCGGGAGAAGGTCGAGCGTCTGTACGTGAAGCTGATGCGCACCAAGCGACCACTCTGAGATGGACGCCGTCTGGCGCCATCGCCTGATCACCTGCGCGGCCGTATTGGGTTGGGCGGGGTTGGCTATTCAGCTGTACCTGATTTTCTTCGCACGCTTAAGCGTCAGCGCCAGTCTGTTGGGCGGGCTGGTGAGCTTTTTCAGTTACTTCACGATATGGACGAATACGCTGGTGGCGACGGTGCTGACCTGCGCCGTGACCGCTCGCGAATCCGCCGCACGCCGTTTGTTTCTAAAGCCGTGGGTGAGCAGTGGGATTGCCGTGAGCATTGTCGTGGTCGGCCTGGCCTACAGCATTTTGCTGCGGCATTTGTGGCACCCGGAAGGTTGGCAGTTTGTTGCCGATGAATTGCTGCACGACGTGATGCCGCTGCTGTTTTTGGGGTATTGGTGGGTGTGCGTACCGAAGGGCACGTTGCGCCTGTGGCATCTGCCGTTGTGGCTGATTTATCCGCTGGTGTACTTCATCTACGCCTTGCTGCGCGGGCATTTGCTCGGCGCGTATGCGTATCCGTTCATTGATGTCGCGGTGTTGGGTTATCCACAGGTGTTCGTCAATGCCGGGGGGATATTGCTGGGGTTTGTGGTGATTGGGTTGCTGGTGATTGGCCTCGACCGATCTCGGCGATGAACGTCAAAAGATCGCAGCCTTCGGCAGCTCCTACATTGGAATGCGTATTTCTGTAGGAGCTGCGGCACGCTGCGATCTTTTGATCTTGTTTTTGAACAATGAACGTCAAAAGATCGCAGCCTTCGGCAGCTCCTACAGGGGATATCACTCTTCTTCGGAACCTTCGGCGCGCCAGTAGCCGACGGCTTTGATCAGTTGTTCATCCAGCCCGTGCTCATCGATCAGGACACGGCGAATCTGCCGTGACACCTTGGTCTCCGTCGCCACCCACGCGTACAGATTGCCCTTCGGCACCTGCAATTGCTTCACGGTGGTCAGCAGGTTGTCCTGGCCGCCTTCACGCAGCACCCAGATCACATTGATCTGCGCCGCGCTCTCGAGCACTTGCTGTTCCGCGCCGTTTTCCACCTCGATCACCACCAGCGCCTTACGATTCGCCGCCAAACCTTCAAGGCGGCGGGCGATGGCGGGCAGGGCGGTTTCGTCGCCGATCAGCAAATAGCTGTCGAAGATGTCCGGCACGATCATCGAGCCACGCGGCCCACCGATGTGCAGGAATTGTCCCGGTGCAGCTTGCTCAGCCCAGGTCGACGCAGGGCCGTCACCGTGCAGCACAAAATCGATGTCCAGTTCCAGTGCATCCAGGTCGTAACGGCGCGGCGTGTAGTCGCGCATCTCTGGCTTCGGCCCATCGTCCTTGCCGGCGCCGAGCACCATGGTTTCCAGCGCGGCGGCCTGCTCGGCGTTCTGCGGGAACAGCAGTTTGACGTGATCGTCCGTGCCCAGGCTGATAAACCCGGCCAGCTCAGGCCCGCCGAGGGTGATGCGGCGCATGCGCGGCGTCAGGTCAACCACGCGCAACACTTCAAGCTTGCGGCGTTTGATTTCGTGCATCACGCGGTGAATGGTTTGGGTATCGACTGCAGTCATTCGGCTTTCTCCGAGGCAGGTTGAACGGCGGGGCCGTCGACGATGGCTTTCGCGGTGTCATTGAGCAGGTCACGCACACGCAGGATTTCTTCCGGGCTCCAGCGCCCGTGGTGCATTTGCAGGGCGTGGCGCAAGTTGTGCACGGCTTCATGGATTTCGGCAGGGCGGTCATGGCCGCGCAGCGAGCGTTTGCTCACATCAATGCGCATGCGCACGCCATCGAGTGCCACGGCTTGTTCGCTTAAAGACAAACGACCGGCCTCGGTGACGCTGTAGCGTTTTTTGCCGCCCTCGGCGTCACCGGCAATCAGGTCGCTTTCTTCGAGGAAGGTCAGGGTCGGGTAGATCACGCCGGGGCTCGGGCTGTAGGCGCCGTCGAACATGCCTTCGATCTGGCGGATCAGGTCGTAGCCGTGGCACGGTTGTTCGGCGATCAGTGCCAGCAACAGCAATTTCAAATCACCGGGGGCGAACACCCGTGGGCCGCGACCGCCGCGTTCGCGACCGGGGCGTTTTTCGAAGCCGTCACGGCCGTCGCCATGTTCGCGGTGGGGGGAATGATGGTCTCTCATTTCAGTCTTCTCTCGTCGTGTTTAGATACAACTTAAGATATATCTTATGGCGTAATCAAGCTGAAATGACCAACGGTCGTGCGGGTTTGCACGAGCTCGCAGAAGGCGCAAGGGGCACCTGAGCAGGATTTTTGCGCCGCGCCGGTAACAATAAATGCCTATACAACGTTCGCTTAGTTTGATTAATTACTCTAAAGCATCGATCACCTCCTTATTTTGTTATGCGTGTAGTTTGGTTCTTACAGAAGTTGCATAGCGTGCCACTTTTTCATTTTGTCCTGATGTAGTACCGGTCTTACAGTTGCTCAGGTGTTTTTCTTGAAAGTTGCTGTTTTTCTTTCAAGTCAAATAGCACTTGGGCTACGCGTGCGTCAGAAACGCCCTGCTTATTTCGTGTTGGGAATAGCGGAATATTCCCCGGCGTTGAACGTCCACTTTCTTACATGTCTGAGCCCAGCTGGCTTTGTTATTCAGACCTGTAATGAGGTGCAGGACTTCAGCCAACTCCCACAACGAAATGACAGGAAGTTAATCATGCTCAAGCAACTTGCAATCGCTACTCCTCTGGCCATGCTGACACTGGGTGCTTCGGTGGCCTTTGCGGCTGAAGAATCGCGCACCGCCATCAATATCGTCGCGGACATTCCGAGCAAGGTGTTCCATGCACAGCCGGTCGATCCGAACTTCGGTAAAAACGAAGAAATGCGCTACATCATTGGCTCCGGAACATTGTCCGCGGTGCGCGGCACCTATGACATCCAGCACACTCAGGGCTCGGTAGGGGCTTACGTTGAAGGCGGGCCGCAGCCGCTGTTCAACGGTGCCAACACCATCGCTCTGGCCTACACCTTCAACGGTAAAACCCTGACCGGTGCCTCTCAAGAAGTAGTGGGTGACACCGAATCTAACGGCGGCATGCGTGCCGACCTGGTGATCACCGCGGCCAAACCGGCCGAGGGCCAATCCGGTCTTTACACCGCCGCCCCGGTCGTGATGTTCGACGCCATTCCGCGCGTTACGCCTTAACGCGCTGTCGGTCATTGCCAGTTTTGGCAATGGGTTCGTCCGGTCGAACGCTAACAATAGTGATCGACCGGCGTTTGGCCAATCAAACATAAAGAGTAACTAAGTTCATGTTTCCGATGACACCCATCGCGGCAGCGCTTGCACTTTTTTTATGTGCCAATGCCTTGGCTGCGCCTACGGATGACCGTCATACGCCACGTAACTTGCTGGCGCAGGCAAAAGGGTTGCCGAGTGAATTCGAAGAGCACTTCTTTGATGTCCCACTGGCGGTGCGTGTGGAGTTGGATCAACAGTTTCTGGGTGAGGCGATGATTGTTCTGTCACGCGATGATCGCCTCACCCTGCTTGAGTTCACCGAGAGTATCGACAGCAACTTCAGCGCCACTGAACGTGATGTCTGGGCTGACTATTTAGGCCGTGGCGTTGCTTTGGGTGCCTGTCAGGGCAGTTGCCCGGCGCAGATGCTCGCCGTGCACTACAACCTGGAAAACTCTCTGGTGTCGATCGTCACCGAGAATGCTGAGCGTGACAGCCAGGCGCCGCGCTATTACCTGCAACCGAAATCCGGCAGCACCGGGTTGATCGTGCGTAACCAGCTCAACCTCAACGGCGGTCAGGATCAGGATCTTGGTGGTCGTTACGGTCTGGTCACCAGCAGCAGCCTCGGCAACTGGACACAAAGCCTGAACGTACAAATGGCCCGTCTGGGCGGTTCGGACGAGCAGATGTATCACGCCGTGCAAGAGCTCTACAGCCAGAAAGAGCTGCAGGGCAGTTTTGTTCGCCTGGGCTATTTCATGCCCGATTCCGAAGGCCTGACTCGCCAGCCACGTTCGTTCGGTGTCAGCCCGGACACGGCGGTGGGCGCCATGTACGGCAGCTCCGACAGCCTCGCGATCGACAATCCGAAACCCAGCGTTTATCCGCTCTACGTCACCGCGAACCGCCAGGCTTCGGTGGAGATTTATCGCAATGGCTTGTTGATCAACACACAACCGGTCGACGCCGGTCTGCAAACCCTCGACACCCGACCATTACCCGGCGGCATTTATGAAGTTGAAGTGCGCCTGATCGAAGACGGTCAGATCACCTCCACCACGTCCGAGCTGATCTACAAACCGAACAACTGGCGCAATCATGACGAGCGCTGGCGCTACAACGTGTTCGCCGGGCGCGAGAGCAAATTGTGGAGCAACTGGGACGATCAGGCGTCCGGCGGCATGACCGCTGGCGCAGCGTTCAACTACTTGCTGCATCCACAGGTCATCGTCGGATTTTCCGGGCGGCAGATCAGCGAAAAACTGCAGTACGGCACATCGATCGACTGGACGCTGGCCAACAACACCAGTGTGTTCGGCAATGTTTACCAAACCGAAGACCACGGCACCGGCCTCGATCTGCAAGGCATGTATAGCTACGGCTCGGGCAGTATTTTCCTGACCCACAACCGCAGCTGGCTCGACACCACCAACACCTACGAAACCCTGCCCGACGGCACGCGAGTACGGCAGCGCAACGTGTTCATCGGCCAGACCAGCAACTCGGCGCTGTCGGTCAATCATCGGGTCAGCAACAAAAGTTCGATCAACGCACGGGTCTCGCACAGCGACGGCAATATCGAAGGTGTCGGTCTCGATCTCGGCTGGACGCAGCGCGGCGAATTGTTTGGCAGCGATGCCAACTGGCGATTTTCGGTGTTCGATCGTCCGGGCAGTTTCAGCAGCGGCGATGCGCGCAATCGCGGGGTCGACCTGAGTGTCAGCCTGGCGCTGGGCGGGCCGGGCGAGCAGATTTCCGGCAGCCTCGGTTCGCGAACTTCGCGCGATGGCGGGCGTGACAACAATGCCTCCGTCACCTATCGCAAAAACTTGCAGGATCACTTGTTGCAGAGCGTCTCGGCCACGGCGATCACCGACACTTACGGTCTGGGGCTTTCCGGGACTGGCAGCTTTCAGAGCGACGCAGTCAACGGCGACGGCTTCATTCAGCGCTCTTCGTATAACAACAATTTTTCCGGTGGTTTGAACCTCGACAGCACCGTGGCGCTGAGTGGCCAATACATCGCCATGACCAGCCAACACGATCGAGGTGGCGCCGGGATGATCGTTGATGTCGAGTCTGATCTGGACGACATCGCCCTGCGCGCCGATGACTTGAGCGGCGGCAGCGCCAACCTGCGGCCGGGGCGCAACTTCATCCCGATCACCGCTTACAAAAACGGCACGGTGAGCTTCGATTTCGAAGGCAACGACGTCCCGGCTGCGGCGATTCAACCGGCACGCACGAGTTACCACTTGAACAAGGGCGGCGTGGACTATCGAAAAATCCGCGTGATGAAAACCCTGACGGTGCTTGGCCGCTTGATCGATCCCAAAGGCCAGCCGCTCAAGGGCCACCACATCATCAACCACGCCAGCCGTGGCGTGAGTGAAGTCGACGGGTTCTTCTCGATGGAAATGAACGCCGGCGCGCCGACCCTGGAGGTGCGTCAGGGCGATCAATTGCTCTGCCGGTTCCGTTTGAACACCGATGCCGCCCGGGTGGAAAACAACGTGCTGATGATTGGTGATCTGCGCTGCACGCCGGATACGTTGGCGGACAACGCTATTGCTCTTGAAACCGCAGGTTGATCAGGGAGTGTTGAACGTGCGAATACTTGTGAAAGCCAAACGCGTGGCAGCCCATTTGATGTGCCTTGGAATGTTGCTGACGACTTCGCCAATCTCAGAGGCGATCAGCAAAAACATCACCGCAGACTTTAAAGTCGACCCTGCCAAGCCTAACCAGAACATCTTCGTCAATACCACACCGCAGGAAGGCTACTGCGTCAGGTATCCCACCAACTGCATCGCAAACAAAACGTTCAGTCTGCAATTGCCGATCAAGTTTTCTTCCGTTGCCGCCATAGAAGCCAATCACAGCGACCAGCGCCAAGGCGCGATGTTCAAAGTCCCTGCGGATTGGCGTGCGGTGGAGGTGATCAACAAAAAGAACAATCAGCGCGAAACGGTCGAGGTGCGTATCTCCGGCATTGGCGTGCTGTGGATGACTAATGAACGCGTGGATGTCCTGACCGGGATCGAGAATGGTGACTGGGCACAAGGCCATCGAGTGTTGTGGACAGGGAGTAGTTGGCAAAACCCGCCTCTTGGCTGCGGATATAGCGGCTCGGCCGATTGGGGGCCAAAGCACTACGCGTCGTTTTGGACAGTGCCCAGCGATATCGTTTGTGCAAAGCAGGCCAGGTTCCGTATTCCTGCCTTCAGTTACGACTATGTCGATTTTGCCTACGAACTTCGCACACCCAACCCGTTGGGTATGTCCGATGGCGATTATGAAGGGCAGATCACCTACCGCATCGGCCCGAACATGGATTTCGACATGGGCGACATCATGGTCAGCACGGAATCGGAAGTGACGCTGGAGCTGAAACTGAATGTGCAACACACCCTCAAAGTGACAATTCCCCCGGGCGGCAACACAGTTGAATTACTGCCTGCAGGTGGCTGGCAGCAATGGCTCAGCCAGGGCCGTAAGCCGACCCGTTTGTTTCGTGACCAGACCTTCAATATTTCAACGTCATCGCGCTTCCGAATGTGGCTTGAGTGCCCTGACTCCGGTGATAACGCCTGCCATATTCGCGATCCCGTGTCCGGTCATTCAGTGCCGGTGAGTGTCAGCGTGAGTTTGCCGTACGGGCTGGTGGATGAGGCTGAACGCCCGGTCAATCGGCGTCCCTTGCACCTTGAAGGCAGTAACGCCGACATCTTTCAGCCGGGTTTCTATCTGGATCGCCGGGCCGGCACCTTGCACTTCGAAATTGCTGCCAGTCACGTCGCGCAAATGCTTGAGACGGATCAGGCGCGGGATTACTCCGGCACGGTGACGGTGGTCTGGGATTCAGAGGTTTAATCCGTTCATTCGCTGTTACAGCCTGTTGCGGCTGTGTTGCACCTACAGAGGCAGATCTAAATGAAACGTTTATTGGCCGTTGGTTTTTTGTTGTTTGCACACATCGCTGTGGCCGGGCCGCAGATCAACGTCGGCGTGGTCTACGACTATCTGGATGCTGACAAGAGCACTTATCTGAAGCGTGTGTTCAACGGTGGTGACAGCACCGCGTTCATCAAAATCAACATCCTCGAAATGCTCTTTGACGAGCAAGGCAATGCCCGGGAGATACCGCTGCAGACTCAGGCGGGTGCCACTGCCCGAGATGGGTTGATGGCCAGCCCTGCACGGCTGATTGTGCCGGCCAACGGCACTCAAGGCACGCGCTTGTTGTACATGGGCGCGCGCGATCAGGAGCGTTATTTCCGCGTCCGTTTTGTGCCGGTGGTGCCTGAAGCCGCCGACGAATTTGCGCTCACGGATGAAGAGCAGGCCGACTACAAAAAAGACTTTGCCGCTGGCGTAACGGTGCTGGCCGGTTACGGCACGGTGTTCTTTGTCCGCCCTAAAAACACCCGGTTCGACAGCGTGGTTGATGACGGCAACGGCCAATATCAAATCCGCAATAACGGCAACAGCGTGGTGGTTATCGACGAGTTCAAGGACTGTGTCGTGGGCAATGAACAGGACTGCCAGCCGACCACCAAACACCACATTCTCGCCGGTCGCACGTTCCGCTTCGACAAGCAGGCGGGGCGCCAATACCGCTTCACCGTGATCGAAGGCGCGGCGAAAAAGAAAGTGGAAGTGAAGGGTTAGGGACAAGGCCGATCGAATGGCAGAGGATCAATCATGAACAGGCGAAAGATTGCGCTGGTGACGCTGAGCGGCTTATGGCTGATGTGCACTTGCGCCCATGCAGCACGCGAAGCGTATGAGTTTGATGTATCGGTGAGCATCCCCACTTCCAGATTCCATGTGCTGCCGGCCGATCCCGGATGGATCAGCCGGGAGCAGCGGTTACCGTGGAGTCTGCTCAATTCGACGCTCGGTGGGTTGCGCAAGGATTTTGATGTGAAGAACGAGGGGGGCGCGATCGAGGCACGTCTGGACGGTCTGGCGTATCTGTCCAGCGGCGAGTCCGGCCACGAGATCGAATTGCAGGTGGTGTTCAACGGCAGAGAATTGAAGGTGGGCGAGGCGGTTGAAGTGGTGTCCGCGGCGGACGGTCGGCAGGGTCGCCGGGTGTTGCTGGAAATCACTCCGCAGCCCCCCGGAGATGGCGTCTACAAACCGGGTAAATACTTCGGCAACGTCAACATGATGTTCAACGCGATGTTGCCGGGTGCTTGATGACCGGTTACCGGGAATGAAGGGTGAGGGATCATGATCAATCTATATCGAGGTTTGACCGTCATGCTGATGGCGGGTCTCGCGACTTTGCCGGCATCCGCGGCCGTCAAAGAAATTGAAGCGTTGTTTCGGCCTGACTCGGCCAATCCGCAAAGCAACGAGTTCATCAACCAGACGCCTTCAGAGGGCTTTTGTCTTCAGTTGCCCAATCAGTGCAAACCCGAGGGTCTGTTCAGTTTGGTCGCGCCCATTGTTTTTAATGCCAAAGAGCCCATCCGGGCTTTTCACACTGATCCACGTCAGGGAGGGATGGCCAAGGTACCTTCCCATTGGCAGCGGATCGTGGTTACCCACGAGTCCGGGGATACGGACGTGCTTGAAGTACGCATTGCCGGCATTGGGCATGAGGCAGGCCTGTTCGAACCTGTCACTGACATTGTGGAGAAGCAGGCGGGTACCGACTTTTCGCTGGCATGGAGCATTTTGTGGACGGGCGGGTCTTGGCGGGAAGCACCGGCTCCGTGTTTGGGTGTGGGCAGTGCGACAGCGGGACCGTACGGCTACAACAGTTTCTGGAAGGTTCCGGTGAACGCCGGAGTGTGCGCCAAACAGGCGCGATTTCTGATCCCTGCGTTTTATTTTCGCTACTTCGTTTACGGCTATCAACTGCGTACGCCTAACCCGCTGGCCATGAAGTCCGGTCGGTATCACGGCAGCATCGAATACACGGTGGGGCCGGGAATGGATTTCGATATGGGCGATCTGATGATTCCCAATGACAATCTGCTTCAGCTGAACTTCACCCTGACGGTGGAGCACATGCTCAAGGTCGAAATTCCCCCGGGGGGCAACAAAGTTGAATTGACGCCTGAAGGTGGCTGGCAGGCCTGGCTCAATCAGGGACGCAGGCCAACACGATTGTTCCGCGATCAGACCTTTAATCTCTGGACCAGCTCGCAATTCAAAATGCAGATGCAATGTCAGTACACCGTCGGTGATACCTGTGGAATAAGAGAGTCGGGTGGCGTTGTCGTGCCATTGCAGGTGGCGGTGACATTGCCCTCCGGCCTGACCTCGGCCGGCGGTCGCCCTGTGGTTCGACAACCGTTGCGGGTAAGCGGTGAGGGTACCGGACTGTTTGAGCCGGGTATCTACATCGATCGCAAACCGGGTGTATTGCACTTTGGTGTCGATCAGGTTGATGTCGAGCGCATGTTGTCCAGTGGGGCTTCGACTTACAAAGGCATTGTCACGGTTATCTGGGATTCAGAAGTCGGTTGAGTTTGCGTAACCGATTGCGAGCGCGCCCTTGCTCGAAATCGGTTCGCTTTGGGGTCAGAGCCCGGCTGTTTTCAACGCATCGCGGGTCTGCTGGCGGCTGAGTTGCTGTTCCTGATCACCGAGGTCATTGATCAGTCGTTCGTACATCGAATCGGCCATGGGTTGTCGTGTCAGCACTTGCTCTTTGGGCACCCGGAGAATTTTCGCCAGCTCCTTGATCTTTTCACGTAGCGCGGCTTTTTCCAGGTAGGTCGAATTGGCACTGGCCCATTCGTCCTGCGCGGTGCGCAGGTCGTCGAGTTGCGAGGCTTTCTCCTCGAAGCGCGCTTTGTTGGCGTAGTAGCTTTCGGGGTAGGTTTCGCGCAAATAGTTCGTCCAGAACGGTTGCTCGAGCATGCGATTGATCAAACCATCGCCAGCCTCCATCGCGATCACCGTCTCGAATGCCGAATCAATCTTTATCTGATCTACGCCAGCAGTGATGCGAAACAGCATGTTCTGCGATTGCCAAGGCAAGTCGAGGCGCCGGGCCAGCCCGGTTTGATACGCCAGGTACACCTCGACCACATCCGGATTACCGCCCCGGCTCTGAATATCGGCCTGGGCTATGTCATCAACTTGTTCCAGACGTGCCGCACCTCGGGCCAATGTCACCAGTTTTTGCTCAAGCACCTCTCTGGAGGTTGATAAAAGCCGGGCTTCGGCGGCCATCACCTTGATGCCCATTTGATTGAATACCTGCGCACCGGCATCCCGACAATTGACCGGTGAGGTGGCCATGTCGAACAAGTCCTGACGCAGATCCTTGTCGATGTCGATAGCGTGGATCATCCGCCAGACACGATCACTTAATTGCTCCAGCGCTGAACCGCCAGCCCGGTAATCGGCCGATTGGGTAAGGTCGTTAATGATTTTAAAGAAGCCTCTGGAGTTGGGTTCCGAGGCCAGATCCGGCCAGGCTTCGGGGCGGTAAATGCCCAGCCCGGGTATGCGGGTAAACAGTGCTTCGGTTTTTAGCGGCCAACGCCTGAGCATGTCGGTGGTGGTCGCTGACGCAATGTGCTCGGGAATCAGCCCGACCGAAGTGCGGTACTGTTCGTACAGCAAGCGATTGATGTCAGACAGTTCGTTGGCCATCAGACGGGTGCGCGCGACGATGTAAGCATTATTGGAACCCGGCGCCACTTGCGGAATGTCCTCGATCGGGTTTCCCAGCATGTCGAGGAAAAATAGTCGGGGCCGGTGCTTTTCGAAGAGACCCTTGGGCCAGGTTGTCAGGCCGGTATCGTTCAGCGACAAAACACTCAGGCGTGGCATCCGACCGACATCGGGTGTCAGGCCCAGTGGATTTTCGTCCAGACGCAGGGTTTGCAGGCGGGTGAGGTTTCTCAGTTGCTCCGCGGATTGGGGCGTCAATTTGATGCGGTTACCGGACAGGCGCAGATTCTCCAGTTGGCGCATTTTGCCAATGCTGGTCGGCAGGCTTTTCAGCTCACAGTTGCGCGCGCTGAGTTCGCGCAGGTGAGAGAAGTCCTTGAGCAGCCCAGTCGGCCCCTCGACCAGCGGCACGTTATCGAGCGAGAGGCTGGTGATCTGCTCGAGATACGGTTTGATGTCGGGAAGTTTTTTCCACCAGTGCTCAAGATTGTAGCGGCGCAACTCCGATGAAAGATCGAGTCTGTAACCGGCTGATGGTCCGACGCTGCGCTCGCCAAATACCACGGATTTGCGCTCGAAGCAGGCTATCAGTCGCTCGGAAAGATGCGCGCCACCGTCCAGCATGAACGCCAGGTTATGCGTGCCGCCATTCCCGGCATTGAAGTTGACGACTTCTTCAAAACGCCAGGTGTCGAGGATGATCCGTAATGTGTCGAGGTCATGTTCAATTCGACGGATGCCAGCCTCGGCGTCACCCTGCGCCGTCAGTGACTGGGCGAATCCTTGCACCTCGGATTCATTTAAATGTGGGTAAATATCCTGAATGCGTTGCTGTAGGGTTTCGCCGACTCTGGAATAGCCAGGGCCACCGAGCAGCACCAGGGTTTCTCTGGGTACAACGGAGCTGACCGGAGGCTCGACCAGAAGTGTGCGACGGACGTTGGCAGGTTCGGTTTTGGCCATGACCCACTGTTTGAATCCTGCCGCGTCGTTGAGCCGGTAACCCAGAATCTGACGTTGTTGCGTGGGCAGGGCCGCGAGAATTGACTCAAACAGATCAGTGCTGCTTTCTTGCAGAGGCTGCCCCTGATTGTCATGGGCCCGGTACTGAAAGTCTTCGTCCTTGATCAGCGTACGAACCGTGGTGGCGTCTTCGGCCCCTGCGCTGCAACTCAACTCGCCATCCAGCGACAGTTGGCGAACGTCGATACGCAGTTCAGCCAGTACATCGCTGTTGATGCGCAGGGCATTGAGCGCCAGACGCTCGGTATCGGCGGTCGCCAGCCAGTCGTGATGGAAACCCTGCCAGGCATGGGTTGTGCGGGTTTCGAATTGCAGTTCTCGGGCGAGATGTTTCAGCCGCAGAGGCAGATGCTGATGTTCACTCATCAAGTCCAGTTCGGCTGGCGTTGCGTCGCCCAGCAGAGTATCGACCATCGTCACCGGCAATTCCGGGAAGGCCTGCTTGACCAGTTGTCGGGTGGGGCTGAGGGGCGTTTGGTCGAATTCGTAGCGTTGATTGAACAGTTCGTTGCGCAGGCCTTTCGCGGTGTTGGCAATGTGCGCTTGCAACTGCGCTTCACTTTCGACAGTGATCGGTGTGCCGTTGGCTTCCAGCGTTTGCATGACGTTGTGCAAACCCTGACCGCCGGCAATCTGCTGGTCGCTCAACTGCACCACCAGTTTTTTACCGCGAGCGACTTTCGCCGCCGCTGACTGCCAGAGCGTGTTGCCTCGCCCGTCACTCACGCGTAACGGCACTTCGACTGGCCATAGACCTTGCGCCTCGATAATTTGCAGTTGGCTGGCCGGGTCTCGCCGAGCCTGCGCCTGCGGTAACGGATCATCGCTGGTGACGTTGTCGATGAAGGTCTGCACATCGCGTTCGATATTGAACCGATGCACCGTGTCCGCGAGCAGCGGCGGTAGCCCGGCATTGTCGTGATACATGCGACGCAAAACGTCGGGCGACGTGCCACTGGTTTTTCGGATCAGTTCCAGTTGCTGCGGCTCGCTCCAGGGTTCAACTGTATGGCCTAACCTGCGCATCAGGGTCGCGTTGTCCCAATTTCGCGGCGTTTCACCTTCCAGCACAAAACTGCCGGCGCCGTTGTGTTTGACCGGTATTGCAAAAGCATCCGGCCGTGAGGGATGCCGCACTATCAACTCCCCGGTCGGGGATTGTTTTGAAAGCTCGTAATGGTGCTCATCGACGCGCAGCAGGGTTTTATCCTGATGCTGATACAAGCCTTGGCTATCGCGCGGGATGTCTTGCGCCAACTTGCCCTTGAATCGGTAAGGCTCGAGATCCGGTTTCCACAGTTTTATTTTGCCGCTCGGCAACCGTATTGCTTTCAGATTCTCGATGAAGGGAGAAACGGTGAAGTGAAAAACCGGCGCCAGAGCGATGCTGGTGGCGAGATTCTCGATGACATCCGTCAGGTGTGCCCAGCCCGCCTCGCGGTCTCCTTCACTCAACTCCACAGCACCTTCGAGTACTTCGTAGAGCATTTGACCGACGGTTGCGACCAGCATCAGTTCGCCCAAACCGGGCAGAACCAGTGCGAAAGCACCCAAGGCAATGAAACCGATGTTGAGGTAATTGGCCCAGCGCTCGGCTCTGGCCTTGGCATCTTCATCGGCGTTGGGTACGGCGACGGTTCGGGCGTCGTTGATCAACTTGTTCAGTGTGGCTTCGTGAAGCTCTGGCCACAGTTCGAAGTCTTCCCATAAACCTTTGCCGGGCAAATTGCAGTCGATGACATCGAAGTTGGGTGCTTCCAGCGGATCCTGACGAGTCCCGACTTCACGCGGTGGTGGAATGTCGAGATGGAACATCAACCGTTCGCCCAACTGTACCAGTTCATGATGGCGCCATTTCTCCACAAAGGTTTTTGGCGGACCATCGCTGATGGTTTCGGTAAAGCGTTTGAAGTAATAGGGCTTGTCTTTCTGCGCAACAAATCGGCTGAAGAACATTTGATAAGCGCTCGGCTTGCTTGCGTCAGGGCCGATATCACCCGAGGGGCGAGCGCTCAGCTGGCGAGTCAGCTCCTGCTCGAACGCCTGAAAGTTGGCGTAACGTTTAATCGGGTGTTCCGGATCGTCCGGGATCCAGGCGATCAGTGATCCGGTGCTGTAGCGATGGAACTCGCTGGGAATGAACAACACGCAATCAGTCAGCCGCAGCCCCATGATGCTTAAACCGCGCATACGCACTTGTTTGTTGCCGTCCATGATGACGCTGTCGCCTCTGACGACTTTCATCAGTTGATCGTATTCGGCCTTGCCGATGTCTTTTTTGATCAGCGCCAGAAGGGCTGCGGCGTGCAACGATTGCTTGTAGTAAGCACCGTTGATCTGGCGCAACAGGTTCTCGACGAGACGGTTGCCGGGCGGGCGGAGGAAGTCTTTCAGGTAGTTTTGATACTGTTCGCCGATGTTCAGACGCCGGCACAGGCGGGCAAAAGTGTCGACGCTGACCGCTGTGTTGATCGTTTCGAAATGACCGTCGGCGTCCGGTCTGCTGATGAAGCAGGAGCTCTCCTTGTAGAAGCCTGGCCGGGTTTCCTCGTATTCAAAGTTATGCAGAGCCGCTTGTAGCAGTGACAGGGTCTTGACCGCCATTCCACCACTCTTGATACCAAAAATACCGAGGCTTTTAGGCGCGTAGAGCCGTATCCAGGTGGCGTCAGCGTCGAAACTCGCATCGAGCTTGTGCAGCTCTGGCTCGAGTAGTTTTTTCGCAAATGTGTCAATGTCCTGGATCTTGTCGAACAGGGCATCCCGCTCGTTTTGTCGAAGATGCAGCGCTTCGGTGACGGCTTTCAAATCGTCTTTTTGATGACTCGTAGCCTTGGTAAACCAATTCGGCAGCACCGACGGGGTTTCGCGCAGCTCGGCGCGGCGTTTTGCCGAGGCCTTGATCAGCACGTGGGGAATGGCCTTTTTCAAGGTCTCGAAGTGAATACCCTGTGCTCCGGAGTCAGACATGCGCAAAATCCTTTTGGCGTAGAAAGGATGTCAGTTTGCGCGGCTGCTCAGGGGGGCATGCGATACATAGTTATCGTTTGTGTATCGCAGTGTTTGCAGGGTTTACCGAATATTTCAATTGCGCTGGGCGACGACAGGCACCTCGCAGCGGGTGTGGGAGTCAGGCTGCAGATACGGCGACAGAATCGGCGCCATGCCTTTGAGCACCTGTACGGGCAGCGCCGAGGTGAACTTGAAGTTCTCCGCCGAGCGTCCCGGGACAAAAGCTGTGAGCGTGCCGAAGTGATGGTCGCCGATGTAGAACACGAAGGTCGCGGTGCGGTTGATCGATTTCGAGCTGAGAATCCGCCCGCCCGAGCCAATCGCTTCGATGCGGTTATCACCGGTGCCGGTTTTGCCGCCCATGACCAACGGCGTACCGTCGGCGGTTTTGAAACTGCCGGAAACACGCTTGGCGGTGCCGGAGTCGACCACTTGCGAGAGCGCCTCGCGCATGGCCGTGGCGACTTCGGATGGCATCACTCGTTTACCGACGTGAGGGTCGTTGGTCACGAGGGTTTCGTACGGCGTGCCGGCGGCGAAATGCAGGCTGTCGATGCGCAACGTCGGCATGCGCACGCCGTCGTTGAGGATAGTGCCGATCAATTCGGCCAGCGCCGCAGGACGGTCGCCGGAGCTGCCGATCGCGGTCGCCAGCGATGGCACCAGGTGGTCGAACGGGTAACCGACTTTCTGCCAGCGCTGGTGAATTTCAAGGAACGCTTCGATTTCGAGCATGGTGCGAATGCGGCTGTCGCGCGCGCCTTTGTGCTTGCTTTTGAACAGCCAGCTATAGACTTCCTGACGCTCAAAGTGACTGGCTTTGACGATCTGACTGAAGGTCGCATCGGGGTTGTGCAGCAGGTAGCCCATCATCCACAGATCCAGCGGGTGCACCTTGGCGATGAAGCCCTGATCGGGCAAATCATAGCTGCCCGGGCCGTAGGAATCGTAGAGGCGGATCAAGCGATCATCGGTGAGTTTTTCGTTGAGCTTGGCGCCTTTGAGGTGAGCGCGGACGAAGGTGTTGAAGTCTTCCTGACTGGCATCCGGCAATAGATAACGGTGCACGGCGGCCATGCGGATCGGGGTCGGGCGCATGCTGTCGAGGAAGGTTTCGAGGCGCGCCTGGGTGTCCTTGTTTTTGTACTTTTTCCAGAACTTGAGCTGGAACGCGGTGCCTTCACGGTCGGCGAAATTGGCCAGGTATTCCTGACGCCGAGGGTCGCGGTCGTCCTTCAGCAATTCGGCGCTGCTGTTCGGGCCGGAGTAGGTGACGTAGCGCACCACATCGCGCATCAGGCGAATGAACGGCAGGTTGATCGACTCACGCAATGCATCGCGCAGGGTCGGCAGGCGGCCGTTGTCTTCCTTGCGAAAGTTGTGGAAAAAGTGCAGCCCGCCGCCAGTGAAAAACGCTTCGCCGGGGCTCGCCGAGTATTTGCGATCAAGCGCGGCGCCGAGCATTTTCGACAGGTCGCGATTTTTGTTCTGCACCAGATAATCGATGACCCAGCGACTCAGGCGATCCTGATCCGGCACCTCGACTTTCTTCAATTCCGGTACCGACATGCCGGCGTATTTGTCGTGCAGCTCGGAGATGATTTGCAGGTAAGTGGTCAGCACGCGCATTTTCGCCGTGGAGCCGAGTTCGAGTTTGCTGCCTTCATTAATGTCGAACGGCTGGTCGGTGCTGTCGGTCTGGATGCGCACGCGCGAGCCGTCCGGGGTCAGCTCGAACAGGGTGAAGCTGTAGCGAACCTGGGTGGTGCTGGTGGGCGTCAGCAGGCGTTCGCCCATCAGGCCGATTTCGGCGGCGAAGGCCGGGTCGGCGAGTTTTTTCAGGTACTCGGTGGCCTGCATTTGCAGGTCGCCTTGCAAGGTGCTGGTGGCGGACAAGTCGAGACGATCGAGGTCGTACAGCGGACGGTTGAGCATGCTCGCCAAGCGACTGCGGGCGACACTGATGCCTTTGTTGGTTTCGATTGGCTGAATGGTCGGCTGGGTTTGCCAGTCGCGATAGGTGACCTTGCTGGCGAGTGCGGCATCGGCCAGTGCGCTGTCGATCACACCGTTCTGTTTAAGCAGACGCAGGTGGCTGTCGGTGAGGTCGGCGAGTTCTTCGCGGCCCTTGGTCAAGTAGTGCGAAGGACGGCGCTGGGCGATCATCAGCGAGAGCATTTCACGCAGAGCCAGACCTTTGTCGGCCATGGTTTTCGGGTCGGTGGCCGGGCTGTTGAGTTGTTCGTTGGCCTTGTTGAAATCGCTGCCGTACCAGACGCGCAAACCTTCGGCCATGCCGTGCACTTCACCGTGCCCCGGGACTGCCGACAGCGGCACACTGTTGAGGTAATCGCGGACGATGTTCTGCCGAGAACCCAAGGTGTCCGGGCCGTCCTGATAGGCGCGCACGCTGGCGGAAATCATCTGGCGGATCTTCTCTGCGCCCGACACGGTCAGGCCATCCGGCGAGTGGCGATATTTTTCCAGTTGCGTGGCCAGGGTGCTGCCGCCGGCTGACTGGCCGGGCAGGTGCAGCAACTTCGCCACTTGCGACCACGCCGCCATGCCGAAGCGCGGCCAGTCCACCGCCGGGTTGGCCCGGGGTTGTTTAGGGTCGAGCAGAAAACGGTTTTCAATAAACAACAGACTGCTGACCACCACCGGCGGGATCGCCGCGAAGTTCGAGTAGAGCTGCTGCGGATAGTTGTATTTGTACAGCGGCGCGGCGCGGCAATCGGTGATGGTCAGGCCGGCCTGAATCTTTTCCGAATAGGGCACGAACAGGCCCTTGCCGGTGTAGCTGAGCAGAGCGGGGGAGAAACGGGTCTGCTCGGTGATCACGTAATTGCGCTTGAGCAGACGCGGCAGGAATTCATCGAGGGCGCTGTAACCCAGGCGCAAATCGAAAGGGCCGTTGCCGGGGTAGTGAATCGCTTCACTGGGGCCCGGTTCCAGTTTGTAGGTCAGCGAGGCGGCGAATTTGCTCAACTCACTCGACTGGAAACGCGAGGTGCGCATTTCCTTGGCCGCAGCCATTCCCACCACGATTGCAATAATCAGCAGCAATAACCAGAAAGCCTTCCAGCCATGCCGGGGACGGCGTGGTTTTTCGGGGACAGGCGCTTGATCCACACTCTCAGTCGGAACCACAGATTTACTCGAATCGGTTTGCCACAAAGCGCCCATAGTCGATTGATCCATTCACGCAGATTGATCGGACTTGTTTGAAGCTTAGACGGTGGTTGGCAGTGGTGAAAAAATTGTGACGGGTTGGGGTGGCGAGAGTTGCTGAATAAATCTGGAATGAGGGGCAACTCATTCATCCGTAGTAAGGAATCCATTTAGTACAGGTTTTTTTGTGGCGAGGGGATTTATCCCCGATGGGGCGCGAAGCGCCCCCTGGTTTTCCCCATAAAAAGCGGGCCTGCTGCGCAGGCCATCGGGGATAAATCCCCTCGCCACAGGTTATCTAAACCAATTACAGCCAGCAGGCATCCCACAGTGGATAGTCGCCAATGTTGTTTACCAAACCAGCCCGCAATGGATTGGCCACGATGTACCGGGCGAACGGCAGCAAATCCTCATCATTACGAATCGCACGGTCGTGAAAGCCGCTCTGCCACAACGGCCCTTGTTTCCCGGTTTTCTGATTGATGGCCTGAGTACAGCGGGCCTTTATTCCGCCAATGACCTCCGCGAGCGAACCGCTTTGCAGCTGCACCAGCCAATGGAAATGGTCAGGCATCACCACCCACGCAATGGACTCTACGCAGCCTTGGTCATGTGCCTTGCGGAGCTCTGCCACCAGCAATCGGCCTGTTTGCCAATCGGCGAAGACGGGTTGGCGCTGGTGAATGACTGAGGTGATGAAGTAGGCGCGGCCGGGTTCGGAGAATCGGCCTTGGCGTAGGCGGTATGAATTTGGATAGTTAGGCACTTCACTTCCTTGTTTGGTTTGTCGAACCCTCAAGGCTAGTTCCGGGTTGGTAGCTCTGAATCTGTAACTGTTGTGCGAAATTTCTGAATCCAGTGAAGTATTTGTGGTGAGGGGATTTATCCCCGATGGGGTGCGAAGCACCCCCAAAGCAGACATCTGATTTCTCCAGATATATCTCATTGGCAGGTTTGGGCCTGCTGCGCAGGCCATCGGGGATAAATCCCCTCACCACAGGGGGTTGGGAGTCAGAGAGTTCTGCGCTAGAGCCTTCGCAAGAGCAATTGCACCTAGGCAGGGACATGACGATGCACCAATGCTGTGCAATACTCGGCGCCTTTTTCGGCGGCGAATATTCCTACGCGAAGCAGGGAATGCCTCTCCGCAAACCGGGCTTTTGCCGAGAGTTGTCGCTGAATGTTGTGGTTTATAGAGTGAAAAGCCCTGCCCAAGGCTTTTTATACTGCACGCCCCGCTGATCTTGCAGGTTTTGTCCTACAAGACGCGTTTGCCCACGAGGCCGACGCGGTTTCACGGCAGCCAAGGCTTACCGGCCGACGTTGCGACACTCGGTGGTCATATCCAATAACAAGACGAGGTTGTACCCCATGCCAGTCGGCAATCACCTGCCTCACGGCGAAACCGCTCAGGGCGGTCCGCTCAAACGCGAACTCGGCGAACGGCACATTCGCCTGATGGCGCTCGGTGCCTGTATCGGCGTCGGTCTGTTTTTAGGTTCGGCCAAGGCCATCGAAATGGCCGGCCCGGCGATCATGATTTCCTACATTCTTGGCGGCCTGGCGATCCTGGTGATCATGCGCGCCCTCGGCGAAATGGCCGTGCACAACCCGGTCGCCGGTTCGTTCAGCCGTTATGCGCAAGACTACCTCGGCCCGTTGGCGGGCTTCCTCACCGGCTGGAATTACTGGTTCCTGTGGTTGGTGACCTGCGTCGCGGAGATCACCGCGGTGGCCGTGTACATGGGCATCTGGTTCCCCGATGTGCCGCGCTGGATCTGGGCCCTCGCGGCGTTGATCAGCATGGGCTCGATCAACCTGATCGCGGTAAAAGCCTTCGGTGAATTCGAATTCTGGTTCGCGCTGATCAAGATCGTCACCATCATTGCCATGGTCATTGGCGGCGTCGGCATCATCGCTTTCGGTTTCGGCAATGACGGCGTGGCGCTGGGCATTTCCAATCTGTGGGCCCACGGCGGCTTCATGCCTAACGGCGTGACCGGCGTGTTGATGTCGCTGCAAATGGTCATGTTCGCTTATCTGGGCGTCGAGATGATCGGCCTGACCGCCGGTGAAGCGAAGAACCCGCAGAAGACCATTCCCGACGCGATCGGCTCGGTGTTCTGGCGGATTCTGTTGTTCTATGTGGGCGCGTTGTTCGTGATCCTGTCGATCTACCCGTGGAATGAAATCGGCACCCAGGGCAGCCCGTTCGTGATGACGTTTGAACGTCTGGGCATCAAAACCGCTGCCGGCATCATTAACTTCGTGGTGATCACCGCGGCGCTGTCGTCGTGCAACGGCGGCATCTTCAGCACCGGGCGCATGCTCTACAGCCTGGCGCAGAACGGTCAGGCCCCGGCCGGTTTCGCCAAGACGTCGAACAACGGTGTGCCGCGTCGTGCATTGCTGCTGTCGATTGCGGTGTTGCTCCTGGGCGTAATGCTCAACTATCTGGTGCCGGAAAAAGTCTTCGTCTGGGTGACCTCGATTGCGACCTTCGGCGCGATCTGGACCTGGGTGATGATCCTGCTGGCCCAACTGAAATTCCGCAAAGGCCTGAGCGCCAGCGAGCGTGCCGGCCTCAAGTACAAGATGTGGCTGTACCCGGTCAGCTCGTATTTTGCCCTGGCGTTTCTGGTGCTGGTGGTCGGCCTGATGGCGTACTTCCCGGACACCCGCGTGGCGCTCTATGTGGGGCCTGCGTTCCTGGTGCTGCTGACCGTGTTGTTCTACGTGTTCAAGCTGCAACCGACGCAAGTCACACAAGGTGCGGCGCGCTCGGCTTCCTGATTCATAGCCTCTGAAACAAAAGATCGCAGCCTTCGGCAGCGCCTACCTTGGAACGTGTTTCCTGTAGGAGCTGCCGGAGGCTGCGATCTTTTGCTTTCTATAAACAAGCCGCACGACCGATTGCCGCAGTAATGCGCCCGCACCGCTCGTCGAAAGAGGCGCCTTACCTGTAATTTCTGACAGTAGACCGCGCTCGATTCCTGACTTAGCGTGAATGCCTGTCAAATCATGGCAAGGAACGCTAATGAAAGGATTTTCAGCATTGATGGTCATCGGCCTGGCCGATGCGTTGATCCACTGGCAGGTATTTTTCGTCATGTGCAGTGCCGGTGGCTTGTCCCAGGCGGCCAGTAACTTCGCTGCGTTTTGCGTGGCGGCGGCGTTCACGCTGTACGTGAACATGCTTTACACCTTCGAGACGGGAACGTCATTGCTCAGCTATCTGCTGTTCATCTGTGTGATGGCTGGCGTGAGTGTGGGCATCGGCTTGATTGGCGATGCTCACGCGCTGCACGGGCTGATCACAGTGGCGTCCTTTACCGTGCTGAATCTATTGCTCGGATACTGCTTTTTCCGCTTTGTATTGTTTCGCGAATATGAAATTTGAGGCGCCAGCCTGTGGTTAAGACTGGCGCATTCAACGTTATGCCGCCGCGATTTCATTCGGCTCAAAACTGTCCGCCCGCGCCATCTGCCACATCCGCGAATAGAATGCGCCGCTCACTTCGCCCGTGAGCAATTCACCGGGTTTCAAGAACACGTGCAGCTCGGAAAACAGCTTGATCTCGGTCGCCGACATGCGTCGCACCAGATGCTTGGCCGACAGTTGCGACGGATGCTCAAGCCCCGCCGCCGCGAGCATTTCCGCCAGCGCTTTCAGCGTGCTGCGATGGAAGTTGAACACCCGCTGCGCTTTGTCCGGAACCACCAGCGCACGTTGGCGCAAAGCGTCCTGTGTGGCGACGCCGGTCGGGCATTTATTGGTGTGGCAACTTTGCGACTGAATGCAGCCGATGGCGAACATAAAGCCGCGCGCCGAGTTGGCCCAGTCGGCGCCGATGGCCAGCACGCTGGCGATGTCGAAGGCGCTGACGATCTTGCCGCTGGCGCCGAGTTTGATCTTGTCGCGCAGGTTGAGGCCGACCAGGGTGTTGTGCACAAACAGCAGACCTTCGCGCATCGGCACGCCGATGTGGTCGGTGAATTCCACGGGCGCCGCGCCGGTGCCGCCTTCTTTACCGTCGACGACGATGAAGTCGGGGAGGATGCCGGTATCCAGCATGGCTTTGGCGATGCCCATGAACTCCCACGGATGGCCGAGGCAGAACTTGAAGCCCACCGGTTTGCCGCCCGACAGTTCACGCAGTTGCTGGATGAAATGCATCATTTCGATCGGCGTGGAAAACGCGCTGTGACGCGATGGTGACACGCAGTCTTCGCCCATCATGATCCCACGGGTTTCAGCGATTTCTTTGGTGACTTTGTGTTTCGGCAGGATGCCGCCGTGGCCGGGTTTGGCGCCTTGGCTCATTTTGATTTCGATCATGCGTACTTGCGGGTTTTGCGCTTGGGTGGCGAAGCGCTCCGGGTCGAACCGGCCGTCGCTGGTGCGGCAGCCGAAGTAGCCGCTGCCCAGTTCCCAGGTCAGGTCGCCGCCGTTTTCCCGGTGATACGGGCTGATGCTGCCTTCGCCGGTGTCGTGGGCGAAGTTGCCGAGTTTTGCGCCTTGGTTCAACGCACGAATGGCGTTGGCGCTGAGCGAGCCGAAGCTCATCGCCGAGATGTTGAACACCGATGCCGAATACGGCTGCGAGCACTGCGGGCCGCCGACGGTAACGCGGAAACTGTTCGGATCGCTCAACGGCGCCGGGCGCATCGAGTGGCCGATGAATTCGAAGCCGGACTGGTAAACGTCGATCAGCGTGCCGAACGGTTTGTCGGCGGTTTCGTTTTTCGCTCGCGAGTAAACCAGCGAACGCTGGGCGCGGGAGAAGGGCAGGGCGTCGCTGTCGGATTCCAGCAGGTATTGGCGGATCTCCGGGCGGATGCCTTCAACCAGGTAGCGGATGTTGCCGAGGATCGGGTAGTTGCGGCGCACGGCGTGCGGGGTCTGCAGCAGGTCGAACAGACCGATCAGGCTGAGGACGCCGGTGACGGCAGTGATCGGCCACAGCCAGTCGTGGTCGAGAAAAGGCAGGCTGGCGAGGGTGAAAATCACGCAGACGGCAAAGAAGGCGTAGCGGCTCAGGAGTGACAGGCTCATACGGTTTCCTTGGTTCGGACTCAGGTTCAAAAGATCGCAGCCTGCGGCAGCTCCTACAAGTCAGTGCATGGCTTGCCCACTGTAGGAGCTGCCGCAGGCTGCGATCTTTTCAGGCGTTTTGTGCCTGAAGAAAAATCGAAAACAGCTCGGACTGGGATTTGATCCCCAGTTTGCTGTACATGTGTTTCTTATGGACTTTCACGGTTTCTACGGAGATTTCCAGCTTACGGGCGATTTCTTTACTGGAGCAACCGCTGAGCATCAAACGCCCGACATCCAGTTCGCGGGCGGTCAGTTGCGCGCCCTTGAGTTGTTGCACCGAAGTTTCCAGTTGCACCCGCCAATCGGCAGAGGCAGGCGCGCCGGTTTCGTTGGTTTCATAGGGTAGACGCTGGCGCAACAGCGCGAGCATCCACGGCTGGATCAGTGACAACAAGGCAATCTGCTCGCTGCTGAAACGCTGTTTGCTGCCCAGCGACAGACACAACGTGCGATCACCTTCGAGCTGACAATTGAACTGGATTTCGTCGGCGACCACATTCAGACGAAAGTATCGCTGGTAATACTCGGTCTGCTCAAAATGCTCGGGCGCGACTTCCCACAGACGATACAACCCCGAGCGCGATTGTTCGCGACTGGCGATATAGAACGGGTCGAGCAGGTACACGCCGCGCAGGTAATCTTCGAACAGGGCGTCCGGGATACCTTCCACGCCGGGGCTGGCGGCGAAGACTTGCGGGTGTTGGTCAGCACTGAACAGCAGCGCCACCCAGCTATCGAACGGCATGTACTGCTCGAGCAAACGCACCAGTTGCGCCCAGAAATTCGGCTTGTCCAGCGCCTCGATCAATTGCCCGACGGCGCGGTGCCAGGTGATGTCGTCGAAGGAAAGTGTCATCGGTTTACCTTGAATGCCCGGCCGGATGCTGCTGCGCATACTGGCCCAGACCTACGCACGGGGCAATCGTGGAATTGGCCGGCGATTCACTCCCCCTGTAGGAGCTGCCGAAGGCTGCGATCTTTTGATCTTGATCCTGAAAAAAACAAGATCAAAAGATCGCAGCCTTCGGCAGCTCCTACGGGGGTTCTATGGCGTATGGCAGGTTTGCGTGGGATCCTTGGCGTTTTTTGAGTTTGGGGTTTGTTTATATGTCGACGCTTTCCAGCGCACCCACTTCCATCATCCGCATCGCCGCCGCTCTGTTGATCGGCCCGGACGGTCGCACTCTGCTGGTGCGCAAACGCGGCACCACGGCGTTCATGCAACCGGGCGGCAAGATCGAAGCGCATGAATTGCCGGTGCATGCCCTGGCCCGTGAGCTGGAAGAAGAACTGGATCTGCAAATCGATCCGGCGCAAGCAACTTTCCTGGGTCAGTTTTCTGCACCTGCTGCCAACGAACCGGGATGTGTCGTACAGGCTGATATCTTTCAACTGACAATCAACGCCGACGTTTCCCCGGCAGCGGAAATCGAAGAAGTGATCTGGATCGACCCGGCCACTGACGGCGATGTCGTTTTGGCGCCATTGACACGCGATGTGATCCTGCCGTTTTATCGAGCCTCGCTGACCGCCATCGCCTGATCATCCACGCAAAGGACTTTGCCATGATCCCGCTTCAAGACCTGCTGATATTCGCCGCCGCCGCGTTGCTGATGGTACTGACGCCGGGGCCGAACATGATCTACCTGATCTCGCGTTCGATCTGTCAGGGGCGCAAGGCCGGGGTCACCTCGTTGCTGGGCGTGGTCGCGGGGTTCTTTGTGCATATGTTTGCCGCAGCCGCCGGCTTGACCGCAGTGTTCCTCGCGGTGCCGATGGCTTATGAAGTGTTGAAGTGGGCGGGTGCGTTGTACCTGCTGTGGCTGGCGTGGCAAGCGGTGAAGCCCGGTGCGCGTTCGCCGTTCGAGGCACAGCAATTGCCGCCAGACTCGTCGCGCAAACTGATCACCATGGGTTTTCTCACCAGCGCGCTGAACCCGAAAATTGCGGTTTTTTATCTCTCGGTGTTTCCGCAGTTCATCACGCCTGAACACGGCTCGGTGTTCACCCAAAGCCTCATCCTCGGGCTGACGCAGATCAGCGTGAGTTTCACCGTCAATCTGCTGATCGCATTGTTCGCGGCAGGAATTGCGTCGTGGTTCGTACGTAATCCGACATGGCTGGCGATGCAGCGTTATTTCATGGGTTTTGTGTTGGCCGGGTTGGCCGTGCGATTGATGCTTGAGCAACGAAGGGCGGCTTGAGCATGTGGATAGAACGGCTGGATGCCAGTCATGCCCTGGCTTATCGGGAGTTGATGCTGGAGGCTTACGATCGCCATCCGCAGGCGTTTACCTCCAGCGTGCGTGAGCGCGCGGTGATGCCGTTGAGCTGGTGGGAAGGGCGGCTGACCAGCAAGCTCGATGTGGTGCTGGGGGCATTCGAGGGTGGCACGCTGGCCGGAATTGTCGGGCTGGCGTTTGAACCTCGGGAGAAGGCCCGGCATAAAGCCACGTTGTTCGGGATGTATGTGTCGGCGGATTTTCGACAGCACGGTTTGGGCTATGAACTGGTGCAGGCGGCGCTTGCCGAGGCGCAGAATCATCCGGCGTTGAAGGTCGTTCAATTGACCGTTACTGCCGGGAATGACGCGGCGTTCAAACTCTATGAGCGTTGCGGCTTTATCCAGTTTGGTCTGGAGCCATTGGCGGTGCGGGTTGGCGAAGACTACTTCGACAAGATCCATATGTGGCGTGAACTGCCTCAGGCATAAAGATCAAAAGATCGCAGCCTCCGGCAGCTCCTACAGGGTTTTGTGTAGGAGCTGCCGAAGGCTGCGATCTTTTGATTTGGGTTTTAGCGAACTGCGCTAACCCCATCCAATGTCGAGAACGAAGTGTCCTTCGCCGTCAGCAAGAAATCGCGCATATATGGCGCATCCAGCATGTCCGCACGGATCGCTGCGTACAGCGTGGCGAACAGGCCTTTCTCACCCAGCCGCTTGGCCTTCACGTAACCGCGCGAGCTGTATTCGTGCAGCGCCCAATGCGGCATGCCGCACACGCCACGGCCACTGGCGACCAGTTGCATCATCATCACCGTCAGTTCTGAAGTCCGTACCTGCGCCGGCTCAATATCCGCCGGTTCTAGGAAGCGCGTGAAGATGTCCAGCCGATCACGCTCCACCGGATAGGTGATCAATGTTTCCGTGAGCAAATCCTCAGGCACGATGTACGGTTTGCTCGCCAATGCGTGCTGATTGGCCACCGCCAGCATCGCTTCATAAGTGAACAGCGGTACATAAGTGATACCAGCGATTTCCAGCGGATCGGACGTCACCACCAGATCCAGATCGCCCCGCGCCAATGCCGGCAGCGGTGCAAAGGAAAAACCCGACGCGAGGTCGAGCTCGACTTCCGGCCAGGCATCGCGGAACTGGTCGATGGTCGGCATCAGCCACTGAAAGCAGCTGTGGCATTCGATCGCCATGTGCAAACGCCCGGCGGTGCCACCGGCCAAGCGGCTGATGTCACGCTCGGCGGCACGCAGCAGCGGCAGGGTCGCATCGGCCAGTTGCAGCAGGCGCAAACCGGCGCTGGTGAAACGCACTGGTTTGGTCTTGCGCACAAACAATTGCATGCCCATACGCTCTTCCAGTTCCTTGAACTGGTGGGACAGCGCCGATTGCGTCAGATGCAGACGATCCGCCGCGTCGACAAGGCTGTCAGCCTCGCGCAGGGCATGCAGGGTTTTCAAGTGGCGGATCTCAAGCACCGATGGCTCCATGAACAAAATTTGCTGATTCAGCGATGGTGGTGAGTTTGTCTCATGTTGGCGGGGTTGTCGACCGCGTCTGATCGAGAGGCGCAATGACCGCTCGGCACTCTTCATCAAACTGTCACGCAACTGTGGCAGCGCGCTTGAACAAACTTCATCAGACTCGCGCTCTACTGGGGTTCTGCGTTTCGGTGTTTTTCATGCACAAGGTTTTTCTATCAGTCGCGGCCATGTTGGCCGCGCTTTTGTTCGGTACGCCGTCGATGGCGGCCGCGCGTTGCGATGTCAACGTGCCGACCGAGCATGTCGATCTGCAACAAGTCAGCATCGCTTATCAGAGCATTGGTCGTGCGTCGGATCCGGCGTTGCTGCTGGTGATGGGCCTCGGCGGGCAGTTGATCCATTGGCCGGATGAGGTGGTGGTTGCGCTGTGTCAGCAGGGTTTTCGGGTGATCCGCTACGACAACCGCGACGTCGGATTGTCGACCTGGCGTCAGGCGCCGGAAGAGGCCAATCTGACCTTCGAAGTGCTGCGCTACAAGCTCGGTCTGCCGGTGTCGGCGCCGTACAGCCTGACGGACATGGCCGATGATGCGCTGGGGCTGATGGACGCGCTGCATGTTGAGCAATTCCACGTCTTGGGCGCGAGCATGGGCGGGATGATTGCTCAGCACATGGCGGCGATGGCGCCGCAGCGGGTCGAGAGTCTGACGTTGATCATGACCACTTCTGGCGCGGAAGGCTTGCCGGCGCCGAGTGCAGCGCTGGTGCAGTTGTTGTCGCGACGTGGCGCACCGAATCGTCAGGTGGCGCTGGAGCAGCAGGCGGATTTGCTGGCGGCGCTGGGTAGCCCGGCGGTGACCGATGATCGGCAGAATTTGCTGCAACAGGCAGCGGCTTCCTATGACCGCGCGTTTAATCCCGAGGGTGTGAAGCGGCAGATCATGGCGATCCTCGCCGAGCCTAGCCGCGTTGCATTGCTCAACCAGTTGCGCGTACCGACGCTGGTGGTGCATGGCACGGCCGATCCGTTGTTGCCGGTGATGCATGGCGTGCACCTGGCGGCACATATTCGTGGCAGTCAGTTGAAGCTGATTCCGGGGTTGGCGCATCGGTTCCAGGAGGCGTTCAAGGAGCCGTTGCTGGCGGCAGTGTTGCCGTATTTGCAGGCGCACCGGGAAGACACTTCGCATTGGGCGCAGATTGAGCCGGTGGTGGGCGGGAATCTGCTGTAACCATCAGATTCGTGGTGTTGGCCAGGGCCTCTTCGCGAGCAAGCCCACACACATTTGGAATGCGTTCCCCTGTAGGAGCTGCCGAAGGCTGCGATCTTTTGATCTTAAGGACAACGTCAAAAGATCGCAGCCTTCGGCAGCTCCTACAGGTGCAAGGTGATCAGGGTGTATCGTGCAAACTTTCCCGCACGATTTCCCCTGCGAGGTGTTTGATGAATTCCGCTCTGAAAATCGATTTTGTCAGCGACGTGTCCTGCCCGTGGTGCGTTGTTGGTTTGTATGGCTTGCTGGAAGCGCTGGAAATCCTGCGCAACGAAGTGCAGGCCGAGATCCGCTTCCAGCCGTTTGAGCTGAACCCGAAAATGGGCGCCGACGGGCAGAACATCGCCGAGCACATTCAAGAAAAGTACGGCTCGACGCCGGAGCAATCGCAGAAGAATCGTGACGCGATCCGCGCTCGTGGTGCAGAACTGGGGGTTGCTTTTCGCACCGATTCCAACAGCCGCATTTACAACACCTTCGATGCGCACCGTTTGCTGCATTGGGCGGAGCTTGAGGGTTTGCAGTTGCCGTTGAAGGAGGCGTTGTTCAAAGCGTATTTCAGCGATGGCGGCAATCCTTCCGATCACGGCCAACTGGTGCAGATTGCTGAGAGTGTCGGGCTGGATCGCCAGCGGGCCGAGGCGATTCTGGCGTCGGACGAGTTTGCCGACGAAGTGCGCGAAGAAGAGCAGGTATGGTTGCAGCGGGGAGTGAGTTCGGTGCCGACGGTGGTGTTTAACGGCCAGTACGCGGTGACGGGTGGGCAGCCGGTAGAAACATTTGTCGGGGCGATCCGCCAGATCATGGCCGAGTCAAAAGGCGGCACCGTCAACGGCTAAACACGTACCCCTGTAGGAGCTGCCGAAGGCTGCGATCTTTTGATCTTTTAAACAGCAAGATCAAAAGATCGCAGCCTTCGGCAGCTCCTACAGTGCATCGTTGTTCGTCAGCTGTGCAGCCGAATCCAAACCGTCACCAACACCGTAGCCGCCATCAACCAAGCCACCGCCGCCACCGCCAACGAAGCCTCCAGCCGCATCCGGTCCACCATCACATACAACGTCGCCAGATAGACGAAGTACGGAATGATCGACCACATCCCGAACACGATCGTCGTCTTCAAATCCTCAATCGAGCGCCCCTTGCCGACGATGTAATGCGCAATCAGCGCAAACGTCGGAAACAGCGGCACCAGTCCGGCGATGTAGTAATTTTTGGTCTTCGACAGCGCCGCGATGATCAGCACCACCGCTGCGCCCAACAGCGCTTTGAAAAACAGATCCACGTCGTTCTCGCTTAATGGCTCAGGCCGTATTTTTTCACTTTGTCGAACAGCGTGGTCTTGGCCATGCCCAACTCAAGACTGGCCTGAGTCAGGTTGCCGCCGCTGCGCTGCAATGCATCGCTGAGCAGGTTGCGTTCGAAGGCTTCCACCGCTTCGGCAAAGCCGAGGCCTTGTCCGCCGCTGTTGGCACCGGACTTTTTGAACGCCGGCAGGCCGAGAGCAAAGCGCTCAGCAACGTTACGCAATTCACGCACGTTGCCCGGCCAGTCGTGGCTCATCAGGTTCGATAAGGTCTGGTTGTCCAGCTCCGGCAGCGCGCGGTCGAAGCGCAGGGCCGATTGCTGAGTGAAGTGTTCGAACAGTTGCAGAATGTCTTCGCGGCGCTCGCGCAGGGGCGGCAATTCCAGCGTCACCACGTTGAGGCGGTAGTACAAATCGCTGCGGAATTCGCCAGCCTTGCTCGACTCGTCGAGATCGGATTTGGTCGCTGCGATCACCCGGCAATCTACTGCCACGCTCTGGTTCGAGCCGAGGCGTTCGAGGGTGCGTTCCTGCAACACGCGCAGCAGTTTGATCTGCAACGGCAGCGGCATGCTTTCCACTTCATCGAGGAACAGCGTGCCGCCGTCGGCGTGTTCGATTTTGCCGATGCGCCGTTTGCCGGCACCGGTGAAGGCGTTGGCTTCGTGACCAAAGATTTCGCTTTCGAAGAGGTTTTCCGGCAGACCGCCGCAGTTCAGCGCGACGAACTGTTTGCTGTGGCGCCGACTGAAGTCGTGCAGGCAACGGGCGACCAGTTCTTTACCGGTGCCGGTTTCGCCTTCGATCAACACGTTGGCCGAGGTGTCGGCGACGTTGGCGATCAGTTCGCGCAGGTTCTGCATGGCCGGCGAGCGACCGATGATGCGTCCTTCGAGGGAATCACGTTCGGCCAGTTGCCGACGCAGCGACGACACTTCACGAGCGAGGCTGCGTTGTTCCAGCGCACGTCGCGCAACATCGACCAGACGTTCCGGCGAGAACGGTTTTTCCATGAAATCGTAGGCGCCTTTCTGCATCGCGCCGACGGCCATGGAGATGTCGCCATGCCCGGTGATCAACACCACTGGCAGGCTACGGTCGCGCTGCTTGAGGCGCGTGAGCAGTTCGAGGCCATCGATGCCCGGCAGGCGAATATCGCTGATGACGATGCCGGCAAAATTGTCGCCGACCCGCTCCAGTGCTTCTTCGGCACTGCCGACGCCGACGCAGGGAATGTCTTCCAGCGTCAGCGCTTGTTGGCAGCCGAGCAGCACATGGGGGTCGTCTTCGACGATCAGCACACTGAGTTCTTGGTTCATATTGGCTCGGCGGGAGTAGGGCTTACCAACGGTAAACTGAGGACGAAAGTGGTTCCGCCGCCGCCCGGGTGTTCGACACCCAGATGACCGCCGGTGGCAGCGGCGAGGCTGGCGGAAAGCGTCAGGCCCAGACCCAGGCCTTGTTCGCCGGGTTTGGTGGTGAAGAACGGTTCGAACAGATGCTTGCGCGCCTCTGCGTCGATGCCGTGACCGTTGTCGCGCACGCGCAGGCGATATTTGCCGTTGAATTCTTCGCCCTCCAGCCACAGTTCGGGCTGCGGTTGCGCCTGCATCGCATCGAGGGCGTTGCCGACCAGATTGACCAGAATCTGTTCGAGGCGAGTCTGGTCGATCTGCACTTGCACGTCGATGAACTGCCGATGGATTTGCAGCGCCGCATGCTCAACACGCGCGCCGAGCAATTGCAGTGCGGCGTCCACGGCTTTGCCGAGACTGGCCTGACCCTGATTGTCACCCCGACGGGCGAACGAACGCAGGCTCGCGGTGATTCGGCCCATGCGGTCGATCAGGTCATTGATGGTCTTGAGGTTGGTGCTGGCGACGTCGAGCTGACCGCGTTCCAGAAAACGCACGGTGTTGCCCGAGAGCGTGCGCATCGCGGCCAGTGGCTGATTCAATTCGTGGGCAATGCTGGTCGACATCTGGCCGATGGCCGCGAGTTTGCCGGCCTGCACCAATTCATCCTGCGCGCGGCGCAAGGTCTCCTCGGCTTGACGGCGTTCGCGGATCTGACTCTTCAAGCGCTCGTTGCTGGCGCGCAGGTCGGTGGTGCGTTCGGTAATCCGACGCTCCAGTTGATTATTGGCTTCCTGCAAGGCTTCGCGGGCGGCGAGGCGGGTGGCGATGACCTTGCGCCGCTCGTTCCAGGCGATCAGCAGGAACGCTACCAAGGCGAAAGCTACCGCAACGAGAATGCCTTGGTTGATCGCCTCGCGGCGCAAGTCCTGCAACGGCGTGAGCAGGGTGAAATTCCATGGCGTGTCGCTCAGCGGTCGGGTCTGCGCCAGGTAGCTGATGTCGTCCTCGCCTGACTGCACTTCGCTGTTGGCCGGGAAGGTGAGTTTTTCCACGCCTTCGGCCAATGTTTCGCGGGCCAGCGGTTGCAGTTCGTTGAGTGGGAACCAGTAGTACTGAAGGCTGCGGGCGAGTTTTTCTTTGGTTTCCTCGCTCAGCGGAATCACTGATTTGAGCCGGCGTGCCGGATCGCTGGAGAGAATGATGATGCCGTTTTCGTCGCTGACAAACGCTTCGAGACGCGCGCGCTGCCAGCGTTCTTCCATGGCTTCCAGACGCACTTTGACCACGGCGACGCCGATGATCTTGCCGTGCTCTTCGAGGCCGTGGGCGAGGTAGTAACCGGGTTCGCCGTTGGTGCTGCCGATGCCGTAGAAACGCCCGGGTTCACCGCGCACGGCTTTCTGGAAATAGGCACGGAAGGACAGGTCTTCACCGAGGTAACTGTCGACATCGCGCCAGTTGCTGGTGGCCATGACGCGGCCGGTGGTGTCCATGACGTAGATGGCCCGACTGCGACTGCGTCGGTTCAGGCCTTCAAGGTAAGCGTTGACCGTTTGCCGGTGTTCCGGGGTCGGGTCGGCCAGCAGCCGCGACACACTGGTTTCGAGTTCCAGCAGGCTTGGCAGGTAGGTGTATTTGCTGATCTCGCTTTCGACCGCGCGGGCGTTCAGTTCGAGCTGGCGCTGGCCGTTTTCGCTGAGGTTGCGAATGCCAAAGTGCTCACTGACCCAGAACCCGGCGTAACCCAACCCGACCATCAAAATGATGATCAGCGGCGGCAGGAACAAATGACGAATCAGACGGGGCTTCACGGCAAGTGATGGCGGCGCGGCGCGATAGAGATTGGGGTCGCATTTCATCACAGATGCCTTGGGTCAACCACAACACTTGTTTGTGAATCACCGCTGGTTTGGAGGTGGACTCTGTGGCGAGGGGATTTATCCCCGATCGGCTGCGCAGCAGTCGTCAAACCCTTGCATGCGGTTTGACTTTGAACTGCTGGGGCCGCTTCGCAGCCCATCGGGGATAAATCCCCTCGCCACAGGGGATCTCATTGTCAGGCAGCCCGCACCCCACAGACAGGGTGCGGGTGTGTTGCTTTTAGTGCTGCAGGATTTTCTCGAGGAAGTGCTGCGCGCGTTCGGAGCGGGCCTTGATGTCGCCGAAGAATTCCTCTTTCGGGCAGTCTTCGATGATCTTGCCGGCGTCCATGAAGATCACGCGATCGGCCACTTTGCGCGCAAAACCCATTTCGTGGGTGACGCACATCATGGTCATGCCTTCGTGAGCCAGTTGCACCATCACGTCGAGCACTTCGTTAACCATCTCCGGGTCGAGCGCCGAGGTCGGTTCGTCGAACAGCATGACAATCGGGTCCATCGCCAGCGCACGGGCAATCGCCACACGCTGTTGCTGACCACCGGACAGTTGCCCCGGATGCTTGTGGGCGTGCGCCGAGAGGCCAACGCGCTCGAGCAGTTGCAGACCTTTTTTGGTCGCCTCTTCCTTGCTGCGGCCCAACACCTTGATCTGCGCGATGGTCAGGTTTTCGGTGATGGTCAGGTGCGGAAACAGTTCGAAATGCTGGAACACCATGCCGACGCGCGAACGCAGTTTCGGCAGGTTGGTCTTCGGATCGGCAATCGACGTACCGTCAACCACGACGTCGCCTTTCTGGAACGGCTCCAGCGCGTTGACGCATTTGATCAGGGTCGATTTACCCGAACCGGACGGGCCGCAGACCACGATCACTTCGCCTTTTTTGACCTCGGTGCTGCAATCCGTCAGTACCTGGAAGTCCCCATACCACTTGTTGATGTTCTTGATAGAGATCATACGGCGAACCTTTTTTGCAGACGCTTGACCAGCAGCGAGGCGGAAAAGCTGATGATGAAGTAGACGACACCGGCGAAGATCAGGAACTCGTTGGAACGGCCAATGATGTCGCCGCTGGAGCGGGCGGAGTTGAGGAAATCCACCAGACCCACGGTGTAAACCAGCGAGGTGTCCTGGAACAGGATGATCGACTGTTGCAGCAGCAACGGCGTCATCTTGCGGAACGCCTGAGGCAGGATGATCAGACGCATTGTCTGGCCATAGGTCATGCCCATCGCCTGTGCAGCGGCCATCTGACCTTTGGGGATCGACTGCACACCGGCGCGGACGATTTCGCAGAAGTACGCGGCTTCGAACATCATGAAGGCCACGACGCAGGAGGTGAACGCGCCGATCGGCGTGTCTTCACCGGTAATCCAGCGCAGCACGAACGGCACCGCCAGGTAGAACCAGGTGATCACCAGCAGCAGCGGGATCGAACGGAAGTAGTTCACATAAGCGCCGGCCACGCGTGACAACAGTTTGCTCGACGACAGGCGCATCAGCGCCAGGATCGTCCCGAGCACGATGCCGCCGACCACGCCCATGACCATCAACTGCAAGGTCATGACCATGCCGTTCCACAGGCCCGGGATAGCGGGGATGATGCCGCTGAAATCGAAGTCCATTATTTGCCCCCCACGGAGATCAGGCCAGGCACCGCGACTTTCTTCTCGACCACGCGCATCAGCAGCATCAGGCTCATGTTCAGGGTGAAGTAAATCAGCGTGGCCAGGGTGAAGGCTTCAAACAGGTTGGCCGAAAATTCGGCGGTCTGTTTGGTTTGTGCCAGCAATTCCATCAAACCGATCAAGGACGCCACGGAGGAGTTCTTGAAGACGTTGAGGAATTCCGAGGTAAGCGGCGGAATAATGATGCGGTAGGCCTGGGGCAGCAGCACGTTCCAGTAGATCTGCGGCAGCTTGAAACCCATGGCACGCGCGGCGGATTCCTGGCCGCGTGGCAGCGCCTGAATACCGGTACGCACTTGCTCGCAAACACGCGCAGCGGTGAACAAGCCCAGGCACACGACAACGCTCAGGTAAGCCGAGGTGGTCGGGTTGAGGTCTTGTTTGTACCAGTCCTGCAGGTTTTGCGGCAGCAGGTCGGGCACCAGGAAGTACCAGATGAACAGCTGAACCAGCAGCGGCACATTACGAAACAGTTCCACGTAGCAGGTCGCGATGCCCGATACGATGCGGTTTGGCACAGTGCGCATGACCCCCAGAATGGAGCCCAGCAGCAAGGCGATGATCCATGCCACGATGGCAATGGCAATGGTCCAGCCCAAACCAGTGACGTACCAGTCGAGATAAGTCTCGCTGCCGACGCCGGTGGACTTGAAGAACACGCCCCAGTCCCAGTTGTAATTCATTAGGGTCTCCCCTCGAGATCGATCGATGTACAAGCACCCGCTCGGGGAAAATCCTTTCCCGTTCGACGTTGAACGCCGGGCACACGCGATCGGCTCGAAAACCGCCAGGTCGAGTGTTCCACAGTACAGCCAGCAGGTAGTAACAGACGCCTGAGGGAGGGTGACTCCCTCAGGAGATAAGGTTAGTCAGGAATCAGATTTTTACGTCAGGCGCCGGCTTGTCGCTCGGGGTGGCGATCAGATCTTTTACCTTGTCGCTCATCGGGAAGTTCAGGTTCAGGCCTTTCGGTGGGATCGGGCTCTCGAACCATTTGCTGTAGATCTTGTTGATCTCGCCAGACTTGTACAGCGCAACGATGGCGTCATCGACGGCTTTCTTGAAGGCCGGGTCGTCTTTACGAACCATGCACGCATAGGCTTCGAAGGACTGTGGAGTACCGGTGATGATCCAGTCGTTCGGCTTCTTGGCCTTGGCTTCTTCGCCGGCCAGCAGAGCGTCGTCCATCATGAAGGCAACGGCGCGGCCGCTTTCCAGCATGTTGAAGGATTCGCCGTGGTCTTTGGCGGAGATGATGTTCATGCCCATCTGCTTGTCGGCGTTCATCGCTTTGATGATGCGCTCGGACGTGGTGCCCGCAGTGGTCACGACGTTTTTGCCTTTGAGGTCGGCGAAGTCAGCGTAGGACGGCTTGCCATCCTTGTCTTTCTTGACCAGCAGACGGGTGCCGATTTCGAAAATGTTGACGGTGAAGTCGACTTGCTGAGCGCGTTCGGCGTTGTTGGTGGTCGAGCCGCACTCGATATCCGCGGTGCCGTTCTGGATCAGCGGGATACGGGTTTGCGAGGTCACCAGGTTGTATTTGACCTGCAGATCGGGCTTGTTCAGGTCTTTTTTCAGGGCTTCAACGATAGCCACCTGAATGTCGTGGGAGTAGCCCACTGGTTTGCCGGAAGCATCTGCAATGTAGGAAAACGGAATGGAGCTGTCGCGGTGAGCGAGCGTGATGGTGCCCGAATCGTTGATTTTCTTCAGGGTGCCGGTGAGTTCGGCGGCGAAAACTGGCGTGCTGATCAGAGCGGCAGCAATGGCTGCGCCCAGGATATGGGGAACGATGCGCATCAAATTTTCCTCGACATTGTTTTTTTTATGGAGCCAGTTCGTCGGCCCTTTTGTGCTTCGAATGCCTGACGGCTCCTGAAGTGTTGGCACAACAGGCATTCGTCGAGAGAGTGTAGAGCATGACTCGTGCCAGACCAGTCTGGATTGGTTAAGATTATGATTTATAAGGAGATTAAAGTTTTATGGCGGATTTTTTTGTGAGGAGTGATCCGGTTTACCGAATTGACCGGGGAGTCTCGTTCGGAAAACCGAACGAGTTTTTGTAGGAGTGAGCCTGCTCGCGATGGCGGTATGTCAGGCGCCAGGTATGTTGATTGACACACCGCCATCGCGAGCAGGCTCACTCCTACAGGGGTGGCGGTGTGTCAGGCAAACAAAAAAAAGCCCCTGAACCTTACGATTCAGGGGCTTTTTGTTTAACCAATGTTCAAATCATGCCGCTTCAATCTTGCTACGGTTCTGCTCAACCTTACCCAGATACGCCGCAAGCTTCTCCTGCTCCGCCGGAGTGGTAAACAAGCCCAGCTTGCTACGACGCCACAGAATGTCATGCGCCGAGGTCGCCCACTCTTCGCTGCACAGGTAATCGACTTCACGGGTGTAGAGCCCGCCGCCAATGTGTTCGCCCATGTCGGCGAGGGTTTCAACGCCCTCGAGCATGCGCCAGGTGCGGCTGCCGTACGTGGTCGACCAGCGACGCGCGATCTCGCTCGGCACAAAGTCGTACTTGTCGCGAATCAGCGCGCTCAAGGCTTGCGGCGTGGTCATGTCCTCGCCGCCGGGCAGGGTGGCGGTGGCCGTCCAGCTCGGGCGCATCTGGGTGAAGAACGGCATCAGTTGCGCCATCGCCGATTCGGCGAGTTTGCGATAGGTGGTCAGCTTGCCGCCGAACACCGACAGCAGCGGCGCTTCTTCAGTGCTGCCGGACAGTGCCAAGGTGTAATCGCGGGTGACCGCCGACGGGTTGTCGGATTCGTCGTTGCACAGTGGACGCACGCCTGAGTAGCTGTGCTGGATGTCTTCGCGGCTGACTTGTTTCTTGAAGTGAGCGTTGACCACTTTCAGCAGGTAATCGGTTTCGCCGTCGGTAATCGCCACTTTCGCCGGGTCGCCGGTGTATTCACGGTCGGTGGTGCCGATCAGGGTGAAGTGGTTGTTCAAGTACGGAATGGTGAAAACGATGCGCTGATCTTCGTTTTGCAGAATGTGCGCGTGATCGCCTTCGTACAGTTTCGGCACGATGATATGGCTGCCTTGAATCAGACGGATGCCGTACGGCGATTCCATCTTCAGATCGTCACGAATGAACTTGGCAACCCACGGGCCGGCGGCGTTCACCAGCGCTTTGGCGGTGATCGAAAACAGGCTGCCGTCGGCACGTTCCAGGTTCAGGTGCCACAAACCTTTGGCACGACGGGCGCTGACGCAACGGGTCTGGGTGTGCACGTGGGCGCCTTTTTCGCGGGCGGCCATGGCGTTGAGTACCACCAGGCGGGCGTCGTCGACCCAGCAATCGGAGTATTCGAAGCCTTTCTTGATTTCGCTTTTCAGTGCGCTGTCGGCGCCGAACTTGAGGCTTTTCGAACCTGGCAGTTTTTCGCGCTTGCCGAGGTTGTCATACAGGAACAGGCCGGCACGAATCATCCACGCCGGACGCAGGTGCGGACGGTGCGGCAACACGAAGCGCATTGGCTTGACGATGTGCGGGGCTTTGGCCAGCAGCACTTCGCGCTCGGCCAGTGCTTCGCGCACCAGACGGAATTCGTAATGTTCGAGGTAGCGCAGGCCTCCGTGGATCAGCTTGCTGCTGGCCGACGAGGTGTGGCTGGCGAGGTCGTCCTTTTCGCAAAGGAACACCGAGAGACCGCGACCGGCGGCATCCGCTGCGATCCCCACCCCATTGATCCCGCCGCCGATAACGGCGAGGTCGTAGATCTCGGAGATAGGGGGCGTACGCAAGGTAGATGTGGACATCGGCTGGCCTCAGGCTCTTTTGATTTTCTATATTGGAAATCGAACATGAATGTTCATTTGCGAAAATGGTAGCCGATAAACACGCGCACAGCCAGTCGACTTCGATTGAAAAAACTCATCGAAGGGCAGAGAAAGGAAAATTTTCGAACATTAAAAGCAAAAGATCGCAGCCTTCGGCAGCTCCTACAGGTCAAGTGAACCCATGTAGGAGCTGCCGAAGGCTGCGATCTTTTGATCTTGGGGGTTAAACGACTTCCAGGCGAATCTTGTGCTGACTCAACAACTGCGCCAACGCCGGCACCGGCTGTTGATCGGTCACCAAACAATCAATCAGACTGATCGGGCCAAGACGAATCATCGCATTACGCCCGAACTTGCTCGAGTCCGCCGCCAGAATCACCTGCCGCGCATTGGCAATGATCGCCTGCGAAACCCGCACTTCCTGATAATCAAAATCCAGCAAGCTGCCGTCTTCATCAATACCGCTGATCCCGACCAGCGCGAAATCAACCTTGAACTGATTGATGAAATCCACACTCGCCTGACCGACCACACCGCCGTCACGACGGACATTGCCACCGGTCAGCAGCACATCAAAATCATCCTTGGCACTGAGCATCGACGCCACGTGCAAGTTATTGGTGATGATCTTCAGATGGTTGTGATTGAGCAGAGCACGGGCAATCGATTCAGTGGTAGTGCCGATGTTGATGAACAGCGAGGCGTGATCGGGGATCTGTGCGGCGATGGCTTCACCGATGCGTTGTTTTTCATCGCGCATTTGATCGGCGCGCATCGCATAGGCCGTGTTTTCAACACTGGAATCGTAGGCCGCGCCACCATGGTAGCGACGGAGCAAATTGGCTTCCGCGAGCTGATTGATGTCGCGGCGGATGGTTTGCGGGGTAACAACGAACAGCGTGGCCATTTCCTCGATGCTCACATAGCCGCGTTCGCGAACCAGCTCGAGGATTTGCTGCTGACGGGGAGGCAGATTCATGGGGCTTCCTTTGGGCTGCCGTGCAAAATTTGCCCATGATGCCGCAGGAATCTCCTCCCTACCAGTTACAAGCCTTTACAAGTACTCAGGTTGGCTTATTCAGCATCTTCACGCGCCCAGTCACGGGTGCGGCTGACGGCTTTTTTCCAGCCTTTATACAGCTTCTCTTTCTCGACTTCGTCCAGACTCGGTTCGAACTCGCGTTCGATCACCGCTTTGCCGCGCAGTTCTTCCAGACTGCCCCAGAAGCCGCACGCCAGACCGGCCAGATACGCCGCACCGAGTGCCGTTGTTTCGCGCATTTGCGGGCGCTCGACCTGAGTGCCGAGGATGTCGGCCTGGAACTGCATGAGGAAGTTGTTCGCCACCGCACCGCCGTCCACGCGCAGGGCTTTGAGGCGTTCGCCGGAGTCCTGTTGCATGGCGTCGAGCACGTCGCGGGTCTGGTAGGCGATCGATTCCAGCGCAGCGCGGATGATGTGATCCACGCGAACACCGCGCGTCAGGCCGAACAGTGCGCCACGGGCGTACGGATCCCAGTAAGGAGCGCCCAGACCGGTGAAGGCTGGCACCAGGTACACGCCGTTGCTGTCCTTCACTTTATTGGCGAAGTATTCGGTGTCGTGGGCGTCGTTGATGATTTTCAGCTCATCACGCAGCCACTGCACGGTCGAACCGCCGTTGAATACCGCGCCTTCCAGGGCGTAAGCGACTTCGCCGCGCGGGCCGCAAGCGATGGTGGTGAGCATGCCGTGCTGCGATTTCACCGCTTTGTCGCCGGTGTTCATCAGCAGGAAGCAGCCGGTGCCGTAGGTGTTTTTCGCCTGACCTGGTTCTACGCACATTTGACCGAACAGCGCCGCTTGCTGGTCGCCGGCGATACCGCCGATGGCGATGCCGCTCTTGGTGTGGCCGTAGATTTCCGATGACGCTTTGACTTCCGGAAGCATCTCGCGCGGGATGTCGAGGATCTCCAGCATCTTCGCGTCCCACTCCAGCGAGTGAATGTTGAAGAGCATGGTGCGCGAGGCGTTGGTGTAGTCGGTGACGTGCACCTTGCCGCCAGTGAATTTCCAGATCAGCCAGCTATCGACGGTGCCGAACAGCAGCTCGCCGTTGCGCGCACGCTCGCGGCTGCCTTCGACGTTGTCGAGGATCCACTTCAGTTTGGTGCCGGAGAAGTACGGGTCGGTGACTAGGCCGGTGGTGTCGCGGATGTACTCTTCGTGGCCGTCACGCTTGAGTTGCTGGCAGATCTCGGTGCTCCGGCGGCACTGCCAGACGATGGCGTTGTACACCGGGCGGCCGGTGGTCTTATCCCAGACCACCGTGGTTTCACGCTGGTTGGTGATGCCGATGGCGGCGACCTGGTCGTGGTGCAGACCGGCCTGTGCCAGCGCTTCAACCATCACCGCACTTTGGGTGGCGAAGATTTCCATCGGATCGTGTTCGACCCAACCGGCTTGCGGGTAATGCTGAGCGAATTCGCGCTGCGCGGTGCAGACCACGTTCGCGTCGCGGTCAAAAATGATCGCGCGAGAGCTGGTCGTACCCTGATCGAGGGCAATGATGTAGTTCTTATTCTGAATGTCGGTCATGTCGATTGCCTTGGACGAAATAAGGGTGATTGGGCCGTGGCGCAGGCTCGGATGGGCAGGAGCCTGCGCCGACTGTTTCAAGAAGTTCTTGGTTTGCCGTCAATGGCCGGTTCTGCATCCTTTGTAGCAGGTGTGGCGCCGGTCAGGTGACGGGCGATGAGCCCGCGATACCCGGCAGCGCCGAGGCAGGCACCGACAATCGGTGCAAAAATCGGAATCAGGAAGTACGGAATATCGCGGCCGCCAGTGAAGGAAATTTCACCCCAGCCAGCGAAGAAAGTCATCAGTTTCGGACCGAAGTCACGCGCCGGGTTCATCGCAAAACCGGTCAGCGGGCCCATCGAGCTGCCGATCACCGCGATCAGCAAGCCGATCAGCAGCGGCGCCATCGGGCCTCTTGGCAGACCATTGTTGTCGTCGGTCAAGGCCATGATCACGCCCATCAGGATCGCGGTGATGATCATCTCGACCAGGAATGCCTGGGCGGTGGACAGCACTGGATTCGGGAACGTTGAGAACACCGAGGCCAGCTCAAGGCTGGCGGCCGAGCCGCGAACCATTTGGTGAGTTTGTTCGTAATCGAAGAAAAGATTGCTGTACAGCGTGTAAACCAGCAGCGCGCCGCAGAAGGCGCCGGCGATCTGCGCAAGAATATAGAAGGGCAGTTTGCGCTTTTCGAAGTCGGCGAAGATTGCCAGGGCGATGCTGACGGCCGGGTTCAGGTGCGCGCCGGAAACCCCGGCCGTGAGGTAGATCGCCATGCTCACGCCGACGCCCCAGATGATGCTGATTTCCCACAGGCCGAAGCTGGCGCCCGCGACTTTGAGCGCGGCGACACAGCCAGTGCCAAAAAAGATCAGAAGTGCAGTACCCAGAAATTCAGCCATGCATTGGCTCGAAAGCGATGGTTGCTGTAAAGCAGTTGTCATTGAAAACCTCAATTTTTGTTGTTGTCTGGCGCGATTGCCGACAGGGCAAGGCGCGATTTTCACCGGGTCGGAATCCCCATTCGTTTCCCGGTTTACTGCTGAGTGCTGCAATGATGATAATTCTTACATTATTCAGATTCGAAAAAATATAGACAAGAAACAAACCTGTCAAAGGTCGAAAGTGAACCGCCAGTCACAATAGAACTATCAGTCACATGAATGACTCACCGGGTGACTGCTTTCTTAGCGTTGTGAATTACCTGCAAAGCCGCGTAATTCGGGGCCGGGATAGAGCCTTTTACGGCTCGATGTCCTAGAATCCGGCGCAGGATTTTCTGCCATTGCCGAGCCTGGAGCTGCCATGACCCCTGCGTTGGACTTGTTAAAAAAAGTTCGTGCCGAACATCGCGTGCACAGTTACGAACATGATCCGAAGGCCGCGTCCTACGGGCTGGAGGCTGCGGAAAAACTGGCACTTGAGCCGGCGCAGGTGTTTAAAACCTTGCTGGCGGCGAGTGAAAAAGGTGAGCTGCTGGTGGCCGTAGTGCCGGTCGTCGGAAGCCTCGACCTCAAAGGTCTGGCGCAGGCGGCGGGGGTGAAAAAAGTCGAGATGGCAGATCCGGCTGCGGCGCAGCGTTCAACCGGTTATTTGTTGGGTGGTATCAGTCCGTTGGGGCAGAAAAAGCGTCTGCGCACCTTCATCGATAATTCGGCTCAGGCTTTTGCGACTATTTATGTCAGCGCCGGCCGGCGTGGGCTGGAAGTCGAATTGGCACCCGCCGTGCTCGCTGAACACACCCAGGCCAAATTCGCCGACATCGGTCGTGCGTAACGTCGGCTGATTCTGTATGAAGAAAATTGGCCGGTTCTGTCGCTGGCGCTGATCTGGTATGCGCTGCATGCTCTGCCGACTGACTTAAGGAGAAGGTTATGCAGCTCGAGTTTCATCAGGTTGACGCATTCAGTGAGCGGCCGTTCTGTGGCAACCCGGCGATGATTTATCGGCTGGATGCGTGGCTCGCCGATGATTTGATGCAAAAGATCGCGGGTGAACACAATCTGGCGGAAACCGCGTTTCTGGTGCGTGAAGGTTCGGCCTGGCATATCCGCTGGTTCACCCCGACCACTGAAGTGCCGTTGTGCGGCCATGCGACGCTGGCCAGCGCTTATGTGTTGTTCGAGATCTACAAGGAAACGGCCGAGCGTATCGACTTCACCTGCAAGTCCGGGCCGTTGAGCGTGACGCGGGCAGACGGGCGTTTGTGGCTGGATTTCCCCTCGATCGTGCCGTCAGAGATTGGCGTGACCCTGGATGTCGAGCGGGCGCTGGGCGTTGAAGCGGTTGACGTGCTCGGCTCGAACGAACTGTTTGTGGTGCTGGAGTCGGAGCAGGCCGTACTCGATTGCAAGCCGGACATGGTCGCGCTGGCCAAACTGCCGTGGCTCGGTGCAATCGTCACCGCGCGGGGCGATCAGCATGATTTTGTCTCGCGCTATTTCGCCCCGGCGATTGGCATCAATGAAGATCCGGTGACAGGGTCGACGCACTGCAGCTTGATTCCGTATTGGTCAAAACGTCTGGGCAAATCGAGTCTGACCGCGTGCCAGCGCTCGGCGCGAGGCGGGGAGTTGTTTTGTCGGCTGGAAGGTGAACGGGTGAAGATTGGCGGGCATGCAACGCTCGTCGCGAGCGGCACCCTGATCCTGGGTTAAAAGCTAAAAGATCGCAGCCTTCGGCAGCTCCTACATTGATCCCTGTAAGAGCTGCCGAAGGCTGCGATCTTTTGATCTTTAAAGGGCGGTGTTGTAGCGGCGGACGCCGTTCTCAACTGCCGGGATCTGCGCAGCAGTGCTGCCGGAGGCCTGGAACAGCACCAAGTGTTCAGCCGCAACCCGAATCCCTACTTCCGCACCGACCTGATGATCAGCATGGCTCGGGAAAATCGATTCCAGCTGCGCCCCCGTCGGCAGTTGCAAGCGATACAGGGTCGAGGCCCCGAGGAACGTCTTGCCGACAATCCGCGCTTTCAACGAACTGTCCGGTGCATAAACAATGTCATCCGGACGCAGCAACACATCCACCGCCCCGCCAATCGGCCAGGTATAAGCCCGATTGCCGCGCAACTCACCCAATTCAGTCTGCACCGATTCCGGGCTGTCGAGCTGACCGCGAATGAAGTAACCCTGACCGATAAAACTCGCCACAAATGGCGTCGCCGGTTCGTGATACAGGTTGTACGGCGTGTCCCACTGTTCCAGGCGACCTTCCTTGAACACGCCAACGTGATCGCTGACGGCGAAAGCTTCTTCCTGATCGTGGGTGACCAGAATCGCGCTGGTGCCACGGGCCTTGAGAATGTCGCGCACTTCGTGGCTGAGCTTGCGGCGCAGTTCGCCATCGAGGTTGGAGAACGGCTCATCGAGCAGCAGCAATTGCGGCTCTGGCGCCAACGCACGGGCGAGGGCGACACGTTGTTGCTGACCGCCGGACAACTCGTGCGGGAAACGCTTGCCGAGATTTTTCAGGTTGACCAGTTCCAGCAGCTCTTCGGTCACGCGCTCTTTGTTCGGATGCTTGCGAATACCAAAGGCAATGTTGTCGGCGACGCTCAGGTGCGGGAACAGCGCGTAGTCCTGGAACACCATGCCGATCCGGCGTTTCTCCGGCGCCAAGGTGAAACCGGCGCTGGAAATGGTCTCGCCGCCAAGGGTGATTTCACCTTCGTGCACCGGTTCAAAACCGGCGATGGCGCGCAGGGTGGTGGTCTTGCCGCAGCCGGACGAGCCGAGCAGGCAGCCGATGTCACCGGCGTTGAGGTGCAGATTGAGGTTCTGCACCACGCGTTGATCTTGATAGCCGCAAGCGAGGTTGCGCAGGTTCAGCAGTAATTCATGGCTCATGCGTGGTGATATGCCGGTTCAACGAGGAACTCGAGCAGGGCCTTCTGTGCGTGGAGACGGTTTTCTGCCTGATCCCAGGCGACGGAGCGCGGGTCATCAAGCAGGTCGAGACTGATTTCTTCGCCACGGTGCGCCGGCAGGCAATGCATGAACAACACGTCCTCGGCAGCGAGGTCGAGCAGCGCACGGTTGACCTGAAACGGCGCGAACAGCTTGAGGCGCTTGGCAGTTTCCTCTTCCTGACCCATCGAAGTCCAGACGTCGGTGCTCACCAGATGCGCGCCGCGCACGGCGTCTTGCGGATCACGGACGATGGTCACGCGATCGCCGGCCTTGGCGACGAATTCCGGGTTCGGCTCGTAACCTTCCGGGCACGCGACGCGCAACTGGAAGTCGAACTGGATCGCCGCTTCTATATAGCTGTTGCACATGTTGTTGCCGTCGCCGATCCAGGCCACGGTTTTGCCCTGGATCGAACCGCGATGTTCGAGGAACGTCTGCATGTCGGCCAGCAACTGGCACGGGTGCAGGTCATCGGACAGGCCGTTGATCACCGGCACGCGCGAGTTGGCGGCAAATTCGGTCAGGGTGCTGTGGGCAAAGGTTCGGATCATCACCGCATCGAGCATGCTCGACATGACGATGGCGCAGTCACCGATCGGCTCGCCACGGCCCAATTGGGTGTCGCGCGGCGAGAGGAAGATCGCCTGACCGCCGAGCTGGATCATGCCGGCCTCGAAAGAGATCCGGGTGCGGGTCGAGGATTTTTCGAAGATCATGCCCAGCACGCGGTTTTTCAGAGGCTCGAACAGTACGCCGCGGTTACGCAGGTCCTTGAGCTCAACGCCTCGACGGATCACGCTGACCAGCTCTTCGGGCGTGCAATCCATCAGGGAGAGAAAGTGCCTTGCGCTCATCATTGACTACCTTTTTGCTACAAACCGCAGATGCTCAAAGCCTTGTTTAACGGAACAACGGGCGAGACCTGCGGCGTAAGCCGCACGGGGCGACGAAATAGGGGGAGGCGCGATATTGACACTAAATGTCGCGTTTTTCCAATAGGCTACGGTTTTGCAGGATTCGGAGAGCGGACAGGATGTTGCAGTCGCGCATTTGAAGCCGGGTTCAGGACAGCAGCGAGTCCCTTTGTACACTGGCCTCGCGGGGCTTGGCAATCCGCCGTGGCGGGGATCGGGTCGCTTGAGTCGGTTTACGACCGTGGCGGCATGCCATCACTTGGTCGGATGCTCAGGTTGAAACATTTGCTAAAGCAAAGTGCTGGGTTATAAATAAGTTTCGAGCGACGCAGGAAGCCTCCGCATGGAATCGAAAGAAAAATTGTTAATGGAATTGCTGGGCCACACGGCTCGCTCTCTGACCCATCTCACCGCGTCAATGACCTCAATGTCCTTTGAGCTGCTGCGCAGCGAAGACGACGTGGTCAAATCCGCCGGCCGCCATATGATTGACCGCATGGCGACCATCAGTGCCGGGCTCGACGAGCATTGGCGATTGATCGGCGAGCTCACCGGCGTACACGTCGCTCACGAGCAGATCGAAACCATCCAGGAAATCCAGCTGGCCGCGCCGCCGCAACTGCCCTCCAGTTGAGTGAGGCGGTCTATCGGCGCACCTGATAGCCGTCGATTCACAAGACGAACGTCGCTGGCGCCTGACCCGCGACGGGGCCATAGTTTTGTTCCCCCGGGCGTCATTGCCCGTCCAGAACAAGACAGAGACTGGCCATGACCAAGACTCTCCATCACCGAGCCTGCCACCTGTGTGAAGCCATTTGCGGCCTGACCATCGAGACCACTGAAACCGATGGCCACGTGGCGATCACCTCGATCAAGGGTGATGCGCTCGACACCTTCAGCCGTGGCCATATCTGCCCCAAAGCTGTCGCGCTGCAAGACATCCAGAATGATCCGGATCGCCTGCGTCAGCCGATGCGCCGCGTGGGTAGCGAATGGTTGCCGATCGACTGGGACGAGGCGTTTGCGCTGGTGGCGGAGAAACTCGCAGCGATTCAAGAGCGTCATGGGCAGAACGCGGTGGCGGTCTATCAAGGCAACCCGAGCGTGCACAACTACGGGCTGATGACCCACAGCAATTATTTCCTTGGATTGCTGAAAACGCGCAATCGCTACTCGGCGACCTCAGTCGATCAGTTGCCGCATCACCTGAGCAGCTATTTGATGTACGGCCACGGCTTGCTGCTGCCGATTCCGGACATCGATCACACCGATTTCATGTTGATTCTCGGCGGTAATCCACTGGCCTCTAATGGCAGCATCATGACCGTGCCAGATGTTGAAAAACGTTTAAAAGCGATCCAGGCACGCGGTGGTAAAGTCGTGGTCGTTGATCCACGGCGCAGCGAAACGGCGGCGATGGCCGATCAGCATTTGTTCGTGCGCCCCGGTGGCGATGCCGCATTGTTGTTTGGTGTGCTCAACACATTGTTCAGTGAAGGCCTGACACGCGACAGTCATTTGCCGGTCGATGGATTGGACGACGTGCGCGCTGCGGTGGAGACGTTCACCGCCGAGGCCATGAGCCCGCTGTGCGCCGTTCCCGCCGAGCAGATCCGCCAACTGGCGCGTGATTTTGCTGCGGCGCCGAGTGCGGTTTGCTATGGCCGGATGGGCGTTTCGACTCAAACCTTCGGCACTCTGTGCCACTGGGTGGTGCAACTGATCAATCTGGTTACCGGTAACCTCGACCGGGTGGGTGGTGCGCTGTGCACCGAGCCGGCCGTGGACTTGGTGGCGTCGACGTCGGGCGGGCATTTCAATAAGTGGCAAAGCCGTGTTTCCGGGCGTCCTGAATACGGCGGAGAGCTGCCGGTCTCGGCACTGGCCGAAGAGATGCTCACCGAAGGCGAAGGCCAGATCCGCGCGCTGATTACCGTGGCGGGTAACCCGGTTTTGTCGACGCCGAACGGGCGACAACTGGAGCAGGCGCTGGATGGCCTGGAGTTCATGGTCAGCATTGACCTCTATATCAACGAAACCACGCGTTACGCCGACCTGATCCTGCCGTCGACGTCGGCACTGGAGAACGATCACTACGACACCACGTTCAACTTGTTCGCGGTGCGTAATGTCACTCGCTTCAACCGCGCGATCCTTGCCAAGCCTGAGGGCGCGCTGCATGACTGGGAGATCTTTGTCGGTCTGGCCAAAGCATTCGCCGAGAAAACCGGCAAGGAGCTGAAACCGACCATGCCACCGGCGAAGATGATTGATATGGGTTTGCGGATGGGCATGTACGGTGACGCCTCCGAGCAGAAACTCTCGTTGGCGACACTGTTCGATCATCCTCACGGTATTGACCTGGGCGCGTTGAAAGCCAATCTGGCGCCGCGCCTGAAAACGCCGAACCAGCACGTGCAGGCCGCGCCGCCAGAGATCCTCGCTGACCTCGCACGGTTTGCCGCGCTGCAAGCTCCGGCCGCCGACGAGTTGTTGATGATTGGCCGCCGACATGTGCGCAGCAACAATTCGTGGATGCACAACTATCACCGGCTGGTGAAGGGCAAGCCGCGCCATCAGTTGCTGATGCACCCGGACGATCTCGCCAGTCGTGGGCTCAACGATGGTCAGTGGGTGCGCGTCAGTTCGCGGGTCGGGCAGATTGAAGTGGAAGTGCTCGGCAGTCTGGACATGATGAAAGGCGTGGTCAGCCTGCCGCACGGTTGGGGCCATGCGCGCCCGGGTGTGCAGATGACGATTGCCAGTGGCCAGCCAGGTTCGAGCGCCAATGACCTGACCGATGAGTGCCAGCTCGACGAATTGTCCGGGAATGCCGCGTTGAACGGCGTGCCGGTCACCGTGGCGGCGGCTTGAACGTGACCGTCGGGGAGACCGAGCATGGCGCTCGGGATTCCGTTACAATGCGTCACCGTGCCGACCCGTGAGTCGGAAAGTTCAGCCGAGGTGCTCCATGGATATCATCGAAACGATTAAAGAGCAGATTGCCAACAACACCATTCTGCTTTACATGAAAGGCTCGCCGAATGCCCCGCAGTGTGGCTTCTCCGCGAAAGCTGCGCAGGCTGTCATGGCGTGTGGCGAAAAGTTTGCGTACGTGGACATCCTGCAGAACCCGGAAATCCGCGCCAACCTGCCTAAGTACGCCAACTGGCCGACTTTCCCACAACTGTGGGTTGGCGGTGAGCTGGTCGGCGGTAGCGACATCATGACCGAGATGGCTGCAGACGGTTCGCTGCAAACCACCATCAAGTCGGCTGTTGAAGCGGCAGCGGCGAACAAGTCCGAAGCCTGATGCTTTTGTTGTAGGAGCAAAGCTTGCTCGCGAAAAACGATAACGCGGTGTGTCTGTAGCACCGCGGCGCTTTCTTCGCTGGCGAGCCATGCTCCTACAGAAAAGCCAATAAAAAGCCCCGCACCTCGAAAGAGGGCGGGGCTTTTTAGTGCGTCCGAAAAGTTATTGCGAGTTGCCGGTGCAATCTAAAAAGATCGCAGCCTGCGGCAGCTCCTACTCTTCGCCCATCTGCGATTGCAGATAGTTCTCAAGACCGACTTTGCCGATAAGACCCAATTGGGTTTCCAGCCAGTCGATATGTTCTTCTTCGGATTCAAGAATGTCTTCGAGCAGTTCACGGCTGCCGAAGTCACCGACGGTTTCGCAATGTGCGATCGCAGCTTTCAAGTCAGCGTGGCCGGTCTTCTCGATACGCAGATCGCACTCCAGCATTTCCTGGGTGTGCTCGCCGATGTGCAGCTTGCCCAGATCCTGCACGTTCGGCAGGCCTTCGAGGAACAGGATGCGCTTGATCAGCTTGTCCGCGTGCTTCATCTCGTCGATGGATTCTTTGTATTCGTGCTTGCCGAGCTTGTTCAGACCCCAATCTTCATACATGCGCGCATGCAGGAAGTACTGATTGATCGCGACCAGCTCATTGGCAAGGATCTTGTTGAGATGCTGGATGACTGTAATGTCGCCTTTCATGATCGGAGTCCTGCCCTGTATTCGCTGTATATACGGCAGAGTTTGAGCTTCGTATTTATAAGTGTCAAACCTAAGTTATTGAATAATATATGAAAATTAATCGGAATAAGAATGTTTGTGTTCCGCGTCTGGAGCCTAAGCAATTGATTTACAGGCATAAAAAAACCGGACATAAGTCCGGTTCTTTGAAATGGGGTGTTATTACGCGGCAGTAAATTCCACCGGATAGGGGATCGCAGCCTGAGCGGTTTGCAGCTTGGTCAAGGTTTCGCGAACGACTTCCTTGGCAAGGCAGGCACATTTGCCGCATTGGCTGGCGACGCCGGTGGCCTGGCGAACTTCTTTATAGCTGCAGCAACCTTCATAGATCGCTTCGCGGATCTGTCCGTCGGTGACGCCAGTGCAGAGACAAACATACATAAGTGAGAACCGTCGCTGGTTGTGACTCAATTGCGATGGATCTTAATGTTAACGAGAATGATTGTCAAAGTGCTTTCCGACCGCTTCAGCGGATTAACAGCTACGACTGACGAACGGTATTTACTGGCTATTTGCCTGGCCCTGTAAATGCAGCACGGTTCTGCGCCTGCTTTAAAAAACCGTTAAGGACAGGCCAAATTCGCAGTGTATGATGGTCGGCCCTTGCGAAGGGGGTTCGTGTCACAGGGCTGTCGTCTGAGGATGGCAGGCTGGCGCAAACCCTGAACTTCAAGTTTCTACACCAGGAGATATCAATGAGCGTACTCGTAGGCAAACAAGCCCCTGACTTCACCGTCCCGGCCGTACTCGGCAATGGCGAGATCGTTGACAGCTTCACCCTGTCCTCGGCCATCAAAGGCAAATACGGCCTGGTGTTCTTCTACCCACTGGACTTCACCTTCGTCTGCCCGTCCGAGCTGATCGCTCTGGACAACCGCATGGCTGACTTCAAGGCCCGCAACGTTGAAGTGATCGCTGTGTCGATCGACTCGCACTTCACTCACAACGCATGGCGCAACACTCCAGTGAACAATGGCGGCATCGGCCAGGTGAAATACACCATGGCTGCCGACATGAAGCACGACATCGCCAAGGCTTACGACGTTGAATCCGAAGGCGGCGTAGCGTTCCGTGGCGCGTTCCTGATCGACGACAAAGGCGTTGTCCGCTCGCAGATCATCAACGACCTGCCGCTGGGCCGTAACATGGAAGAGCTGATCCGTCTGGTCGACGCTCTGCAATTCCACGAAGAGCACGGCGAAGTTTGCCCTGCCAACTGGAAAAAAGGCGACAAAGGCATGAACGCTTCGCCAGAAGGCGTTGCGGCATACCTGACCGAGAACGCTGCTGCCCTGTAAGGCGCAACGTCGAGGTACAAAAAAACCGGCTCATTGAGCCGGTTTTTTTATGCGCGGGATTTACTCAGCGAGGATCAGTCGTCGAAATCTTCCCAGCCGCCCATCTGTTTCCAGCGGTTGACGATGCCGCAGAACAGCTCTGCGGTTTTCTCGGTGTCGTAACGCGCGGAGTGCGCCTCACGGCCGTCGAAGTCGATGTCGGCTGCCTGACAGGCTTTCGCCAGTACGGTTTGACCGTAGGCCAGACCGGCCAGTGTCGCGGTGTCGAAGCTGGAGAACGGGTGGAACGGGTTGCGCTTCATGTCCAGTCGCGCGACCGCAGCGTTGAGGAAGCCGAGGTCGAAGCTGCTGTTGTGGCCGACCAGAATCGCGCGCTTGCAGCCGTTGGCCTTCAGCGCTTTGCGAATGCCACGGAAGATGTCGGTCAGCGCGGTTTCTTCGCTGACGGCCATGCGCAGTGGGTGATCGAGCTTGATCCCGGTGAACTCCAGCGCTGCTGCTTCAATGTTGGCGCCTTCGAACGGCTCAACGCGGAAGAAGTAGGTGTGATCCGGGTAAACAAAGCCCTTTTCATCCATGGCGATGGTGGTCGCAGCAATTTCCAGCAACGCGTCGGTGGCCGAGTTGAAGCCACCGGTTTCTACGTCGACGACAACCGGCAGGTAGCCGCGAAAGCGTGCTGCCATCGGGTGACGGGAACCGCCGCCGCCACTTTGACCGTCCAGTTCGTCGTCGAAATGGTCTTCACTCACGCGTGTTCCTCCAGCAGGCGCCAGCGCAGTTTTTCACCGGCGCGCAGCGGGATTACGGTCAGCTCGCCGAAGGGCAGGCTGGTCGGGGCGGTCCATTCTTCACGAACCAGGGTGATGCGATCAGTGTTCGCCGGCAGGCCGTAGAAGCGCGGGCCGTTGAGGCTGGCGAAAGCTTCGAGTTTGTCTAGGGCGTTACGCTGTTCGAAGGCTTCGGCGTACATTTCGATGGCGGCGTACGCGGTGTAGCAGCCGGCGCAGCCGCAAGCGGCTTCCTTGGCGTGCTGGGCGTGCGGTGCCGAATCGGTGCCGAGGAAGAACTTCGCGCTGCCGCTGGTGGCGGCGTCGAGCAGGGCTTCCTGATGCGTGTTGCGCTTGAGGATCGGCAGGCAATAGAAGTGCGGCCGAATCCCGCCCACCAGCATGTGGTTGCGGTTGTAGAGCAGGTGGTGCGCGGTGATGGTCGCGCCAACGTTGGCCGAAGCCTCGTTGACGAACTGCACGGCGTCGGCGGTGGTGATGTGCTCAAACACCACTTTCAGTGTCGGGAAACGCTCGACCACGCGGCGCATGTGCTCATCGATGAAGATCTTTTCGCGATCGAACACATCGACGTCGCCACGGGTGACTTCACCGTGGATCAGCAGCGGCATACCGACTTCGGCCATGGCTTCGATCGCCGGCAGAATCTTGTCGATGCTGGTCACGCCGGAGTCGGAGTTAGTGGTTGCGCCGGCCGGGTACAGCTTGGCGGCGTAGACAAAACCACTGGCCTTGGCTTCACGAATTTCTTCGGGCTGGGTGCGGTCGGTGAGGTACAGCACCATCAGCGGCTCAAAGCGACTGCCGGCCGGGCGGGCAGCGAGAATCCGCTGGCGATAGCCGTCGGCTTCAGCGGCGTTGCGCACCGGAGGTACCAGGTTGGGCATGATGATCGCGCGGCCAAAAGTGCGCGCAACATCGGCAACGGTATTGGTCAACACGGCACCATCGCGAAGATGAATGTGCCAGTCGTCGGGACGCAGCAGGGTCAGGCGGTCGGACATGAGGGGATTCCAGGCGGGTCAAACTGAGGCGAATGCTACCGGAAAAGACTCTTGCAGGCACTCGCTATCAAGTTTTGCGGGAACCTTCCGATATCCCGTAGGTATGCCGTAAACATCGTGTGAATCGGTCTTTGTGTTTCAGAAGCCAATGGAGCCTCCCGTGCGCCAGCGTTATTTAGCCTTGCTCAGTGTGTTTGCCAGCCTCCCCGCGATGGCGCTCACGTACCAGACACGTCTGGAGAACATTGAGTGGACGGTCGCCGGCGACAAGTTCGAATGCCGCCTGACACAGCCGATTACAGATTTCGGCTCGGGTGAGTTCGTGCGCAAGGCCGGCGAGCAGGCGATATTCCGTCTAAACGCCTACAACGCCATGCTGGGCGGCGGTTCGGCGACGTTGCTCGCAGCGGCGGCGCCATGGCAGCCGGGACGCGGCGATATCAATCTGGGCAGCGTCAGGATTGGCAGCGGTAATGTCTTGTTTAACAGTTCGCAGTCCCAGGCCGGCGGTTTGATCAGCGGTCTGCTGGACGGTCGCAGTCCGGTCGTGCGTCGCGCGTCGAGTGATGGTCGGGTCTCGGAAGTGCGCCTGTTGCCGGTCAAATTCAGCAAAGCGTTTAACGACTATCAAACCTGCGTGGCGAAATTGTTGCCGCAGAATTTCGATCAGGTTAAACAGTCGCAAATCGGTTTTCCCGGCGAAGGCACCGATCTCGACGCCGCCGCCAAAGCCAAACTCGCGGTCATGCTGGAGTACATGAAGGCAGATCCGACGGTTAATCACATCGAGCTCGACGGCCACTCGGACAACAGCGGCAACCGTCTGACCAACCGTGAACTGTCGCGCCGCCGGGCGCTGGCGGTGGTCGACTACTTCAAGGCCAATGGCATTCAAGAGTCGCAGATCACCGTGCGGTTCCACGGTGAGCAGTATCCGGTGGTGCCCAACACCAGTGCGGCGAACCGGGCGAAGAACCGGCGGGTCAATGTGCACCTTGCGCGGGTTACGCCAGTCGCGGCTCCGGCGCCGCAAGCGAGTACACCAGCGAGCACTGCAGCAACTTCCTGACCCGCCGGTCATCGTCGCGCTCTCGACAGATTCTGTCGCTTTGTCGTCTTAAGCTGTCGCGCCTCTGTAAATTATCGCGTTTGGGCGGTAGACTCCTCGGCTTTCCGTAGAACCCCGTGGAGTGATGGCATGGCGGACGTAAACAAGGTCGTTCTGGCGTATTCCGGCGGCCTGGACACTTCGGTGATCCTCAAGTGGCTGCAGGATACTTATAACTGTGAAGTGGTGACTTTCACCGCTGATCTCGGTCAAGGCGAAGAGGTCGAGCCGGCCCGCGCCAAGGCTCAGGCCATGGGCGTCAAAGAAATCTACATCGACGATCTGCGCGAAGAATTCGTGCGTGATTTCGTGTTCCCGATGTTCCGCGCCAACACCGTTTACGAAGGAGAGTACCTGCTGGGTACCTCCATCGCACGTCCGCTGATCGCCAAGCGTTTGATCGAAATCGCCAACGAAACCGGCGCTGACGCCATTTCCCATGGCGCCACCGGCAAGGGCAACGACCAGGTACGTTTCGAGCTGGGTGCCTACGCACTCAAGCCGGGCGTAAAAGTGATTGCCCCTTGGCGTGAGTGGGATCTGCTGTCCCGCGAGAAGCTGATGGACTACGCCGAGAAGCACGCGATCCCGATCGAGCGTCACGGCAAGAAGAAATCCCCGTACTCGATGGACGCCAACCTGCTGCACATCTCCTATGAAGGCGGCGTGCTGGAAGACACTTGGACCGAGCACGAAGAAGACATGTGGAAATGGACCGTCTCCCCGGAGAACGCTCCTGACAAACCACAGTACCTGGAACTGACTTACCGTAACGGCGACATCGTTGCGCTGGACGGCGTCGAAATGACCCCGGCCACTGTTCTGGCTACGCTGAACAAGATCGGCGGCGAGCACGGCATCGGTCGTCTCGACATCGTTGAAAACCGTTACGTCGGCATGAAATCCCGTGGCTGCTACGAAACCCCGGGCGGCACCATCATGCTGCGCGCTCACCGCGCCATCGAATCGATCACTCTGGATCGAGAAGTCGCTCACCTCAAAGACGAGTTGATGCCGAAGTACGCCAGCCTGATCTACACCGGTTACTGGTGGAGCCCTGAGCGTCTGATGCTGCAACAGATGATCGACGCGTCGCAGGTCAACGTGAACGGTGTTGTGCGTCTGAAGTTGTACAAAGGCAACGTGATCGTTACTGGCCGCAAGTCCGACGATTCGCTGTTCGATGCCAACATCGCAACCTTCGAAGAAGACGGCGGTGCTTACAACCAGGCCGACGCGGCGGGCTTCATCAAGCTCAACGCGCTGCGCATGCGTATTGCTGCCAACAAGGGCCGCAAGCTGTTCTAAGCCCCTCGGGCCTGGAATGAAAGGGCAGCCTTGTCATCGCGACAAGGCTGCCACTGTTCAAACCCTTCCTGCTTTTTGCGTTATCTGTGTTCTTCACGATATTCGCCCGCCTTTTAATCTCCTCTCAAAATTGTCGTGATCTGCTGGCTGACGTTGTAGGCGATGTAGAGCGTGTTCGCTGTGCCTTTTTTCGTCTGTTTGCCGGGGCTGAGCCTTATTTGCTTGAGCAAGGCCTCTGACGCGGGATCAGTTAGAAATACCATGAACCTTACCAATGGCCTGCTGGTGACTGTGAGACTTGCCTGCAACTGATCGAATTGCGCCTTGCTGTTCATCGGTCGTACATCAATTACCCGCAGCGCGTTCATGGGTTTGGGCAAATGCACGTGATGTTCGATCCACGGCGGCGTCGCCCAATCGCTGGGAGTGGGTGGATCGGGTACGTTGCCGGTACGCTCGGACGTTTTCGAAAGAGGATCGAGTTGATGGTCGCCGGATCTAAGGTCTTCAAACGCTTTCAGAAAGTTATCATCCTTGTCGAAGTCAGACGGCGCGTAAAGCGATCGGTAGTTGAAGTTCAAGGTAATAAAAAACAAAAACAACAAATAAAATGGAAAGCTGATTAAAAACCATATGTAAATTTCACGCTCATTGTTATCCAGAAAGGGTAGTGATACCGCTGCGGAAGTTTCCGAAATAAACGCGAAGATCGCGATAATCGTCATTGGGTTGGAGATTTTCTTTTTAAAGTTCCGCATGGTGTTGGCTCTATTGATTTTGAGGTCGCTGATTTTATTAAGTGTGTGGTTAAAGTTTTGCGGCTTTAATGTTTATATTAAAAATTGCCGTGTGGGTAGAAGTGTCTTGTTTCAGATTTTTTGCAAAGCGAAGTTAGTTGCCGATATTCTCTGAAGCGCGAGAGCAAGCAGCTTTTCCGAGCTGTATCCGCATGCCCAATGGCTTGGACGGCGGCGTATTTTTCGGGCAGGCAACGGATCTGTATGAAAATTTTGTACTAAAAATATCAGCGGGTTAAGACGCGCCTGAATGAAGTGAAGAATGCACGTACAGCCCATTCGATAGCAGCAAGTGTATTTCTTGTAGGAATAATCCTCATTGGTTGTAGGGAATGTCTTGCGCTGCAAGTGCAAGAGAACTGCGCTGTGCCACGAGTGAATTGACTAGGCTATTGTGCGGGCTCTAAAAATCGAACAGCGAAATTGGACCTGCCCATGAATAAAGTGCTGATCGTGGATGATCACCCCGTCATTCGTCTCGCGGTACGTATGCTGATGGAGCGTCATGGCTACGAAGTGATTGCTGAAACCGATAATGGTGTCGATGCATTGCAACTGGCTCGCGAACAAATGCCGGATATCGTGATTCTGGACATTGGAATTCCAAAACTGGACGGCCTGGAAGTTATTGCACGGCTAAGTTCGGTGGCCATGCCGATGAAGGTACTGGTGCTGACTTCACAGGCCCCCGGACACTTCTCCATGCGTTGCATGCAGTCGGGCGCGGCGGGTTATGTGTGTAAACAACAGGATCTGACGGAGTTGCTCAGCGCCATCAAAGCCGTACTCTCCGGTTACAGTTATTTTCCGAATCAAGCGCTGCATACCGTGCGTACCAGTCTGGGCAATGCCAGTGAAGCCGATATGGTCGATCGCCTTTCCGGACGAGAGATGATGGTGTTGCAACAGTTGGCGCGGGGCAAAACCAACAAGGAGATCGCCGACGGCATGTTTTTGAGCAATAAAACGGTCAGTACGTACAAGACCCGTTTATTGCTGAAACTCAATGCCCGCTCACTGGTTGACCTCATCGAGCTGGCGCAACGCAACGGACTGGTTTGAGCATGACCAACGCTGACGTAATCATGGGCGATCGAATTCAGCGACCAGTGGAAAGTAAAAAGCCTCCGTTTCGGGAGGCTTTCAAGTGTCAGTCATCAAAATCGTACTCGGCCAATTGCTTTTGCAGTCGGCGCTCCTCCAGCAGGTTATCGATGGTGCGGCGTTTACTCAGATTGGTCTTGGCGACCTCGACTACCGGTTCGGCATCATCAGCGTCCACGGCTACAAAATCTTCGTCAGCTTCTTCCAGTTGCTCTTTGCTGGTACTCATAGGTTAACTCCAGGCTAAGAGGGGCCTTTGGCGCTCCTTATATCGACAATCCTGCGGCGGGTAAAAAAGATTTTTTCAATCGACGAATCGATAAACCCAATAGCCAGTCAATCGTCGGACGTTTTGGCTTTGTATTCGCACAGATCTTCGATTCGACAGCTGCCACAGCGCGGCTTGCGGGCCAGACACACATAGCGTCCGTGAAGAATCAGCCAGTGATGGGAATCGAGCAGGAATTCCTTGGGTACAAATTTCATCAGCTTGTTTTCCACCTCAACCACATTTTTGCCGGGGGCGATGCCGGTGCGGTTGCTGACGCGGAAAATGTGCGTGTCGACGGCCATGGTCAATTGGCGAAACGCGGTGTTGAGCACCACGTTGGCGGTTTTACGGCCAACGCCGGGCAGGGCTTCGAGCTCTTCGCGGGTCTGCGGGACTTCACCGCCATGAAGTTCGACCAGCATGCGGCAGGTCTCGATGACGTTTTTCGCTTTGCTGTTGTAGAGGCCGATGGTCTTGATGTATTCGGACAGGCCTTCAACCCCCAAGGCATGAATGGCGGCGGGCGTATTGGCGATCGGGAACAGTTTCGCCGTGGCCTTGTTGACGCCGACGTCGGTCGACTGCGCCGAAAGAATCACCGCAATCAGCAGTTCGAAAGGCGAGGAGTAGGCCAGTTCAGTCTTCGGCTCGGGATTGTCTTCATGCAGTCGGCGAAAGATCTCAAGACGTTTTGCAGCATTCATGGGCGATGCGTTTCCTTGGAAATAGAGTTCGGGCGCGTCCACGCCTGACGGGCCGCGAGCAGCAGCCCCAATACAATAAAGGCGCCAGGCACCAGGGTTGCCAGATGCAGCCCTTCGCCGAATAAAACAAGACCTGAGCCATGCGCGGACAACCCACGGCCAAGGCTTCCCTGCCCGATGAGTTCACGCAGCGCGGCGAGCACCAGCATCAAACCGCCAAACAATGCGCAAAGCTTGAAGCGCTGCGCCAGCGGTTGGCGGAAGAAGCCGTTGCGCTCGAGCACCACGCACTGCAAGGCGATCAATCCGCCATAAAGGCCGAACGACTGATGCCACGCCAGGAACCAGCGTTGCGCCAATAGATCGGCACAACTGGCCAACGTTGCAGCAAGCAACACACCGGCCAGCAAGGCACTTCCATCTGTCAGGCGCGAACGCAGCGGTGACATGCCCAAAGCATAAATGCCGACCACAACGACGAACATCAACATCGTGCCCAACGCACCGGCCAAAGAATCGGTGGTGCCCAGCAATAGCACCAGTATCAGCGAGTTGGACAGGCTCATGGTGCGCTCCCCAGCAATGCGCTTCGATGCTCGTCAAAGTAGCGCAATGCATCGTGGATCGCGTTGATGGCTGCGCGGGAAGTAATGGTCGCCCCGGCCATTTGGTCGAATTGCCCCTGATCTTTTTTCAATGCCCAGCCAGCGTCATTCGGTTCGCCGCGTGATTTGCCGATGAACGCTTGCAGCCAGCGGTTCGGCCAATCGCCAATGGGCCCGCCGAGTGCCGGGGTTTCGTTTTGCTTGAGGGTTTTCACGCCGAGCAATTTGCCGTTGGTATCGATGGCGATCAGCAATTCGATGGCAGCGGCGTAACCTTCGGTCTGATTGCGCAGTAACACTGCAACGGTCTGGCCATTCCTGGTTGCACGGTAACCCGCTGTAAGCGTGCTATGGCTCAGACTCATCTCGGTCAGTGTCAGCGGCTGTTCCAGCGGTTGGTTGTCGTAGCTGTCGGCGGGCAGCATGTCGAGCAGTTTGCGGCTGTCGGCCAAACGGTGCTCGGCAGCGATCTGCGGCGCACTATCACGTTGCAGCAGATACGTCGCGCCGATGCCGATCACCGCCAGCAGCAATAACGTCAGTGCGCTGCCCGTGCGGTTCATGGGCTCACCTGTGGCTGACGACTCGCGGCAAACCGTTCCAGCGCCGGCACGCAAAGGTTCATCAACAGCACGGAAAACGCGACGCCATCGGGGTAACCGCCCCACGTGCGAATCAGATAGGTCAGCAGGCCGACGCCGACACCGAACAGCAGTCTGGCAAGCGCCGTTCTGGCGCCCGAGACTGGCTCGGTGATGATGAAGAACGCACCGAGCATGGTCGCGCCGCTGAGCAGGTGAAATAGCGGCGATCCATGGGAGTCCGATCCCGATCCGTTCCAGCACAGCAGGCTGATCACAAAAAGGCTGGCGAGCATGCCGACCGGCGCGTGCCAGGCGATCACTCGCCGCTGCAGCAAAAACAGCCCGCCGGCGAAAAACGCCAGATTCACCCATTCCACGCCGCGACCGCCGAAACGCCCGAAGGCCGAATCACTGGCGAACAGCTCATCCATGGTCAGGCTTTTGTTGATGCGCAGACTGTCCAGTGCGGTGGCCTGCACCCAGGCATCCGGCGCCTGACCGATGTAGAAAACCTGTTGAAAGCTTGTCGTCAGATCCAAGCCATGGGCCGGCCAATGAGTCATCGGCTGTGCAAACATCACCATCGCCAAAGCAAAACCGAGCATCGCCGGGTTGAACGGATTTTTGCCGACACCGCCGTACAAATGCTTGCCGAACAACAGCCCCGCAGCCACCGCCGTCACCGTCAGCCACCACGGGCAATAGGGCGGCAGCGCGACGGCGAGTAATGTTGCACTGACGATCGCGCTGCCATCACTCAGCGTCGGCTGTAAGGGCTGACGGCGCAGTCGAGTGGCAATCGCCTCGACGATCAACGCCGTGGTAACAGCCAGAATCAGGTTGATCAACACGCCCCAACCGTACAACCAGAACAACGCCAGCAGCCCCGGCAACAGGGCCAGCAGCACAAGCTTCATCGCTTGTTGCAGGCGCTCGTCGGGTGCCTCAAGGGGCGACATGGTCTTGCACCTGGCGCTCGGCGGTTTGCAGGCGGGCGCGGGCCTTGTCGAGGATGTCGTCGGGCGTGTCGGCGCGGCGTTCGAGTTTGTTGAGGTCGGCGCGGGCGTAGGCCAATTCGGTTTTTAACTGGCGAAGTTGGCTGTCGATCGGGCGTTTTTCGACGCGCACCAAGTCAGGCGCAGGCTGATCGCTTGTGGCTTCGGCGTCGTGCAACGCTTGTTCGGCGTCGCGCAGTGCGTGTTCCAGTGCGGCGATCTGCTCCGGTGAAGCTTCGGCGGTTTGCGCTTTTTTCAGCTCGGCGCGGCGCATCGCCAACTGGATTTTCGCGCGTTTCAGGTCGGCATCTTTCGCGGGGGCTGGTGCCGCAACTGCCGGGGCGTTGCTTTCCAGTTGCGCCAAGGCCTGTTCCGCCGCTTCAAATTGTTGCTGGAGCACGATCAATTGCGACTGTTGCTCGAAGGTCGGCGGATGGCCGAAAGCTTTCAGCGATTTGTGCAGTTGCGCACGGCTCATCGCCACATCGATCTTGGCTTTTTTCAGTGCGGCATCGGCGGTCGCAGTTTTCTGGGCGCGCACGCGCTCCAGCGCAGCCTGCACTGGATCCGACGCGGTCGCCTCAGGCTGAGCAGCACGTTTGGCGCGGGCTTCACGTTCGGCCTGCTTTTGCTGTTCTTCGCGCAGCAACCGGTCATTGCGGCGCTCGAATCGCAGACGTGCGTGATCGCGTTTGGAGGCGCGCGCGCGTTGTTCTTCAAGACTGAAGGCCAAGCCGCCGACCACCGGCAACGTGCTCAAAGGCAAAGGATGCATTTCAATGCAATCGACGGGGCACGGCGCGACGCACAGGTCGCAACCGGTGCATTCATCGATGATCACCGTGTGCATCAATTTCGCCGCGCCGACGATGGCGTCGATCGGGCAGGCCTGAATGCACTTGGTGCAGCCGATGCATTCGGCTTCGCGGATATAGGCGACTTGCGGCGGCGCCGAACCGCGACTGATATCCAGTTCCAGCACCGGCACTTTCAATAATTCAGCCAGCGTCGCGATGGTTTCATCGCCACCGGGCGGGCACTTGTTGATCGGCTCGCCGTCAACGATGCCTTGCGCATAGGGTTTGCATCCGGGATGGCCACACTTGCCGCATTGGGTCTGCGGCAGAAGGGCGTCGATGCGTTGAATCAGACTCATGTTTTGATCAGTCCACTGAATCCGAGAAAAATCACTGCGATCAATCCGGCACCGATCAGGTCGATCGGCAGGCCGCGAAAGGGCAGGGGAATATCGTTGTCGGCGGTGCGCTCACGCAAATCGCAGAACAGGCTCAGTATCAGCCAGAATCCCAGCCCGGCACCGAGGCTCAGCGCTGTCGCGTGGAGCAGGCCTTGATCGTTTTGCGCATTGATCAAGGCCAGTCCAAGCACACCGGCATTGCCCAACAACAGCGGCCATAACCCTTCGAAATGCAGATTTGGCAACCCGCGCGCCAACCGTTTCAACAGCGGCGCGATCAACAAGACGCTCAACGGCAGAAACACCAACAGGCGCAGCGCCTCAAGTTGCAGCGGCACCAGTAAAAAGTGCCAGATCGCGTAACCGATGACGCCGACGATCAACGTCAGATACAACGTCGCCAGCCCCAGCGCATGCACCTGCCGGCGACTTCCCGCCAACAGCGGATCGACGCCCAGCGGCCAGTGCAACACGAAGTTGTTGAGCAGCGCAGCACTGATGAGCGTAAGCACAAGTTCGGTCATGGTTTTGCCAGCGAAACGGGCGGCTGTCTCTTAAGGTTAGGCATTATCCGGCCAGATATGAAAAATCCCACAGGCATGCCGGGCACGCCTGTGGGATCGATTCACCGCCGAGTGTTACTTGATGCGTTGACCCGGCTTGGCGCCGCTGTCAGGGCTCAGCAGGTAGATCTCGTCACCGCCAGGGCCGGCCGCCATGACCATGCCTTCGGAAATACCGAACTTCATTTTCCGCGGCTTGAGGTTGGCGATCATCATGGTCAGACGGCCGTCGAGTTTGGACGGATCCGGATAAGCGCTCTTGATCCCCGAGAACACGTTGCGTTGCTCGTCACCGATATCGAGGGTCAAGCGCAGCAGCTTGTCGGCACCTTCCACGTGTTCGGCTTTAACGATCAGCGCGACGCGCAGGTCGATCGCGGCGAAAGCATCGAAGTCGATTTCCGCCGACAGCGGATCCTTGGCCAGTTCGCCATTGCCCGCAGGGGCGGCGGCACCGGTGTCGGTCTGGCTGGCGGTCAGGTCTTCTTTCGAGGCGTCGGTCATCGCTTGGACTTTTACCGGGTCGATGCGGGTCATCAACGGCTTGAACTCGTTCAGTTGATGATTGGCCAGCAGGGTCGCGTGGTCGTTCCAGGTCAGCGGGGCGACGTTGAGGAACGCCTCGGCATCGGCGGCCAGCAACGGCAGCACCGGTTTGAGGAAGATCACCAGTTGGCGGAACAGGTTGATGCCGGTGGCGCAGATCGCCTGGACTTCATCGTGTTTGCCTTCCAGCTTGTTCAACGACCATGGTGCCTTGTCGGCAATCCAGGCGTTGGCGCGGTCGGCCAGACCCATGATTTCACGCATGGCGCGGGCGAAATCGCGGGCTTCATAGGCGTCGGCAATGCTTGGCGCGGCGGCGAGGAAAGCCTCGGTCAGCTCTGGCGCAGCATTGTTGTCGACCAGCAGGCCGGCGTTGCCTTTTTGAATGAATCCGGCGCAACGGCTGGCGATGTTGACGACCTTGCCGACCAGGTCGGAGTTGACCTTCTGCACGAAGTCTTCGAGGTTCAGGTCGAGGTCGTCAACGCCACGACCGAGTTTGGCCGCGTAGTAATAGCGCAGGTATTCCGGCGACAGGTGATCCAGATACGTGCGGGCCTTGATGAACGTGCCGCGGGATTTGGACATCTTCTGGCCGTTGACGGTCAGGTAGCCGTGCACGTTGATGCCGGTCGGCTTGCGGTAGCCCGCGCCTTCAAGCATGGCTGGCCAGAACAGTGCGTGGAAGTTGACGATGTCCTTGCCGATGAAGTGGTACAGCTCGGCGCTGGAGTCCTTGGCCCAGAACGCGTCGAAATCCAGCTCCGGCGTACGGTCGCACAGGTTTTTGAAGCTGGCCATGTAGCCGATCGGTGCATCCAGCCACACGTAGAAGTACTTGCCAGGCTCGCCCGGAATCTCGAAACCGAAGTACGGCGCATCGCGGGAGATGTCCCACTGTTGCAGGCCGGCGTCCAGCCATTCGGCGATTTTGTTGGCGACGGCGTCTTGCAGGGTGCCGCTGCGGGTCCAGGTTTGCAGCATTTCCTGGAAGTCCGGCAGTTTGAAGAAGAAGTGCTGGGAATCCTTGAGCACCGGGGTGGCGCCAGAGATCGCCGACTTCGGATCCTTCAGATCAGTCGGGGCGTAGGTCGCACCGCATTTTTCGCAGTTGTCGCCGTACTGGTCTTCAGTGCCGCATTTCGGGCAGGTGCCCTTGATGAAGCGGTCGGCCAGGAACATTTTCTTTTCCGGGTCGAAATACTGGGTGATCGAGCGTTGAGCGATGTGCCCGGCGTCACGCAGCTTCAGGTAGATCTGGCTCGACAGCTCACGGTTTTCTTCAGCGTGAGTGGAGTGGAAGTTGTCGAAATCAACCAGGAACTCGGCAAAGTCGGCGCTGTGTTCAGCCTGCACGTTGGCGATCAGTTGTTCCGGGGTGATGCCTTCCTTTTCCGCGCGCAGCATGATCGCCGAACCGTGGGCGTCGTCGGCGCAGACGTAGATGCATTGATTGCCGCGATGCTTCTGGAAGCGCACCCACATATCGGTCTGGATGTATTCCAGCATATGGCCAAGGTGAATCGAACCGTTGGCGTAGGGCAGGGCGCTGGTGACGAGGATCTTGCGTGGTTCGGACATGTGGGGCTTCGCTACTTGATGAAACGGAGGTCGGCCACTATAAAGCGCTGGCGCATATTTTTCACCCCTGCGCCGCTGGGTACTTTGAGTGCATTTGTGGCGAGGGGATTTATCCCCGTCCGGCTGCGTAGCAGTCGTAAAACCAGAGAGCTCGGTCTACCTGATACACCGAGCTTTGCGATTTTGGGGCGGCTTCGCCACCCAGCGGGGATAAATCCCCTCGCCACAATGGTTTTTCAGCTCAAGTAATCTGTTCGCCTCAAATCGGTGTCCAGCGTACGATACCCACCATCTTTTCCCAGTCTTGTTATCGGAGTTGCCCATGAGCGCCGTCACTCGCGCAGCGGTGGAAGCCGTCCTCAGCCAATACACCGACCCTTACCTGAATCAGGATCCGGTCAGCGCCGGTTGCGTGAAGAACATCGAGATCGTCGGTGATCGCGTCAATGTGCAGCTGGAAATCGGATACGCCGCCGGTCTGTTCAAGAGCGGCTGGGCGCAATTGCTGCAACTGGCCATCGAAAACCTCGACGGCGTGGTGATTGCCAGGGTTGAAGTCAACACGGTGATCGCCGCGCACAAGGCGCAGGCGCAGATCCCGGGACTGGCCAACGTCAAGAATGTGGTTGCCGTGGCCTCCGGCAAGGGCGGTGTGGGCAAGTCGACCACCGCCGCAAACCTCGCGCTGGCGCTGGCCCGTGAAGGCGCCAAGGTCGGTATTCTCGACGCCGATATCTATGGCCCGAGCCAAGGCATCATGTTCGGCATCCCCGAGCGTACCCGCCCAGAGGTCAAGGATCAGAAGTGGTTCGTGCCGCTCAAGGCCCACGGTGTCGAAGTCATGTCGATGGCGTTCCTCACCGACGACAACACGCCGATGGTCTGGCGCGGCCCGATGGTTTCCGGCGCGTTGCTGCAACTGGTCACGCAAACCGCGTGGGGCGATCTGGATTATCTGGTCATCGACATGCCGCCAGGCACCGGCGATATCCAGCTGACCCTGGCGCAGAAGGTTCCGGTGGCCGGTGCGGTGATCGTCACCACGCCGCAGGATCTGGCCCTGCTTGACGCGCGCAAAGGCGTGGAAATGTTCCGCAAGGTCAACATTCCGGTGCTGGGCGTGGTGGAAAACATGGCCGTGCACATCTGCTCGAACTGCGGGCATGCCGAGCATCTGTTCGGTGAGGGCGGCGGTGAGAAACTGGCGACGCAGTACGGCGTTGAGCTACTGGCTTCGCTGCCGTTGTCGATGCTGATCCGCGAACAGGCCGATGGCGGCAAGCCAACGGTGATCGCCGAGCCGGACAGCCAGATTGCCATGGTCTATCAGGAACTGGCCCGCCACGTTGGCGCGCGGATTGTGTTGCAGGAAGCGGCAACGCCGGCGATGCCGAACATCACCATCAGCGACGATTAATACATCCGCAACACCCTGTACTTGTAGGAGCTGAGCTTGCTCGCGAAGGGGCCGTGTCAGGCAACATTAATGTTGTATGACATGCCGCTTTCGCGAGCAAGCTCAGCTCCTACAGGTTTTGCGGTGTGGGTCAGATACGCAGGCCGCCATCCATCTCCAGAATCCGCCCGGTGTAGTAGTCGTTCTCGAAGATATACGCCGCCGAATGCGCGATCTCTTCTGGCTTGCCCATACGCTTGAGCGGAATCCCCGAGGTCATCTTCTCCAGCGCTTCCGGCTTCATGCCCAGGGTCATCTCGGTTTCGATGAAGCCCGGCGCAATCCCCGCCACACGAATCCCGTAACGCGCCAATTCCTTAGCCCACGTCACCGTCGCCGCTGCCACACCAGCCTTGGCTGCGGAATAGTTGGTTTGGCCAACGTTGCCCGCCCGCGAGATCGACGAGATGTTGATGATCGCGCCGCTGTTCTTCAGCTCGACCATTTTCGCCGCCACTTCACGGGTGCAAAGGAACACGCCGGTCAGGTTGACGTCGATCACCGCCTGCCACTGTGCCAGGCTCATCTTGGTCATTTCGCCGTCCTTGACCTTCAACAGCAGGCCATCGCGGAGAATCCCGGCGTTATTGATCAGGCCGTGGATCGCACCGAAGTCGGCGGCCACCTGAGCGACCATGTGCTCCACCTGTTCTTCATTGGCGACGTTGCACAGATAGCTGCGCGCCTCGACGCCCTTGGCTTTACACGCCGCGACCGCGTCGTCGAGTTTTTCCTGATTGAGGTCGACGAGCGCAAGCTTCGCGCCCTTGCCGGCGAAATACTCGGCCATGGAGCGGCCCAAACCCTGGCAACCGCCAGTGATAATGATTACTTTGTCGTTGAGTTGCATTCGCATGCCCCGATAGCAGGTCTGAGTAGTTTTTATTGTTAGCGACTCCCGATCTGCACCGGCCGTGGCTGGTTTGCACATGAGAATTGCCCGATGGCGTGACCGAAACTTTCTTCCGGGCGCCTGTCCGTTTTTTCGACGGATTCTATTTAAGGAGTCATAAATTGAGCGTTGAAGTGGCCAAGAATGCCCGAGAATTGCTTCTCAAGGAATACCGTGGAGTGCTGTCGACGCACTCCAAATCGATGCCCGGTTTTCCCTTTGGCTCCGTGGTGCCGTACTGCCTGGACGAGCAGGGCCGCCCGCTGATCCTCATCAGCCGCATCGCCCAACACACCCACAACCTGCAGAAAGACCCGAAATGCTCGCTGTTGGTGGGTGAGCGTGAAGCCGACGACGTGCAAGCCGTTGGTCGCCTGACCTATCTCGCCGAAGCGCAAAAGCTCGAAGACGGCGCTGCGATTGAAGCCGCCGCCGAGCGTTACTACCGCTACTTCCCGGATTCGCAGAACTACCATAAAGCTCACGATTTCGATTTCTGGGTGCTGACCCCGGTGCGCCATCGTTACATCGGCGGTTTCGGCGCGATTCACTGGATCGATCAAGTGACGCTGGCCAACCCGTTCGCCGGCAAGGGCGAAATCAGCATGGTCGAGCACATGAACAGCGACCACGCCAAAGCCATCGCGCACTACGTCGACCTCGCCGGTCTGCCGAAAACCGTGCCGGCGCAATTGGCGGGCATCGACACCGAGGGCATGCACCTGCGCATCGGACAGGCGCTGTACTGGCTGCCGTTCCCAGCACCTTGTAATACGCCGACACAAGTGCGCGAAGCCTTGGTTTCTCTGGCTCACGCCGAGGTCTGGCCAAAAAATGAAGTGGCCGACGCTTGAATTCACGAAAGGCCGACGTCATCTAAGGCTTACTGCAAGGCATTTCTTGCGTTGAGGAAACTTTGATGCGCCCTTTTCTGTTGCTCTTTCTGCTGTTTCCGGTGCTGGAGCTGTTCGTATTCGTCAAAGTGGCAGGGGCTATCGGGTTTTTCCCGGCCCTGCTGCTGATCATTGTCGGCTCGATGTTCGGTGTGTTCGTACTGCGCGTCGCCGGTCTGGCCACGGCACTGCGTGCCCGTGAAAGCCTGAACCGCGGCGAACTGCCTGCGCAAACCATGCTCGAAGGCCTGATGCTGGCACTGGCCGGTGGTCTGTTGATTCTGCCGGGCTTTATCAGCGACGTCGTCGGTCTGGTCATGCTGCTGCCGTTCACGCGTCGTTTGCTGGCGAACAAAATGCGCCAGCGCGCCGAAGAACAGGCGATCCGCCAGCGCCCCTTTGCTGACGACCTGCAACCGCGTGGCGGCCCTGCGCCACGTCAGCCTCTGGGCCGCGAGGGTGATGTGATCGAAGGCGAGTTCGAACACCGCGACCCGAAGTAACGTCTGTATCGACACGGCACCTTCGGGTGCCGTGTTCGTTTGGGGCTGATTTTGTCCGCAGAATCCGCGAAATTTTTTTCGCCTCGCCCTTGTAATAAGCTTATGCGCCCTTATGTATCGGTCACCGAAAGGTTTCTGGCATTTGCGCCAGTCAGTCTTCCGCGTCTCGCTCGACGAGGCGCAACCGGCGAAGGCCGGATTTGTTAAACCCGCCGGGACTACACCGGCCGATGAAAACCACAATTAGGAGAGATCGACAATGAAGCTTCGTCCTCTGCATGACCGCGTCGTAATCCGTCGCAGCGAAGAAGAAAAGAAAACCGCTGGCGGTATCGTCCTGCCAGGTTCGGCTGCTGAAAAAGCCAACCACGGTGTGATTCTCGCTGTAGGCCCGGGCAAAGCTCTGGAAAACGGCGAAGTGCGCGCACTGTCCGTTAAAGAAGGCGACAAGGTTGTGTTCGGTCCTTACTCCGGCAGCAACACAGTGAAAGTCGACGGCGAAGACCTGCTGGTAATGAGCGAGAACGAAATCCTCGCTGTTATCGAAGGCTGATACCCCCGTTCATTTTCCCGCTACTACAAAGTATTTAAGGAATATCGATCATGGCTGCTAAAGAAGTTCTGTTTGGCGATTCCGCCCGTAAAAAAATGCTCAAGGGCGTCAACGTCCTGGCTGACGCAGTAAAAGCGACCCTGGGCCCGAAAGGCCGTAACGTGATCATCGAGAAGAGCTTCGGCGCTCCGACCATCACCAAGGACGGCGTTTCCGTCGCCAAAGAAATCGAACTCGAAGACCGTTTCGAAAACATGGGCGCGCAGCTGGTCAAAGACGTTGCCTCCCGTGCCAACGATGACGCTGGTGACGGTACTACTACCGCTACCGTTCTGGCTCAGTCGATCGTCAACGAAGGCCTGAAAGCCGTCGCTGCCGGCATGAACCCGATGGACCTGAAGCGCGGTATCGACAAAGCGACCATCGCTATCGTCAAAGAGCTGAAGAACCTGTCCAAGCCTTGCGCTGACACCAAGGCAATCGCTCAGGTCGGCACCATCTCCGCCAACTCCGACAGCTCCATCGGCGACATCATTGCCGAAGCCATGGAAAAAGTCGGCAAAGAAGGCGTGATCACCGTTGAAGAAGGCACTGGCCTGGAAAACGAGCTGTCGGTTGTTGAAGGCATGCAGTTCGACCGTGGCTACCTGTCCCCGTACTTCGTCAACAAGCCAGAAACCATGGTTGCCGAACTGGACAGCCCGCTGATCCTGCTGGTCGACAAAAAGATCTCGAACATCCGCGAAATGCTGCCAGTACTGGAAGCCGTTGCCAAAGCCGGCCGTCCACTGCTGATCGTTTCCGAAGACGTTGAAGGCGAAGCCCTGGCGACTCTGGTTGTGAACAACATGCGTGGCATCGTTAAAGTCGCAGCCGTCAAGGCTCCAGGCTTCGGCGACCGTCGCAAGGCCATGCTGCAGGACATCGCTGTTCTGACCGGCGGTACCGTTATCTCCGAAGAAATCGGCCTGAGCCTGGAAGCAGCAACCCTGGAAAACCTGGGTAGCGCTAAAAAGGTCAGCATCTCCAAGGAAAACACCATCATCGTTGACGGTGCTGGCGTTGAAGCAGACATCCAGGCGCGCATCACTCAGATCCGTGCCCAGGCTGCTGAAACTTCCTCGGACTACGACCGTGAAAAACTGCAAGAGCGTCTGGCCAAGCTGTCCGGCGGCGTTGCAGTGATCAAGGTTGGCGCTGGTTCCGAAGTAGAAATGAAAGAGAAGAAAGCCCGCGTTGAAGACGCCCTGCACGCAACCCGTGCAGCCGTTGAAGAAGGCGTGGTACCTGGCGGTGGCGTTGCGCTGATCCGCGCTCTGCAAACCCTGAACGACCTGAAAGGCGACAACGCTGATCAGGACGTCGGTATCGCAGTTCTGCGTCGCGCTGTTGAAGCACCGCTGCGTCAGATCGCTGCCAACAGCGGCGACGAGCCAAGCGTTGTAGTCAACGAAGTCAAGAACGGCACCGGTAACTTCGGTTACAACGCTGCAACTGGCGAATACGGCGACATGATCGAAATGGGCATCCTGGATCCAACCAAGGTGACTCGTTCCGCTCTGCAAGCTGCATCGTCGATCGGCGGTCTGATCCTGACCACCGAAGCTGCGGTAGCTGACGCGCCGAAGAAAGACGGCGGCGCTGGCGGCGGCATGCCAGACATGGGCGGCATGGGTGGCATGGGCGGCATGATGTAAGCCAGCCTTACCCCCGTAACGAAAAAACCCCGCTGACGCGAGTCAGCGGGGTTTTTTATTGCCTTCGATTTAGTGTTGGCTTCAGACCGAGGTGCGGCCTTCGCGGGCAAGCCTTGCTCCTACGGGATTTGCGTGATCCTTGTAGGAGCATGGCTTGCCAGCGAAGGCGTTTGTTCAGGCACTGACTGGTTGTGTTTTGACGACTGCCTCAGCCCTCACCGCCGGGCGATACAGCACCCAGTAATACGACCCCAGACAAATCAGCCAGCAGAAAATCGCCGTCCACACGTTGTGCGAAAAGAAGTGCGCACCCTGCATCATCCGGCTGATCGAAAACACTGAACCCAACGCAAAGGCAAAGATAAACGCCTGCCTGGCCAAACGCGGACGACGATCACGCAGCACGAAAAACAGCGCAAACAAGGTAAAACCGGTAGCCGCATGCCCACCCGGCCAGCAACGCCCCGGCTTGTCGGTCTGCGGACGGTGTTCCATGAGCTTGCTGTAAGTCTCATGGCCGCCAAACTGTTCAAGGCTCCATGGGCATTGCACTGCCGTCATGGCTTTGACCGGCGTGACAAACGAAGTCGCCAGACCCAACGACAGCACCAGACAGCCCAGTTCGCGCTTGAACGGTTTCAGCCGCTCTATAAAGAACGCGCCAATGAAACCAAAGATCGCAAACACCGAAAACGCAATCACCACCTCCTTGGCGCGGTCATGCAGGATGTCTTCGAGAAAGTAACTGTGTCGCCCGATGAAATCACCCGCGACCGGGTCGTAAAACAGTTGAGCCAGGTACATGTCCAGATCGGTGAGTTCGAGCAGTACCAGAATGATCGCGGCAACAGCGGGTATTCCCAGGCACCACCAGAAATTCAGCGGCCGGGGAGTGGGGCGGGCAGAGGTCGACACCATGGGTAATTCCTTGGTCGTTAAGTGTGTTCTGAGGAGCGCAACCGCGGGGAGTCTGCGCGCGCTGGCGTCGCTGATTTGTTAATCGAAAGTGAAAAAAACGTTGGCGGCCACAATGAACGTTTTTCTCGCAAAACAACCCAACACACGCCTAGCCGTCAGCCACACTTGGCCTTAAGCTGCGCGGGCCAAGACGGCCATTACTGTGTACGGAAGAGGTGCCCATGCGAATTCTGGTGGTCGAAGACAACCGCGATATCCTCGCCAATCTGGCCGATTATCTGGGCCTCAAGGGCTATACCGTCGATTGCGCGCAGGACGGTCTGTCGGGCCTGCATCTGGCCGCGACCGAACATTACGACCTGATCATTCTCGACATCATGTTGCCGGGCATCGACGGCTACACCCTGTGCAAGCGCCTGCGTGAAGATGCGCGCCGCGACACTCCGGTGATCATGCTCACCGCTCGCGATCAACTCGATGACCGTTTGCAGGGTTTCAAATCCGGTGCCGACGATTACCTGATCAAACCGTTCGCTTTGTCCGAACTGGCTGCGCGGGTCGAAGCGGTGATGCGCCGCGCGCAAGGTGGCGGACGCCGGGCGTTGCAGGTTGGCGAGCTGAATTACGACCTCGACACGCTGGAAGTGACCCGCGAAGGCAAGTTGCTCAAGCTCAACCCGGTGGGCCTCAAGTTGCTCGCGGTATTGATGCAGAAGAGCCCGCACGTACTGCGTCGCGAGGTGCTTGAAGAAGCGCTGTGGGGCGACGACTGCCCGGACAGCGACAGCCTGCGCAGCCATGTGCACCAGTTGCGTCAAGTGATCGACAAACCGTTCGCCAAACCACTGCTGCATACCGTGCACGGCGTGGGTTACCGCCTGGCCGATGCGTAATGGAGTTTAGACAGAGCCTTTCGCAACGGATCATCATCGCTTTTGCATTGATGAGTGCGCTGGTGGCCGGCGCATTTGCCATGGGCATTGTCGCCACGGTGCATCTTGTCGAGGAGAAACTGATTTCGGCGGGCCTGGGCGGCGACTTGCAGCGCTTGCTGTTGATGGACAACGTTTCGGACTGGAGCCATCGGCCTGAGCCGGATCAATTGTTCTATTTCAGCGGCGGGCCGGGCGATTTCGAGTTGCCGAAAGATCTGCGTCACCTTGATTCCGGTTTCCACGAAGTGTTCCGCGAGCAGCTGTCGTATCACGCGATGGTCGAGATCGTCGACGGTCGGCGTTACGTGTTGCTGCAGGATCAAAGTGATTTCGAAGAGCGCGAGCGCGTGCTGTTCGCCGTGGTGCTGGTGGGCTTTGTGCTCAGTCTGGCGCTGGCGGTGTTCCTCGGCTGGGTGCTCGCGCGCAAGGTAATGGCACCGGTGGTGCGCCTGGCGCGCCAGGTTCGCCATCGCGACCAATTACTCGGGCTGGCGCCACCGTTGGCGCCGGATTATGCCGCTGACGAAGTCGGGGAACTGGCGGTGGCATTTGACGCCACGCTGGGGCGCCTGCGTCAGGCCCTGACCCGTGAGCGGCTGTTCACCAGCGACGTCAGCCATGAGCTGCGCACGCCGTTGATGGTTCTGGCCAGCTCCTGTGAGCTGCTGCTGGAAAACCCGGCGATCGACGCACGCGGCCGTTCGCAGGTCGAGCGCATCGCCCGCGCCAGTGAAGAAATGCGCGAACTGGTGCAAACCTTCCTGATGCTCGCCCGAGCCCAGCGTGAAGACGCGGGTGCAGCACCTCAGCAAAGCCTCTCGCAAGTCGCTGAAGGGTTACTGTGTGTGTGGCGTGAGCCGATTGAATCCAAGGGCTTGAGGCTGGATTTTGCCGCCGGCCAACCCACGCAGACCCGTTTCAATGCGACCTTGTTGGGGGCGGTGATGGGTAACCTGCTGCGCAACGCCTGCCACTACACCGAAAAAGGTTTTATTCGCCTGACGCTGACCGGCAACGGCTTTATCGTCGAAGACTCCGGCGTGGGCATTCCGGAGGAAAAACGCGAGGCGATGTTTCAGCCTTTCGTGCGCGGGGCCGAGAAACGCGGCGAAGGTCTGGGACTCGGATTGTCGCTGGTGCAGCGCATCTGCGAGAACGAGGGCTGGAGCGTCAGTTTGAGTACGATGGAACCCAATGGCTGCCGCTTCGAAGTGGATCTTGGCAAACTTTGAAGCCCGTAGTGGCCCCGCGCTACTCCCGCTTACCTGTCTAAATCCTGTATAACTCTGAAATAGTTTGGCGGTTTACCCAACGAAATTTTCACAATTGGATGACCTGACACTGACACCCCCATCCCTAAGGTGGGGGCATCAGTAATTCAGGAGTCCTGGTGATGGCCGGCCCGATCAAGCTCGATTTTTCCGAAAAGTACGACGACAACCATGCGCAGAAATATCTGCACAAGCATCAAGCCAATCTGGGGCGCCGCTTGTCTCATTGGCGCGATGTTCAGTTGGCTCGCAAGGCGCTGACTTTGGCCGGCGAGCCGGGGCTGGTGCTGGATTTGCCCTGCGGTGCTGGTCGTTTCTGGCCGATGCTGGCGGAAAAATCGAATCGGGTAATTATCGGTGCGGACAACTCCGAATCAATGATCAAGACCGCGATGCAGGCGCAACCGGCTGATGTGGTGAAAAGGGTACAACCCTTGCACACCTCCGCGTTCGACATCGCTTTACCGGACAACGCCGTCGACAGCATTTTCTGCATGCGCCTGCTTCATCACATCGGTGAAGCCGAGCATCGGATGGCGATCCTGCGTGAATTCGAGCGTGTGACCCGTGACAGCGTGATTATTTCGCTGTGGGTGGATGGCAATTTCAAGTCCTGGAAGCGCAAGCGCTCCGAGGCAAAACGTGGGCAGGAAGGTTACCAGAACCGTTTTGTGTTACCGGCCGCTACGGTCGAGAAAGAATTCGAAGCCGCCGGTTTCCGCATTCAGGAACAATTGGATTTTATCCCGCTATATGCGATGTGGCGGGTCTACGTATTACGCAAGAGGTAGCAGGATGGCAGTGCAATTTGCAGCAGAGACGGACGTCGCTCCGCAGGATCGTTTCGACTACTACTGGAACCAGCAAGGCGAATGGGTAGAAGAACCCAATGTCCGCCGTGGTGGCCAAAGTGGTGTTCAGCGAGTCGTGGGGCGTGATGGTCAACTGCTGTATGCCAAGCGCCAGACCGGACACATTTATCGTAGCTGGCTGCACCCGTTTGGCCGTCCGACCGTATTGCGTGAGCTGGATGCCCTGACCGGCGTCAGCAAGCTCGGTGTGCGTGTGCCGGAGATCGTCTTCTGCGGTGCCCAGCCGGATCCGCAATACAAGTGGCGTGCGCTGCTGGTGACCAAATCCCTGGACGGCTTTGACGAGCTGGAAAAGTGGGAAGCCGCCGGTGGTCGTGCGCAGTACGGCGAAGCGGTGTATGAGCGCGTGCTCAAAGACCTCGCCGAGAACATGGCGCGCATGCACAAGGGCCGTTGGCAGCACAGCTGCATCTACATCAAGCACGTTTTTGTACGGGTAACCGGCGAAGGGGATTCGGCCAAGGTTGAAGTGGCCTTGATCGATCTGGAGAAGTGTCGTCAGCGTCTGACCGCCTATCGCGCCGCCTCCCATGACCTGAAACAAATGCGCCGCCATTCGTCGTTCAGCGATGCTGACTGGAAGAAACTCGTCTACTTTTACGAGACGGCGTTTGGCAGCGCTATCAAAGGTTTATAGCGATGAAACTCGAAATTGCACGAGGTTTGTTTCTGGTTGGCGCCTTGGCAGTTGCTTCATTGGCGGTGGCTGCCTGGGAGCAGCCACGCATGCAGGTCATCGGTGCGTCCGTAGAGGGCGAGCACTGCGCAATACCACGGGTGGCGAAAGCCTCCGTGGCGACCAAACCCGACCATGATTTATTGCTGTTCATGTTCGGGATGGCACAGGGAATGAGGCCGCAAAGTTGAACCGATTGAAGCCAAAATAAAAGGCCTCGCAGATGCGAGGCCTTTTTTTTTGAGAATCAAAAGATCGCAGCCTTCGGCAGCTCCTACAGAAGATGCATTGCAATGTAGGAGCTGCCGAAGGCTGCGATCTTTTGATCTTAAGCTTTGTCAGGTTTTGCCAGCAGGGTGTAGATGCATGGCAATACAAACAAGGTAAACAGCGTGCCGATCGACATCCCCGTCGCGATCACCATGCCGATATCGAACCGGCTGACCGCGCCCGCACCGGTCGCCAGAATCAGCGGCACCATGCCAAACACCATCGCCGCCGTGGTCATCAACACCGGGCGCAAACGAATCGCCGCCGCTTCCTCCACCGCCTCGCGCGCGGTCAGGCCTTTGTCCTTGCGTAACTGGTTGGCGAATTCGACGATCAAGATCCCGTGTTTACTGATCAAACCGATCAACGTCACCAACCCGACCTGCGTGTAGATATTCATGCTCGACCAGCCAAGAAACAGCGGAATCAACGCGCCGCAGATCGACAACGGCACCGTCACCAGAATCACCAGCGGATCACGGAAGCTCTCGAACTGTGCCGCGAGCACCAGAAAAATGATCGCCAGTGCCAAGGCAAACGTCACCCACAACGCGCTGCCTTCCTGCACGAACTGCCGCGAAGCGCCGCCATAGTCAAAGGCAAAACCGGCCGGCGCTTCTTCGCGGGCGATCTGTAACACGGTGTCGATGGCTTCGCCCATGCTGACCAGCGGGAAACCGGAAATCTTCGCCGCGTTGAGTTGCTGGAACTGGTTGAGTTGTCGCGGTCGCGCACGATCGGTGACTTTGATCAGCGTCGACAGCGGCAACAGCTCGCCTTGGGTGTTCTTCACGTAATAGTTGTTCAGCCAGTCCGGGTTGTCGCGGTACGGCCGTTCAACCTGCGCGATGACCTTGTAGCTGCGCCCTTCAATGGTGAAGCGATTGATTTCCGCCTCGCCCAGCAGCGTCGCCAGCGTGCTGCCCAAATCGAGCATCGACACGCCCATCTGCGCGGCTTTGGCGCGGTCGATGTCGACCACCACTTCCGGTTTATCGAACGCCAGATCAAGGTCGACGAAGGCGAACTTGCCCGACTCCATCGCGCGTTTCTTGATCCGGTCGGCCACCTGTAACAGCAGTTCGTAATCGTTGGCGGTGTTGATCACGAATTCAAACGGCAAGCCTTCGCCAGTGCCTGGCAGGGAGGGCAGGTTGAAGCCGAAAATCTGCAGGCCTGGAATGCCTTCGAGTTTGCCCTGCACCTCGGGAAGAATTTCCATCTGCGTGCGGCTGCGCTCGTTCCACGGTTTCAGCAGGAAACCGCCGATGCCCGCCTGCACGCCGTTGTAGCCGTTGATCTGGAACGAAGAGTAGTACTCCGGGAACTCCTTGAAGATCTTGATGAATTCGTCGGTGTAAGTGCTCAGGTAATCGAGGTTGGTCGGTTGCGGCGCGTTGGCCATCATGAAAATGATGCCCTGGTCTTCGTCCGGCGCCAGTTCCGATTTGGTGAACTTGAGGAACACCGGAATCAGGCACAGTACGATCACCGCAAACACCAGCACCACCGGCCGCGTGTTCAGCGTGCCGTGCAGCGTGCGCTGGTAACGGCGCTTGAGGCCGTCGAAGATGCGGTCGAGACGATGGGCGAGGCCGCTGGGGTTTTGTTCGTGGCGCAGCAGATAGGCGCACATCATCGGCGACAGGGTCAGGGCAACGACCCCGGAAATCACCACCGCCCCGGCCAGCGTCAGCGCGAACTCCTTGAACAACGCGCCGGTGAGGCCGGTGAGGAAACCGATCGGCGCGTACACCGCCGCCAGAGTGATGGTCATCGACACCACCGGCATGGCGATCTCCCGTGCGCCCTCAATGGCTGCATCAAACGGCGTTTTGCCTTCCTCGATGTGCCGGTGGATGTTTTCCACCACGACAATCGCATCGTCGACCACCAGACCAATCGCCAGCACCATCGCCAGCAACGTCAACAGGTTGATCGAGTAACCCATCATCTGCATGAAGAACATCACGCCGATCATCGACAGCGGAATGGTCACCACCGGGATCACCACCGAGCGCAACGCGCCAAGGAACAGGAACACCACGACGATCACGATCAACACCGCTTCGAACAGGGTTTTCACTACCTCGTCGATGGAGGCCTGAATAAACAGCGTGGCGTCGTAGGCGATCTCGCTTTTCAGGTTCGGCGGCAGCTGCGCTTCCAGTTCCGGCATCAGCTTGCGCACTTCCTTGATCACGTCCAGCGGGTTGGCCCCCGGCGTGGCTTTGATGCCGATGTACACCGACGGCGTGCCGCCGAACGAGCTGATTGAGTCGTAGTTTTCCGCGCCCATTTCTACCCGCGCGACATCGCTGAGCAGCACGCGGCTGTCGCCACTGACCTTGAGCGGAATCGCGGCAAAAGCCTCGGCGGATTTCAGTTCGGTGTTGGCGTTGATGCTGGTGACCACGTATTCGCCTTTCACTTCGCCGGCGGCGGAGAGGAAGTTGTACTGGCGCACGGCGTTGGTCACATCGGCGGCGCTGAGGCCGAAACCGGCGAGCTTCACCGGGTCGAGCCACAGGCGCATGGCGAACACCTGATTGCCGAGAATCTCCGCTTCGGCCATGCCCGGTAGCGTTGCCAGTTTTGGCTGGATCACCCGCGACAGGTAGTCGGTGATCTGCGGGTTGCTCAAGTCCTTGCTGAAAAAGCTGATGTACATCAGCGCCGAAGCGTCGGCGGATTCTTTGCTCAATACCGGGTCTTCGGCGTCTTGCGGCAGCTTGTTTTTCACCTCGTTGGCCTTGGCGAGCAACTCGGTGAACAAGCGGTCGGTGTTCGAGCCGATACGCGCGTAAATCGAGATCACCGAGAAGTTCTGCCGGCTGACCGAGGTCATGTAATCGATGCCCTCGGCGCTGGCCAGGCTCTGTTGCATCGGCTGGGTGATGTAGCCCTGAATGGTTTCGGCGTTGGCCCCGGGGTAGGCGGTGGTCACCGTGATCAGGGCGTTTTCCATTTGCGGGTATTGGCGCAGCGGCAACTTGCTCCAGGCCTGGAAGCCGAGCAACACAATCAACAGGCTGACCACGGTGGCGAGCACCGGGCGGCGGATGAACGGATCGGTAAAAGCCATGGGAATTCCTTGATCAGTCGGCGCGAGGCGGACTGTTCTGCTCGCCGAGGGTCTTGTCGTCGCTGATGGCGATGCGTGCACCGTTGTCCAGTTTGATCTGGCCAGCCGTCACCACTTGTTCGCCGCTCTGCACGCCCTTGTTGATCATCACCAGGCCATCGCGGCGCTCACCGGTTTCGATGAAACGCCGCTCGGCGATCAGTACTGGTTGGCCCTTGTCATCCTTTTCGACGGTGCCGTCCTCGGCTTTCTTCTGCCCGACCACATAGATCGAGTTGCCGTAGAGGGTGTAGGTGATCGCGCTTTCCGGCACGACGATGTGTTTTTGCGGATCGGGCAGCAACACTTCAAGGCTGGTGAACATGCCCGGCAATAATTTGCCGTCCGGGTTGGCCAGGGTGGCGCGGATCAGAATGTTGCGCGTGGTGCTTTCAACGATCGGGTTGATCGCGCTGATTTTGCCGGCGAAGTTTTGCCCCGGATAAGCCGAGACCGAGATTTGCACCGGTTGGCCGATCGCCAGTTTCGGCACCGATTGTTCGGGCAGGTAGAAGTCGGCGTAGAGGCTGCTCAAATCCTGCAGCGTGGCGATTTTGGTGCCGCTGGCGAGGTAGTCGCCGATGTCGACCTGACGGATGCCGATGGTGCCGCTGAACGGCGCGACGATGCGTTTTTTCGCCAGCGAGGCGTTGAGCTGATTGACCGTGGCTTTGTTCTTTTGCAGCACGGCGGAGAGGCGGTCGTACTCGCCTTTGGAGATGGCGCGGCTGTCGACCAGTTGCGCGCCACGGCCGAAGTCCAGTTGCGCGAGGCCCAGATCAGCCTTGGCGGTTTCCAGCAGGGCGGTTTCGACGGCGCTGTCGAGTTGCAGCAACGGTTGCCCGGCTTTGACCTTTTGCCCGGATTCGAATTTGAGTTCAGTGACAGTGCCGGCGACTTCCAGGCTCAGCTCGACGCCTTGCAGTGCCTTGAGCGTTCCGACGGTGGGCAAGCGCATCTGCCACGGGCGCTCGGCGGCGGTGGCCACGGCAACGCTGATCGGCGGTTTCGGTTTGGAGAAGCCCTGGATCATTGTGTAGATCGAAAAGGCTTTGTAGCCGCCCAAGACCAGGACGATCAACAAGACAACACCCAACATGATCAGCATGCGGCGACGCAGCATATTTCCATTTCCTTGGATAAATCAGGTGAGACAGGCCCGAACATTACTCCGAGAGCGGCAGGGAATCCAACTGCCACTTATTACCATTGCTATGAACACAAATCCCTCACCACAATGGGTGTTTCCATCAATGGAGGGCTTGTAGGAGCAAAGCTTGCTCGCGAAAGCGGTGTATCAGTCACCAGGGCGTCGGGTGTGAGGCCGTCTTCGCGAGCAAGCTTTGCTCCTACTGGGGTTGCGTTGGGTTCAGGCCATCAGGTGCAGATGGTTGTCCCAGAGCCCTGCCGGTAATTCCAGCGGCTTGGCCAGCAACTCATCCTGACGGCAATCGTAGTAGCGGCAACGGCCCTGACCAGACGTCACAACGAATCCATCCTGCACCGCACCGACACCCGCGCAATCCGGCAATGGTGCATCGAGGCGCACTTCGCCGCTGTCCAGGTCCCAGATAAAGAAGCGATTGCCTCGCGGCGCCGTCAATGCGACCAGACGCAACTCGCTGTGCACGGCAACGCTGGCGGTGTAATGCCCCATCGACTGCAACTGATGCTCAGGCACCGGGAACGCCACAAATGGCTGACCCGGACGCTTGATCGCCAGCAGCTCCGAACGCTCGTGAGAGGCGCCCATAAACTGCTGACCGGCAACGATGGTGCCGTCGCTGGCGATACCCAAATGGCGCACGCTGTTCATCTGCTGGGCGAGGGTTTCCTTGCTCAGCAACGTACCGTCGCGTTGCATCAATACCAGGCTCGGCTCCATGGCGCTGAGGTTCATGTCGACGCGACTTTCCGCTTCGGTACGAATCCCGCCGTTGGCCACCACCAGCGTCTCGCCGTCAGGCATCCACGACACCTGATGCGGGCCGAGACCGTGGGTGGAAATCTCGCCGCTGTGCACCAGCCGCTCGCCTTCGAACTTGTACACACCGAGCAAACCACGGCCAGGATCGGTCGTGTCGTTCTCGGTGGCGTACAGGTATTCGCCGTCCTTGTGTACCACGGCGTGGCCGTAGAAGTGTCGGTTCGGCTGCGAGGTCACCGTCTGCAACAACTTACCGTCACGCAGGTCGATCAGGTAACTCTCGGTACCCGGACGCCGCGCGACGAACAGCGCCATCGGCTGCGTCGGATGGTTGATGATGTCGTGGCAACGTTGGCCGACTTCGGTGGCGAACACCCGCGTGCCGTCCAGCCGATAGCCGACGGCGTAATGCTTGCCGTCGGTATCGTCGCGCGCCGACAGCAGCAGCGGGCTCTGATCCTTGCGTTTGAACAGCGTCCAGCCGCCCAGTGTCACTGCTCCCAGCAGCGTACTAGCTAAAGTCAGAGCCTGGCGTCGCAGCATGGCACTTGCCCTCATCAGTCACCGTCGTTGGCGTTAAAGCCCAGTTGGATGCCCAGCGCCTTGGCCAGTTCGCCTTCGTGCAGGCGATGGACGACGTTGAGGCTGTCGTAGATGTCGTTGAGTTGCTGACGACCGGCGTCGTCTTCGAGCATTTCGCCGAGCGAGCGCTGAGTGCTGTCGAACAGTTTCAGCGAGGCAGCGTAGGCAGCATCGATCTTGTCGGCCAACGGCTTTTGCTCAGCCGGCAACAGCCCACGCAGGCCTTTGTTGTCGACGCCTTCCCACACGGTTTTGGCCGCGGTGAGGCTGGCTTCCAGCGCGGTCAACGAAGACTGGCTGCGCCATGCATCGGCCTGGAACGGCTGTGGCACGCCTTTGCTCTGGCGGCCCATTGGCGTGCCGAGTTTTTTCTTCAAGGTGTCCAGCGCGGTGACTTGTACGCGCAGCAGATCGGCGATCGCTTCGTGGGAGTCGGCATAGCGCTGGTTAGGGAACTTGGACATCTGCGCGAGCATACCGTCGGTGTTGTTCCAGCTCTGCAAAATCTCTTCGGCCAGTTGCTTCTGACGCTCGCCGATGGCGATCAGCAGTGGGCAATATTTGGCCTTCTGCTCGTCGTTGGCGACATCAGGCTTGGCGTCGAACAGGATGTATTCGTAGGCCGACAGGCCCTGAACGACAACGCTCGATTTGGCCAGCGCGGCGGCATCGATCTGCGGCTGCGCGACGACCAGTTGCTCGACCTGACGACCGACCAGGTTCTTCTTGTCTGGCCAGAACTGGACTTGCCAGGCGCGGTTGCCTTCAGCCAGCGGCCCGATCAGCAGCGGTTGCAGCTCGGCCCAGGCTTTCTGCGCGTGCAGGAAGTCGGCGCGGGCGGTTTCCAGGGTTTCTTTGCCCTGGCAGTAGGCGAGGGCGCTGACCGCCAGTTGCTTGTCGGCTTCGACCCAACGGGTGTACGTCGGCAGGATCACCGATTTGGCGATGGCCGCCGAGGTGACCGCTTGCGGATCCTGCGGCGAGCAGGCGCCGAGGGCGAGCGCGGCAAGGCTGGTGAACAGTAGCTTGGGACGGAACATGTCGGGCTCCCGATTCTTTTATCAGTGTTTAAAGTGAATTCAGAAACGCCAGCAGCGCAGCACGCTGCTCGGCATTGAAAGATAAAACCTGTTGCTGCGCCGCCGTCGCTTCGCCGCCGTGCCAGAGCACCGCTTCGAGCAGATTGCGTGCGCGACCGTCATGCAAAAACTGCGTGTGACCGCTGACCGCTTGCGTCAGGCCAATCCCCCACAACGGCGGCGTGCGCCAGTCGCGGCCGGAGGCCTGGAATTCCGTGCGGTTGTCGGCCAGACCGTCGCCCATGTCATGCAGCAGCAGATCGCTGTACGGGCGAATCACTTGATTGGCCAATTCAGGTTCGGCGGCGTTGGCGGCGGTGGTGTATTTCGGCGTGTGGCACGAGTCGCAACCGGCCTGGAAAAACAGGTTCTTGCCGGCGATGACGTCTGCATCGTTAACGCCACGGCGTGCCGGCACCGCGAGGTTGCGGCTGTAGAACAGCACCAGACGCAGGATGTTGTCGCTGACTTCCGGTTCGCCGTCCGGCCCATTGCCGCTCGGCGCCTGCTTGCAGGCGGTTTGCGCGTCGGTGCAGTCATCGAACGGTCTCAGGCTGGTCGTGAGGCCCATATCACCCGAAAACGCGTGAACATTCTGTTGATTGAGGTTCGGTTGTCCGGCTTTCCAGCCAAATCGGCCCATGACGGTTTTTTGCAGTTCGTCATTCCAGACCTGGTTTGGCCGGCCATTGATGCCGTTTTTCGCTTTGGCCTGTGCGGCGGCGTTGGCGAGGATGGCTTCTTCGGGGATCGCTTCGAGCAGGCCGAGGCCGATCATCGGTGGGGCGACGCGTGCGGAAAAACGCGTGTCCGGGTGCATCGGGCCGTAGCCGAGTTGAGTGATCTGCAACAGCGGTTTGCGCAATTCGACTTCGGTGCCGTCCTTGAAGCGTACCGGCACTGGCGTGTAATCGACACGCACCTTGCCTTCCGGGGTGACGCCGGGGATCGCCATGTCCTGAAACTGCCCGCCATACACCGGCTCCGGCACGATGCCGACCTGCTCGATGAGTTTGGCGTAGGCCGGCGTGTCAGGAATCGACAGGCGCACCAGCATCGACACGGCGTTCGACGCACCGGGCGTCGGCGGATGTCCGCGACCGTCCTTGATGTGGCAGTTCTGGCAGGCGTTGGTGTTGAACAGCGGGCCGAGGCCATCGCGGGCGGTGGTGGTCGCCGGGGCGATCACCCACGGATTGCGGAAAAAGCTGTTGCCGACGCTGAAATCGACGCGGCGCGACGGCGGCAGATTGGCCGACGGCAGGGAAAACGCGTTCTGATCAGTCTTGCGCACAGTCGCCGCCCCGCCGGATCGCGCTTCACCGGGCTCAGCCTTGGTGAAACGCGGGGCGTCATCGCAGGCACTCAGGCCCAGGGCCATGAACAGTGCGAACAAGCGAAGAGGCAGCGAGGGCATCAGACATCCTGCGGACGAGCGAAAATAAAGGCGCAAAGTCTAACAGGGCGAGGGGGTTTGAATAAGAGGAATTATCGTTTGCTTGATACAGCGCAAATGCAAAACCCTGTAGGAGCTGCCGAAGGCTGCGATCTTTTGACCTTGCTTTTAAAAAGACAGGTCAAAAGATCGCAGCCTTCGGCAGCTCCTACATGGGACTGTGAACATCAGGGATGAAAAAGGCGACCCGAAGGTCGCCTTTTTTTGATGCGGACGTTGTGATCAGAACTCGTGATCAGCGTTGTCCGGGTTCAGGTCGCTGATGCCCAGTTTGCCGGCAGCGGCTTCGATCGAACCGGTCTGTTTGACCAAGGAGGCGATGGCGTCGCGAACGATCTGGTTGCCAGCGGTGTTACCGGCCGCGATCAACTGGTCGTAGTGCTCACCCTTGTTGGCGTGATCAACGATGACCTGCATCTTCGCTTCGGTGGCAGCCAGGTCGGCTTTCAACGCGGTGTCGGCAGCCGGGTCGGCTTTGACCACCAGCGACGACAGGCTCGCGCCGGTCATCTTGGTGCCGTCAACGCGGGTGTATTCGCCCAGGTAGACGTTACGAATGCCCTTGGCATCGTAGAACTGCGAGTTGTGCGTGTTATCGCTGAAGCAGTCGTGTTCGTCTTCCGGCGAGTTGGCTTCCAGGGAAACCTTCATGCGCTCGCCCGCCAGTTCACCCAGCGACAGGCTGCCCATGCCGAACAACATTTTGCGCAGGCCGCTTTCGCCTGGCTCGGCTTCCAGCGTGGCGCGGTAGTTGTCAGCCACGTTCGGCTTCCAGTTACCGACCATTTCTTCCAGATCGCTGACCAGCAGTTGGGTCACGGCTTTCAGGTAAGCGCGACGACGATCGTTGTGACCGCCAGTGGCGCCGGCGCCTTCGAGGTAGTCGGAAGCCGGACGGTTACCAGCGCCAGGGCCGGTGCCGTTCAGGTCCTGGCCCCACAGCAGGAATTCGATGGCGTGGTAGCCGGTGGCAACGTTGGCTTCGGAACCGCCCAGCTCATTGAGGCTGGCGAGTTTTTCCGGGGTGATGTCTTTGACATCGACCTTGTCTTCGCCGACCTGGATTTCAGTGTTGGCGATGATGTTGGCGGTCGCGCCCGGGTTACCCAGTGCGTGCTCGTAGGATTTGTCGACGTAGTCGATCAGACCCTCGTCCAGTGGCCAGGCGTTAACCTGACCTTCCCAATCGTCAATGATGGTGTTGCCGAAGCGGAACACTTCGCTCTGCAGGTAAGGAACGCGAGCAGCGATCCAGGCTTCGCGAGCGGCTTTCAGCGTGTCGGCGTTCGGCTTGGCGAGGAAAGCGTCGACGGCGGTTTGCAGGGTTTTCGCGGTAGATTCGGCATCGCTGTAAACGGCGAAGACCATGTCGGCGTAGTGCGCGACCACAGCCTTGGCGGCGGCTTCGTCGACTTTACCGGCAGCGGCAGGAGCAGCCGCAGGTGCGGTGGTGCTGGCGGCTGGAGTCGGCGTGGCCGGTGCGGCGGCCTTGTCTTTACCTTCGCCGCAACCGGCGAGGGAAATAGCGATGGCCAGCAGACTGGCGGTAGCCAGAGGCATACGAATCATGGCGAACATCCTGCTTCGGTGGTTTATGGGACAGGCGCGGGGGTGCGCAAAACTGCGACATAATGCAAATCTTTCGCATTATGTGTAAAGGGTTGTGGCTGGAAATATTTCTTATTTACGCAGGGATTGGTGTAGATCAAAAGATCGCAGCCTGCGGCAGCTCCTACAGGGGAAGCGCATTGCAAATGTAGGAGCTGCCGCAGGCTGCGATCTTTTGCTTTATAAAATGGCCGCGTTACTGCGCTGCGCCTGTTTGAGGTAAACGCTCAACTCACGCGCCGGCAGCGGCTTGCTGTAGAAGTAACCCTGACCTTCGTGGCAGCCTTCGGAAATGATGTAGCTTTCCTGTTCGGCGGTTTCAACGCCCTCGGCAATCACCTGCATGCCAAGGCTTTTACCCAATTGAATGATCGCGCGAACGATGGTCGCGTCGTCGTCGTCATCGAGCAGATCCTGGACGAAGCTCTTGTCGATCTTGATCTTGTCCAGCGGCAGACTTTTCAGATAACTCAGCGATGAATAACCGGTACCGAAGTCGTCGATGGCGATCAGCGCACCGGAACGGCGCAGGCTCAGCAAGTGTTGCGCAGCAGTGCTGATGTCTTCCATCAGGCCGGTTTCGGTGACTTCCAGTTCCAGACTGCGCGGCGGCAAGCGGTACATCTGCAGCAGGTTGTTGACCACGCGCGGCAGCTCGGCGTGGTGCAATTGCACGGTGGACAGGTTCACCGCCATGCGCAGGTCGGCGAAACCCTGATCGTGCCAGTCGCGCAATTGCTTGCAGGCTTGATCCAGTACCCACTCGCCAATCGCGATGATCGTGCCGTTCTGTTCCGCCAGTGGAATAAACAGATCCGGCGGCACCAGACCGTGTTCCGGATGTTGCCAGCGAATCAGCGCCTCGACGCCGACCACGCGGTGGTCGCGATAGCTGATCTGCGGTTGATAGACGAGGTAGAACTGGTCGCGCAGCAAGGCATCGCGCAGGTCTTTTTCCAGCTCGCGGCGACGGCGCATCTCGCTGTCGACGCTGGCGATGTAGAACTGATAACGGTTGCGCGAGCGGGTCTTGGCCAGGGTCATGGTCTGCTCGGCTTTCTGCAACAGCTTCTCGGTGCTGTCGCCATCCTCCGGGAACAGCGTGATGCCGATGGTCGCGCGCAGGCGGATTTCCTGATGGTCGAGGGCGAACGCCGCTTCCAGATCATCCAGAATGCTTTGCGCCAGTTCCGCCGCTTCGTAAGGCTGTTCGATATCGGCCTGTACCAGCGCGAACTGGTCGCCACCCAGACGGGCGAGGGCGCCGAGGCGGCCGCTGTGGGCGCGCAAGCGATCGGCCAGCGCCAGCAGCAGTTGGTCGCCGGTCTGGTAGCTGAATTGTTCGTTGATGCCTTTGAAATCGTCCAGTCCTACACACAGCACCGCAACGCGGCGTTGCAGCTTACCGGCGTCGACCAGGATTTTGTCCAGTTGCTGCTGCAATTGCTGACGGTTCGGCAAACCCGTGAGGAAGTCGTATTGGGCCATGCGCAGCAGGCTGTTTTCCGCTTCGTGGCGCAGGTGTGTATTACGTTCGATCGATTCCAGTAACTGGTTAGCGGTGTTGATCCAGAGGCCCAGCTCGTTTTTCTCGTGGCCCTTGAGTTGCGGAATCTTGTGTTCGCTGGGGCGATCGGGGTTGATCTCGGTGAGGTGCTCGATGATCCGCGACAGCGGTTTGGTCAGCAGCCAGTGATAGACCAGATACAGCACCAGACCCATGGCCAGTGCGCGCAACACGCCGGAGATGAAAATGATCACCGAACTGACGATAAAACCTTCGCCATAGGTGGCGGTGTCGAGGGTGATGCTCAAGTCGCCGTAATACTCGCTATAGGGCCCGCGCCCCACCAGTTGCGTGGTGAAGGTACGTTCCTGACCGAGGATCAGGTCGGTCAGCCAACGGCTGTTGGAATGCTGCAAGTCGCGGGATTTCTGCGCGAGCATGGCTTCGTTGGGATGACCGATGGAGGCCTGGCGCACGGCGTCGTCCTGAAACAGGCCCTCGATCACCTGCATGCCCATCTCCCGATCGAGGCTGTAAACCGCCTGGGTCGAGGGGTCGCGGAACATGTCGAGGATGCGCTCGGCGTCGCCGGCAACCGCTTGACGTGTTTTATAGGCATCGAAAACGATCTGCGCGCAGCTCAAGACCACGCCGACGATCAATGCCGACAGGAGCACGACCCGGAGCAACTTCACCGACAAGCTGTTCTTGAGTTCCAGCTTCAAAGGGTTATTCCTTAATCCGTGCGGGTAGCGTCAAGTTGCCATGAGTATTGGCAATCCCGTGTTGGCAGTCAAAGGGACAATCAGGCCCCGAATGAATTACCCGTGGCGTTGGCCGAAATGCTGCTCTGTGGCGTCTTCGCCCGATTAGTATTGTGTCGGTTGTATTGGCCCTCAACTTGAGTGCTGTCTGACAATTTTTCCTTTGATTGATGTTAGCCCTCTGCGCCACGGCAGCAAGCGGCGTGAGGCTGCATTTTCTGTGGGAGAAACGCCATTTTCACGTAGGAGCTGCCGAAGGCTGCGATCTTTTGATCTGAAATACCATCCGGCCAATGAGTCGCGGTCATCAAGGGCTCGATTTCCCCACAGTTCAGCAAGTCTCTCCCGCCAAAGAAAAGTCGGAATTTCCCTACGCACAATGCGGAATCGGCCTGCATCCGTGCTTGAGTTCGCTCGTCAAAGTCCGCTGTTTTGCAGAACAGTGCACGGACGTGACCAGACTTATCCCTCAACGCGAACTCCACGGCCAGCAGGTACTCGACACCCATCAAGCCATGGACATCTTTCGAGAGGCACTCAACCGCCCAGATGAATTGCCGGGCTTCGACAATCTGCTCGATGCAATGAATCTCAATCATTCCAATTACCTGCAAGGCGCCAACCAGAGAAAACTCGGCGAAGCCGTCAGTAATGGTGAGTGGGTTGTGGTGAAACCACGTGTTGTCGCGAATAACAGCGGTGCTTCCTGGAACGCCTTCAAACCCAAATCAGAACCACCACCCGCCGAGCATCTGGTGGAAGACCACGCCTACACCTTGCCGCCACCGGCTGAGTCGGGCTTTCACATTGTCCAGAAGCCCATGAGCCGCGAAGCGCTGGAGCGAGCGCTGTATGAAACGACGCCTGGCGATGCATTGCGCCGCGAGTTCCGTTCGCTAAACCGTCATTTAAGTGAACAGGTCAAACCGGGGCAAATGGTCATCTTCAGTGACTCGCGCAACTACATGTGCCGACGCGAAGAGGCGCAGATGATGGCGGCAGCGGAGAAGGTGAATGAAGCGCTGAAGGATCTGACGGATGAAGAAGCTTCTTTCATGGTAGAGCATCATCAGGTGATTGAGCCGTTTTTGGGTGTTTCTTCCGGAGCATTGGGCGTTGCATCGTTCATGGTGGGGCAGCACATGGAAACGCTCAATAACACGCTTAAAGAACTGGAGCGCTTACACATCGAGCAATACCGCCAGTATGGCAATCTCCATTCCGTGGGTTTTTTTGCGCAACGCAAAAGGCTGATGAAGAAGCTTGATGTCGGTTTGGGGACGTTGGTTCGAAAGACAACAGGCATTCCGGATCACCCGAAGCTTAAACGCGCACTAGGGTTGTCCACGCAAAGAATCGTGCACAACTGGAACAAAGCTGGAGCATCAACTCAACTGCCGGGGTATGCGACACATATTGAAGGCGTGGCGCGTGCATCGAAATACATGAAAGCCGGTGGTTATGTAGCAATTGGTCTGGGAGCTGGATCTGCGGCGATGAAAATTCACGAAGCGTGCCGAAGCGGGCGCGAAGAGGAATGTCGCAGGGCGAGATTCATAGAGGGAGCGAAGCTGTCTGGAAACGTTCTAGGCGGAATACTAGCGGGCAAGTTAGCGACAACCATTGCTCCGATGACATGTGTCGCGATAGGCGTAGGAACCGCCGGAGCAGGAGGAGTCGCTTGCATGTTGGTTGTAAGTGGCATGCTCGCAGCGCAAATAGGAGATGGGGGTAGCCAGACAGGGGAACTTCTCGGCGAAAAACTATACGAGATGAACGAATAATGAGCTTCTACCGAATTTTAAGCTTGCCCACCACTTCACTTCTTAAATTGAGCCAAGTACTTCTTGCTAAAGGGGCCTGGATGCTGGGAATCAACGTTAAGGATCCATCGTGATCGCCCCACATTTTGATCTCGTCTATCTCTATTCATGGGCCGTGGTACTTCTGCTTTTCTTCCTCAGCGGGGCATTCGTGTTGTTCGCCGCCTATTTCCGGCTGGATCAGATGGAAGACCATTTCATTGCCTCCCACATTGTGGGCATTAATAGCAGAATATTTGGAAACGGCCCATTTGGGCGAATGAGAAGAGTCAGAGAAATAGGGACATTGACGGGCCGTTTGACCCATTTTCAAATGCTGGATCCGCATGCAGTCATGGAAGCAGAAATTATCCCGGAGTATCTGAAAAAGTGGGTGAGAATTCCAGACTACCTCTTCCAGCTGAGTGTGATCGGTGGCGGGTTACTCTTGCTTTGGTTGAGTACTGGTTGGATATGCGTGACTCTTTCCAGACCAGCGAGTGATCTGCAATTAATCGGTGTTGCCGGGTTAATTGCCTGTTTTTCCTTGGGCCTGATCGCTGTATTTGCAAAAGTATGGATCAGCTTTTTCAGACTGGCGCAGCTTGAGTCTCTCCTGAAAACATCGTACTTCGTCGCTCGCAATCAACGAGTGTTGGGAAACGGCGTCTACGGTCGCTACTGTCGTTTGTCTCACATTTCACAGATGCTTTTAATCGACGATGATTTTTTGTCAAAAAGTGATCCCTATGCGATGGATGAGATCGCTGCTTTCCCCTCGCATCTACGACGCCTGGTTGTTATTCCTGCGCAAATAATTGCTTATTCTTTTCTTGGATTTTTGGTCATCCACCTCGGTGGGAAAACTTTTGGAGTATTTGCCTGATACTGCTGCCGCAAATCACAGGCATAAAAAAACCCGGCCGAAGCCGGGTTTTTTGACTGGCGCGCAGCTTAAGCGGTGAAGGTTTTGCCTTCGAACTGCTCAGCAACGAACTTCCAGTTGACCAGGTTCCAGAACGCTTCGACGTACTTAGGACGAACGTTGCGGTAGTCGATGTAGTAAGCGTGTTCCCAGACGTCGCAGGTCAGCAGCGGGGTGTCGCCGCTGGTCAGCGGGTTGCCGGCGCCGATGGTGCTGGCCAGGGCCAGGGAACCGTCAGCCTTTTTCACCAGCCAGCCCCAGCCGGAACCGAAGGTGCCGATCGAGGTTTTGCTGAACTCTTCCTTGAACTTGTCGAACGAACCGAAGGCTGCGTTGATGGCTTCAGCCAGCGCGCCGGTTGGTTGACCGCCGGCGTTTGGCGCCAGGCAGTTCCAGTAGAAAGTGTGGTTCCAGACCTGAGCGGCGTTGTTGAAGATACCGCCCGAGGAAGTCTTGACGATTTCTTCCAGGGTCTTGCCTTCGAACTCGGTGCCTGGCACCAGGTTGTTCAGGTTCACGACGTAGGTGTTGTGGTGCTTGTCGTGGTGGTATTCCAGGGTTTCCTTGGAAATGTGCGGCTGCAGGGCATCGTGTGCGTAAGGCAGCGGCGGCAATTCGAAAGCCATGATGATTCTCCTAATCAGGTCTGTTGCGGTGAGCGCAAGGCCGATCACGGGCGGCCAGAAATGCACCGGCGAGTTTTTACTCTTTGCGGCGCAGGGGTTGGATCATAGCACCGGGGTTGCGCCATAACCACGCAACAACTGTGTGGGATAGAGGTTCCAGAGCCTTTTGGAATAAATCAGCTGGCGATAATTAATTGCCCGGCCACGGTGAACATCATCAACGCCACCACCAGATCGAGAATTCGCCACGTGCTCGGCCGTGCCAACCACGGTGCCAGCCATGCCGCGCCGAGCGCCAAGGTGAAAAACCACAACAGCGAAGCACTCGCAGCACCGACCACATAAGCGCCTGGCACCGATTGCTGCGCGCCCAGCGAACCGATCAGTAAAACCGTATCCAGATAAACGTGCGGGTTGAGCAACGTCACCGCCAACGCGCTGAGCATCACCGCGCGTAGCGAACGTACCGTCTGATTCTCGCCCTGATTCAGGCTCTGTTTCGAGCACGCCCGGCGCAGCGCCTGGCTGCCGTACCAGATCAGAAACGTCGCGCCGCCCCAACGGGCAATCGCCAGCAGCGTCGGGTTCTGCGCCAGAATCGTCGCCAGCCCGAACACGCCGGCGGCGACCAGCAGCGCATCGCAAACCACGCACAATGCCGCCACTGGCAAGTGATGCTCGCGCCGCAGGCTCTGCGCCAATACAAACGCGTTCTGCGTGCCGATCGCCATGATCAGCCCGAACGCCACCAGCAGGCCGTTCACATAGCTTTGCCACATAACAATTACTCCGCGTTGGCCGCCAGATCGCGCAGCACCTGCATCGCGCGTTCGGCGTCGGCCTGACCGACAAACAAATGATCGTGGTAGTAGCCGGCAATCACGTTGCAACTGATCCCGGCCTTGCCCAATGCCGTGGCAAATGCGGCGGTGAGTCCGACGGCTTCCAGCGCTGAATGCACGTTGAGGGTGATCCACGCGGCGACGTAGTCGAAGCTGAAACCAGCCTGTTCAGCGTGGGAACGTTCGAGAATCATCGTCAGACCTTCCTGCTCGCGGAAGCTGCCGACGGTCTCCAGACCTTCCGGCAATTTGTTGTCGCGCAGGGTGCAGAACACGTATTCGCCGGCGTTGAGTTGCGGGCTCATGCTGCGCAACAAGGTTGTGAGAGAGGTTTCGCCAGCCATTGCAGTGTTCCTTGATAAAGAGTGCTTGCTGGCTATTCTCCGGCCGAAACCTGTATAAGAAAAACCAATAGTGCTGATCGCTCATTAGGAAAACTGATGTTCGACTACAAATTGCTGTCTGCTTTGGCCGCCGTGGTCGAGCAAGCCGGATTCGAGCGCGCCGCGCAGATTCTCGGGTTGTCGCAATCGGCGATCTCGCAACGGATCAAACTGCTGGAGGCGCGGGTCGGCCAGCCGGTGCTGGTGCGCGGCACGCCGCCGTCGCCCACGGAAATCGGCCGGCGTTTGCTCAACCATGTGCAGCAAGTGCGTTTGCTTGAGCGCGACCTGCAAACCCTCGTCCCGGCCTTGGACGAAGAGGGTTTGCCGGAGCGCCTGCGCATTGCGCTGAACGCCGACAGCCTCGCCACTTGGTGGGCGCAGGCAGTCGGCGATTTCTGCGCCGAGCAACATTTATTGCTGGATCTGATCGTCGAAGACCAGACCGTCGGCCTCAAACGCATGCGCGCCGGTGAAGTGGCCGCGTGCTTGTGCGCCAGCGAACGACCGGTGGCGGGTGCGCGTAGCGTGTTGCTCGGCGCGATGCGTTATCGCGCGCTGGCCAGCCCGGCGTTTATCGAGCGGCATTTCCCCGATGGCGTGCGCGCCGAGCAACTGCCGCGCACCCCGGCGCTGGTGTTCGGCCCGGACGATTTTCTTCAGCATCGCTATTTGGCGTCGCTGGGTGTCGACGGCGGATTCGAGCACCATTTGTGTCCGTCTTCGGAAGGTTTTATCCGTCTGACCGAAGCCGGATTGGGTTGGGGACTGGTGCCGGAGCTGCAAGTGCGCGAGCAACTGCAACGCGGCGAATTGCGCGAACTGTTGCCAGATAAACCGATCGACGTGCCGTTGTACTGGCATCATTGGCGCAATGGCGGTCAGTTGCTGGGGTTGCTGACCGAGCAATTGGTGCGCGCTTCAGCACAATGGCTAGTGCCTTGGAAACAGCTGTAAGCGTCAAGCTGCAAGCGGCAAGTTGTGGGCTTGCGCACCGTTTTTACTTGTAGCTCGAAGCTTGACGCTCGCAGCTGCTTTTCTGTTGGAGTTGTGCATGAAAATTCTGGTCACCGGCGCAAGCGGCTTCATTGGCGGACGCTTTGCGCGTTTCGCTCTGGAGCAGGGCCTGGACGTGCGGGTCAACGGGCGCCGGGCCGAAAGCGTCGAGCATCTGGTACGCCGTGGCGCCGAGTTTGTGCCTGGCGATCTGAGCGATGCCGAGCTGGCGCGCGAACTCTGCAGCGATGTCGAAGCCGTGGTGCACTGCGCCGGGGCTGTCGGGCTGTGGGGGCGCTATCAGGACTTTCATCAGGGCAACGTGCAGGTCACAGAAAACATCGTCGAAGCCTGCCTGAAGCAGCGTGTGCGGCGTCTGGTGCACCTGTCGTCGCCGTCGATCTATTTCGACGGCCGCGACCACCTCAACCTGACCGAAGAGCAAGTGCCCAAGCGCTTCAAACATCATTACGCCGCGACCAAGTATCTGGCCGAACAAAAGGTTTTTGGCGCTCAGGAGTTCGGTCTGGAAACCATCGCACTGCGCCCGCGTTTCGTCACCGGCGCCGGCGACATGAGCATCTTTCCGCGTCTGCTGAACATGCAGCGCAAGGGCCGTCTGGCGATCATCGGCAACGGCCTGAATAAAGTCGATTTCACCAGTGTGCAGAACCTCAACGAAGCGATGCTCAGCAGTCTGCTCGCCGCCGGTTCGGCGCTGGGCAAGGCCTACAACATCAGCAACGGTGCGCCGGTGCCGTTGTGGGATGTGGTCAATTACGTGATGCGCAAGATGGAAGTCCCACAGGTCACCAAGTACCGTTCCTATGGGCTGGCCTACAGCGTCGCGGCGCTGAATGAAGGCGCGTGCAAACTTTGGCCCGGACGTCCGGAGCCAACGCTGTCGCGGTTGGGCATGCAAGTGATGAAGAAAAATTTCACCCTCGACATCAGCCGCGCGCGGCATTATCTGGACTACGATCCGCAAGTCAGCCTGTGGACGGCGCTCGATGAGTTCTGCGGCTGGTGGAAAGCCCAGGACATTCGTTGAGTTCACTTGGTCGGCCAGCACTGAACCGCGCCCTCGGTCGAGGGTCAATGCCTGCGGCTGAGCGGGTTATACTTCGCAGCATTTAGCCATCACCGCGTTTTACAAAGGTTGCCTCAATGTCCATGCGTAATGATGCCCACGACGATTTCGATGATGTGCCGAGCCTGCGCGCCGACACCTTCGACGACGATGACATTCCGACCACCGCCCGCACCACCGTGCATTCGCGCACACCGCCAGTGGTCAAGGTCAAAGCCGCCAGCACCGGGCCGCTCTGGGCTTTGGTCGGCGCGTTGTTTTTTGCTTTCATCGGCCTGGCCTGGTGGAGCTTTCAGCAGATTTCCTTGATGGAGCAGCAACTGGTCGCGACTCAGGAAAGCTTCGCGCGGATCAGTGAAGAAGCGGCGGGGCGCTTGCAGGATATTTCCGGCAAAGTCGTCGCCAGCCAGAGTAACGTCACCAGCGACAGCGAAGCCTTGAAGTTGCAGATCAAGCAACTCGAAGAAAAGCTGCTCGATCAGAACAAACAGCAGCAAGGCGTCGCGGGGCAGGCCAGTGATCTGGACAAGCGTCTGGCGCAGATGACCGCGCAGACCACCGAACAGCAGACCGCCAATACCCAGTTGCAGGCGCAGGTCAAAGCCTTGAGCGCAGAACTGGCGACGCTGAAAAGCACCCCGGCGGACACCAGCAAGGTCGATACGCAGTTGAAGGCCTTTGATGCGCAGTTCAAGAGCCTCGGCGCTGATATTGCGGCGTTGAAGAAGCAAGGCAATCCGAGCGCGGCCATCGAGCGTCTGGAACAGGACATCGTTGTGCTCAAAAGCGAGCAGGACAATCGCCCGGCAGCGCCACAGGGCGGCGGCAACACCGCCGAGTTCGACGCATTCCGTGGGCAGATGACCCGCACCATCAACACCTTGCAGGCGCAGATCCAGAACTTGCAGCAGCAGATCAATTCCCGGCCATAAACGCCGATCCCTCGTCGAGTGGGCTTTTGTGGTGAGGGGATTTATCCCCGATGGGTTGCGAAGCAGCCCCAAAGCCTGAGAACTCGGTGTCACTTTAGAAATGCAGGGGAGCGCTTCGCACTCCAACGGGGCGGTGCGACGTTTCGCTAAATCCCCTCGCCACAGGGAGCGTTTAGCCACAGGGCTTTGCAATCCCCTGCATCATTCTGAATATCCATACATCCGCGCAACCCGTCTACGCTCTTGAAACACCAACAAGAACGAGGGATGCGTCATGGGGTTTGTGCAAAAATTCGCCTGGCTCTGTTTGCTGGTATTGGCCGGGTTCGGTCAGGCCAGCGCCGCGACCGCCGCAAAAGATGACAGCCAGGCGGCAATCGCCCTGCTGGAAAAAGCGCTCGCTTACTACCACGACAACGGCGACAAGGCCTTCGCAGCCTTCAGTCGTCAGGGCGAGTTTGTCGACAAGGATCGCTACGTGTTTGTGGTCGACACCAAAGGCGTGATGCTCGCCAGCGGTGGGCCGTCGTCAGCGCTGATTGGCCGCGATGTCAGCGAAGTGCTCGGGCCGGATTTGCAGAAAGCCTTCAAGCAGGCGTTGCTGGTGCCGGAAGGCAATGGCATTCAGCAGGCGGAGTACCGCTGGCAGAATTGGTCTGACGGCAAAGTCGAGCGCAAGCACGTGTTTTACCAGCGCATCGGTCAGCGGATTCTGGCCGTCGGTTACTACCTGCCTCGCGCCTCCGCTGAACAAGCCAAAGCCCTGCTGGATAAAGCTGCGACGGATCTGAGCAAAGACGAGAAGGGCACGCTGACGGCGATCAACTCGCTCAAGGGCGGGTATTTGCAGGATGACCTGTATGTCTTCGTGGTCGATTTGAATACCCAGCGCTATGTTGCCCACGGCACCAATCTGCGGCTGATCAATACCGACTTCGGCAAGGTCAAGGATCCGGAGGGCAAACCGGTGGGCGAGCCGATTCTGGCGCTGATCGGCAAGCAGGATGACGGCGAGTATGAGTATCGCTGGAAAAACCCGGTGACCGGCAAGATCGAGGATAAGCATGCCTACCTGAAGAAGGTCGGGCATTTCCTCGTTGCGGTCGGTTACTACAGCCCTTGAAGATCAAAAGATCGCAGCCTGCGGCAGCTCCTACATGGGGCCCGTCATCCTGTAGGAGCTGCCGAAGGCTGCGATCTTTTGCTGTTATTTTGCGCCGTGCTCACGCCCGCGCAGCAGGTTGTTCGGCATCGCAATCGCCGCCGCCAATCCAAGCAACGACACCGCGGCACTCACCCACAACAAATGCCGAAACGTCACCAGCAACTCCGCGCGCAAGGCATTCTGCGCATCCCCCGGTGCCGCGTTGAGGCCGTCCAGCAAGACGTTCCCGGAGTGCCCCTCACTCATCAGCGAACTGCTCGCCAAATGAGCGAAACTGGAATCCTGCAACAACGCCAGCAGCAGCGCCGACATCAACGCCACCCCTACCGCGCCGCCCAGCGAGCGGAACAGGTTGGTGGTGCTGGTGGCCACGCCGATGTCGCGTTGTTCCACCGAGTTCTGCGTGCCGACCAGCGAGGTCGGGAACTGCATGCCGCTGGCGATCCCGCAGAGCAACATGAACAATCCACTGATCAATGTGGCTTCAGGCGGACTGAAGGCCATGCCCAGCACGGCAATCGGCATCAGAATCGCGCCGGTCAGAATTTGCGGTTTGTAGCGCCCGGTCACCGATGTGCGGCGACCGGCGAAGTACGCACCGATCGGCAGACCCATCGCCAGCGGTAGCAAGTGCAACGCCGCACTGTCCGCGCCGGCGCCGGTGACGCTCTGAAAGCGCAACGGCATCAGCACGATCAAGGAAATCGCCTGGAAACTGGTGAAGAAAATCGTGCACCAGCACAGCAGCGCATTACGGTTGGCGAACAGGTGCATCGGCAGCAACGGCTCTCGTGCCCGACGTTCGTGCCAGACGAAAATCGCCAGCACCACTACCGCGCAGGCAAACAACCCGAGCACTTCAGCGCTGCGCCACGCATGACCCTGACCCACCTGAGTGATGCCCAACAGCAGCGCGGTCAGGCCGATGATCATCAGCACGGTGCCGACATAATCGATGATCGGTTTGCGTTGCGGAATCGGCAGCCCGCGCAAGTTGCGGTGCGCGACCCAGTAAGCGCCAAGCCCCAACGGCAGGTTGATCAGAAACACCCAACGCCACGACAGGTATTCGGTCATGTAACCACCGAGCACCGGCCCGGCGACGCTGGCCACCGCGTACATGCTGCTGAAGTAACCCTGATAACGTCCGCGTTCGCGCGGCGGCACGATGTCGCCGATGATCGCCTGGCTCACCGAAATCATCCCGCCGGCGCCGATGCCCTGAAGGATCCGCGCCAGCACCAGTTGTTCCATGCTTTGCGCCATGCCGCAGAACAGCGAGGCCAGGGTGAACAGGCCCATGCCGAACAGCATCAGTTTGCGTCGCCCGTACAAGTCGCCGAGCTTGCCGTAGATCGGCACCGCCACAGTCATCGCCACCATGTAGCCGGAAATCACCCAGGCCAGCAGGCTGACGTCTTTGAATTGGGCGGAGATGGCCGGCATCGACACGGCGACGATGGTCTGATCCAGCGCACCGAGAAAGATCGCCATCATCAGCGCCACCAGCACGCTGCGAATGGCCGGTTTGGGCGTTTCAGGGTGATTGAGATTGGTCACGGGCAAAACCTGCGGGCAGTGAGAGTCCCGCAGTTCGTCAGGCGAGCGGGGATGCTCGCCAGTGTAAGTCGGTAGCAGGCTATTCGATAGCCTCATAAGGAAGTCCGACGTAATTTTCTGCAATAGTTTTTCGGCCCGCTTCTGAACTGACAAAGTAGTCCAGTTCCGAGGCACTGATGCGCTGACTGAACGCATCGTGATCATCAAAACGGTGCAACATCGAAGTCATCCACCAGGAAAACCGCTCGGCTTTCCACACGCGGCGCAGGCAGATCTCCGAGTATTTCTCCAGCAGGTCGTTACGCCCCTCGCGGTAAACCTTCAGCAGAATATTGAACAGCGTGCTGACATCGCTTGCCGCCAGATTCAGACCTTTGGCGCCGGTGGGCGGGACGATGTGCGCGGCATCGCCGACCAAAAACATCCGCCCGTATTGCATTGGTTCAACGACAAAACTGCGCAGCGGCGCGATGCTTTTTTCGATCGAAGGGCCGGTGACCAGTTTCTCGGCCAGTGCAACTGGCAGGCGGTTTTTCAGTTCATCCCAGAAGCGCTGGTCGCTCCAGTCAGCGACGTTTTCTTCCGCCGGCACCTGCAAGTAGTAACGCGTGCGCGTCGCCGAACGCATGCTGCACAAGGCAAAACCGCGCTCGTGGCGGGCGTAGACCAACTCGTCATGCACCGGCGGCGTGTCGGCGAGAATGCCCAGCCAGCCAAACGGATAAACCCGTTCGAACACCTGCAGACAATCCTCAGGAATCGACTGCCGAGCGACGCCATGGAAGCCATCGCATCCGGCGATGTAATCGCAATCGACGCGCCAGGTTTCTCCGTCCTTTTCGAAGGTGACAAAAGCTTCGTCGCTTTTCATGCCGTGGGGAACGACATTGCTCGCGGAATAAATTGTCTGCGCGCCAGCCTCCCGACGAGCGGCCATCAGGTCGCGAGTGACTTCGGTCTGGCCGTAGATCATCACGGTCTTGCCGCCGGTCAACGCGTGCAGATCGATGTGCACCTGACGCCCGTCGAGCGCCAGTTCGAAACCGCCGTGAACCAGCCCTTCAGCGTCCATGCGCTGACTCACCCCAGCCTGACGCAACAGCTCTACCATGCCTTGTTCAAGCACGCCGGCGCGGATGCGGCTGAGCACATAATCGGGTGTCTGACGTTCGAGGATGAGGGTGTCGATGCCGGCGTTGTGCAGCAACTGGCCGAGGAGCAAACCGGACGGGCCGGCACCGATGATGACAACTTGGGTTTTCAGCGTTTTCATTGTTTTTATGACTCGCAAGCTTCGCGCGACAATCGCCGCTGATTTATTTTTATGGATCGAGTGCTTGCATTTTTCCCTTGCGGGTCTGTCAATTGAAGGTGAAAACTGAGCCGATACCTGTACATTCTGCCAATCGGTGCGATTATCGCCCGCAAACCTCGAGGCCTGGATTGAAGTGATGAACAAGCCTGACCTGCCTTCGATTCCAGTGTTCAAGCTCTACGGTGAAAGCCTGGATTGGCCGACCCCTGACTTGCTGCACTGTGAAACCATTTCCTCCCGCAGCCGCGAACATCAATGGGAAATCAAACCCCACCGCCACGCCGATTTGTGCCAGTTACTCTTCGTTTTCAAAGGTCAGGCAGAGCTTGAAATCGAAGGCCATCGCACTCAGTTGCAGACCCCGGCGATTCAGGTCTTGCCGCCGTTATCGGTGCATGGCTTTCGTTTTTCCGAGGACGTTGAAGGCTTTATCGTCACCCTCGCCACACCGCTGATCAATCATTTGCAGGCGCAACTGGGCGACTCGGTGCACGCTTTGGCGCAGACCGAGAATTATCCGGCGGGCAAGGACGGCGATTACCTCAACAGTTTATTCACCGCGTTGCAGGCCGAGTACAACGGCCATCAACCGGCGCGGGAAATGCTCATGCATTCGCTGGTCAGCGTGATCATGGTCTGGGTCAGTCGCCAGGCAATCGTGCGGCATAACGCGAGTCAAAGGCCGCAGCGTCAACGCGAATACCTGAACGGGTTTATTCAGTTGGTGGAAGAGACTTACCGTCAGCACGTGAAGGTCGAGGATCTGGCGCATCGGCTGGGGATCTCGGTGTCGCACCTTAATGGCACGTGCCGTGAATTGGCGGGGCAACCGGCGTTGCAGATCATGCACGAGCGTCAGTTACTGGAAGCCAAGCGTTTGCTGACGTACACCAGCATGACCATTTATGAGATGTCGGAGTTGTTGGGGTTCTCTGATCCGACCAACTTCACGCGCCTGTTCCGGCGCCGGGTGGGGATATCGCCAAAGGCCTTCCGCGATCGCTTGAAGACCGAGCAGTAACCCGAAAACACCACAATCCCCTGTAGGAGTGAGCCTGCTCGCGATAGCGGTGTATCAGTCAAAATTTATCTGAATGACACACCGCTATCGCGAGCAGGCTCACTCCTACAAAGTCAGCGCAGTGCGTTCAGCGACGCATTGTGCGGAATGCAGCGCTCGAAATTGCAGCTCGCGTATTCACGCGGCAGCTGTCGCAACTGCTCG